>DATADD010000219.1:0-15608 GCA_036258675.1 Actinomycetota bacterium | reverse complement strand
CGCGCGCTCGACGAGGCGCGCGATCTCGCTGCCCGGGTCCACGCTCGCCACCAGCGGGCGACCCGCGGCGAGGATCGAGAGGGTCTTGGACGGCACGCTCGCGCGCGCGAGGCCCCGCTTGAGGGGCACGACGTGGACGTCGGCCGCGGCGAGCAGGTCGGGCAGGGTCTCCTCCGGCTGCAGGTCGACGAACAGGACGTTGTCGAGGTCGCGGGCGCGCCGCTCGAGGTCGGCGCGCGCCGCCCCCTGGCCGTTGATCACGAACGCGACCTCGGTCTCCCGCGCCAGCTCGCGCGCGGCCTCGAGGATCAGCTCCAGCGATTGCGACAGTCCGACGTTGCCCGCGTACATGACGACGAACCTCCCCTCGAGGCCGTGGCGGGCCCGGTACTCGTTGGCGCGCGCCCGGGGCGTGATCCATTCGGTGTCGACGAAGTTGGGGATCACGCGCACCTTCTCGGCGCGGCCGACCTTGGCGGCGACGTTGGCGCGCAGGTCGTCGCCGAGCACGGTGACGGCGTCGGCGCGCTCGTAGCAGAGGCGCTCGAGCCGGCGCGACGCCGCGATCAGGGCGGGGCTCCGCAGCATCCCGAGCTCGATAGCAACGTCGGGAAAGACGTCCTGGACGTTGAAGACGTACGGCGCGCCGCGGGCGCGCGCCACGGCCCACCCCGAGAGCCCGAGTGTGAGCGGAGGCGACATCGCGAGCACGCCGTCGGCGTCGGCCCCGCGCGCCCCGAGGGCGGCCGCGAGCGCGCTGAACCCTCCGAACGCGAGCGCGCGCCGGACGAGATCGCGCTTGTTGCTCGTCGGGAACGGGTGGATGCGGGTGACGCGCCCCCACGGGGTGTCCTCCCAGCGGACGAGCCGTCCCTCGAAGCCGGGCTCGACGCGGTGCTCCCGGTACCAGGGCAGCGACGTCAGCACCTCGATCTTGTGCCCCCGCCGCCCCAGCTCCCACACGATGCGCGTCATCACCGCTCCCGTCGGCGCGACGTCGGGGGCGAAGTGGGGACAGAGGACGACGAGCTTCACCGCAGAGCGACCGCCGCGCATCCCGGCGCGCCGGCGGCCCTCACAGCGTCGTCTCGAGAGCGTGCCGGTAGGAGTCCTCGAGCACGTCCGCGGAGCGCGCCCACGAGAAGCGCTTGAGCCTCTCGGCTCCGGCGCGCTCGTGCACGCCCCGAAGGTCCTCGTCCTCGAGCAGCGCTTGCATCGCGTGCGCCCACTCGAGCGGGTTGTCGGGCGAGAGCAGGAACCCGGCGTCCCCCACGACCTCGGGGAGCGCGGCCGCGTCGGCCGCGATGACGGCGCAGCCGCGGCTCCACGCCTCGAGCACGGGCGCGCCGAAGCCCTCGAAGCGCGACGGGAACACGAGGGCGACCGCGGCCTCGTAGAGCTGCTCGAGCTCGTGCTGCCCGACGTAGCCCAGGGCGCGCACCCGCTCCTCGATCCCGAGCTTGCGCATCTCCTCGGCGATCGCGCCCTCGGTCGAGTGCGCCGTGCCCCACTGGCTCGACCCCTTGGCTCCGGTGAGCACGAGCGTCGCCTCGGGGTGCACCCGCAGCAGCTCGGCGAACGCCTGGATCAGCAGGAGGTGGTTCTTGTGTGGGTAGGTGGCCGCGGGATAGATGAAGAACGGCCCGGCGAGCCCGAAGCGGGCGCGCGCGTCGGGGCCGCGCGTTCCCGGCGCGCCGCCCGGCGACATCCCGTGGGGGACCACGACGACGACGCTGGGGTCGATCCCGAGCCGCTCGATCACCGTGCGCCGCGTGAACTCGCTCGGCGTCAGCACGAGGCGTGCCGCCTCCGCGGAGCGCGGCACCATCGCGCGCAGCCACGCGCGCTTCGAGCGCGTGAAGTACTCCGGGTAGAAGACGTACTGGAGGTCGTGCAGGGTCAGCACCGGGCGCGCCGACCCCACGAACGGGATCACGCCTCCGGCGTGGTGTACGAGGTCGATCCCGCGCTTGCGGCACTGCCGGGCGAGCCACGCGTTCTCTCCCACGACGACGCGAGCGGGCTTGCGCCGCCCGTTCACCGGCGCGTACGCGGTCGGGAAGGTGCGGGCGAGGTCGGGGTAGGCGCTCGCCAGCTCGGGGAGCGCGAACAGCGTGTACTCGAGGTCGGAGAGCCGCTCGGCAAGGCCCCCGAGGAGCCGGACGGTGTAGGTCTCCGACCCGCCGACGACCCCCGGGACCATCCACAGGAGGTTGATCCCGACGCGGTTCACGCGGCGACGTCCTCGTAGGCCTGGGCGACGAGGCGCCCGCAGCGCGCCCACGTGAAGCGGGCCGCGCGCTCCCGTCCCGCGCGCGCGAGCCGCGCCGAGAGGTCGCCGTCGGCGAGGACGGCGTCGAGGGCGCGCCCGATCGCGGCTTCGTCGCGCGGGTCCACGAGGAGCGCCGCGTCTCCCGCGAGCTCCTCCGTCGAGGTCCCCCGCGACGTCACCACGGGCGTTCCCTGCGCCATCGCCTCGAGCACGGGGAACCCGAACCCCTCGAGCAGCGTCGGCCAGCAGAACGCGCGCGCCCCCGCGTAGAGCGCGCGCAGGTCGTCGCCGGGGACGAAGCCGAGGGCCCGCACCGGCTTGGGCGCCCGCGCGACGAGGGCGGCGAGGTCCTCGCTCCACCCGCGCGGGCCGGCGACCACGAGCTCGACCTCGGGTCCGACGCGGCCCATCGCGGCCACGACCGCGGGCAGGTTCTTGCGGGGCTCGACCGTCCCCGTCCACAGCACGTAGGGACGACCGAGCCCGTAGCGGCGCCGGACGCGCTCGACGTCGGCCTCCGACGCGGGGCGGACGTCGACGCCGAGCGGGACGAGGCGAAGACGCGCCGGGGGGAAGCCGGCCTCCTCGCAGTCCCGCCGCGTCGCCTCGGAGGAGCAGAGGACGAGGTCGGCCTCGGACAGGGCGAGGTCGAGCCCGCGACGGAAGAAGCGCAGACCGCGCGCGGTGAAATGGGCGGGCTGCCGCACGAACGCGAGGTCGTGGATCGTGAGCACGAGCGGCCGGGACCGGGGCGGCATCGCGATCGAGGTGGCGTGGACGACGTCCACCGGCCCCGTCGCGCGCTCGACCCGGGGCCGCCGGAGCCGGTGCCAGCTCTCGTAGAGGGCGGCGCGCGGGAGCGGGAGGTGGCGTACGGGCAGGGGCGGGCGGAAGTCGCGCGGCGCCGCGCGCGCGTGGCGGGCCGCGACCCCGACGAGGTCGAGCCCGGCGCGCTCTCCCAGCGCCCTCGCCATGCCGATCGCGGCGACCGCGGTGCCTCCCGGGACGCGGTGCCAGCACTGCTCGACCGTCATGGCGACCCTGAGCCCCGACACGGCGGGATTGTCCCACGGTGCCTCGCGGCGGCGGGGGACGGCGCGGCCGGCAGTGCGGGGCGAGCCACTACGATCGAGGCGTGGACGGGTGGAGCGGGCGCAGGGTGCTCGTAACGGGCGGAGGCGGCTTCGTCGGCCGCGCCGTCCGGCGCGTCCTGGCCGAGCGGGGGGCGCGCGCGGTGATCGCCCCCCGGCGCGCCGACTTCGACCTCACCCGGGCGGACGACACCGAGAAGATGCTCGCCGAGGCCGCTCCCGACGTCGTCTTCCATCTCGCCGCGCGCGTCGGCGGCATCGGGGCGAACCGGGCGCAGCCGGCCGACCTCTACCTCTCGAACCTGCTCATGGGGACCAACGTGATCGAGGCCGCGCGCCGGCGAGGGACGGACAAGACCGTGGTCGTGGGAACGATCTGCTCCTACCCCAAGCACACGCCGGCGCCCTTCTCCGAGGACGACCTCTGGAACGGCTATCCCGAGGAGACCAACGCCCCCTACGGCCTCGCCAAGAAGGCGCTGCTCGTCCACGCGCAGAGCAACCGCGCCCAGCACGGACAGAACGTCGTCTACCTGTTGCCCACGAACCTCTACGGTCCCGGCGACAAGTTCCACCCCGCGGTCTCCCATGTCGTCCCCGCGTTGATCAAGAAGTGCGTCGACGCGGTCGAGTCCGGGGCCGGCGCCCTCGAGGTGTGGGGCACGGGCCGCGCCACGCGCGAGTTCCTCTTCGTCGACGACGCCGCCCGCGCCATCGTGCTCGCGGCGGAGCGCTACGACGGGGGGGACCCCGTCAACATCGGCTCGGGCGTCGAGATCTCGATCGCCGAGCTCGCCGCCGAGATCGCCGCGCTGACCGGCTTCGAGGGCGACATCGTGTGGGACGCGTCCAAGCCCGACGGCCAGCCCCGCCGCCTCGTGGACTCGAGCCGCGCCCGGGCCGCGTTCGGCTTCGAGGCGACCACCTCGCTCGAGGCCGGGCTTCGGGCCACGATCGACTGGTACCGGGCCCACCGCGACCAGGCGGAGGCGGTCGCGGCGCTGTGAGGGCCGGGGGCGCGGCTCCCGGCGCTCGCTCCGGCGGCTTCCCCCGGGTCGCGTTCGACGCCGGGCCCCTGCTCGACCCGCCCACCGGCGTGGGGCGCTACGCGCGCGAGCTCGCCCGCACCCTCGAGGCCGTCGGCGTCGACGTGCGGCGCTTCGCGGTCGCGTGGAGGGGTGCGCGGGACGCATCGATAGCGCGCTGGAGGGTCCCGGCGCGGGTCGCGCAGGCGGTGTGGAGGCGCGCCGGGCGGCCCGCGATCGCGCGGCTCACCGGTCCCGTCGACGTCGTCCACGGCACGAACTTCACGCTGCCCGCGCTCGGAGAGGCCCCCGGCGTCGTGACCGTCCACGACCTCTCCTACCTGCGCGACGACACGTGGCCGGGCGGGCACAGGCTGCGCACGCTCGTGCCGGACGCGATCCGGCGCGCCGCCTGCGTGGTCGTGCCGACGGAGGCGATCGCGGCGGACGTCGCGCGGCGCTACTCCGTGGCGCGCGATCGGCTCGTCGTGGCGTGGGAGGGCGTGTCCCCCGCGTTCTACGGGGCCGCGCCGCTCGCCGACGGGGCCCTCGCCCGTCTCGGCGTCGCCCGCCCGTATGTGGTCGCGGTCGGCACGATCGAGCCGCGCAAGAACCTCGCCCGCCTCCTGCGCGCGTGGGAGGGTGCGACCGGGCGCGAGCTGGGGGGATGGACCCTCGTGCTCGCGGGGCCGGCCGGATGGGGCCCCGCCCTGCCCCGCACCCCCGGGGTCGTCCCGGTCGGCTGGGTCGGCGACGAGACGCTGCCGGGTTTGCTTGCCGCCGCCGAGGTGTTCTGCTATCCGTCGTTGTACGAGGGCTTCGGGCTCCCGCCGCTCGAGGCCATGGCGGCCGGCACCCCGGCGCTCGTGGGGCGCTACTCCGCCGCCGAAGAGGTGGTGGGGGACGCCGCCCTGCTGGTGTCGCCCACCGACGTCGACGGGATGGGCGACGGCCTCGTGCGCCTGGCGCGCGACGAGGCGTTGAGGAGGCGCCTGACGCGGGCGGGACGCGCCCGGGCCGCGGGCTTCACGTGGGAGCGGACCGCGCTCGCGACGCGAGAGGCCTACGAGGAGGCGATGCAGTCATGAGAAGGGCCCTCGCCGCGGCGGTCGTGGTGGCGTGCGCGCTCGCCGCGCCCGCGGAGGCCGCCCGTACCGTGGTGATCAAGGGCCGCGGGTGGGGCCACGGGATCGGGATGTCGCAGTACGGCGCGCTGGGGCGCGCGGAGGCGGGCCACAGCGCCCGCCGCATCCTGCGCCACTACTACCGCGGCACCCGCATCCGGCGGACGAGCGTGCCGCGCAAGGTGCGCGTGGGCCTGATCGACGGCCGCGGGGTCGTGCACCTCCGCTCCCGGGCGCGCCGCGCGGGGGGCGGGCGCGTCGTGATCGGGCGCGCCGCCTCCGGGCGCCGGATCGCGTCGGGGGGCGCGGGCGACAGGTGGCGGGCGGAGGCGAGCGGCACCGGCGGCATACGTCTGTACCGCAACGGCGTCCGGGTCAAGCGCCGCGGACGCACGGTGTTCGGGAAGCCCGACCGGCCGCTCGCGGCCCGGTACGCGGGCTTCGGCACCCTGCTCCGGATCCGCCAGAAGGGTCTCGCCTACGCCCACGGCAAGCTGGTGCTCGGCACCTACCGGGGAGCGTGCCGCCCGGGGTTCTGCCTGCGCGTGGTGCTCAAGCTCTCGATGCAGAAGTACCTCCTGGGGCTCGGGGAGATGCCGGCGTCGTGGCCCGCCGCGGCCCTGCGGGCGCAGGCGATCGCGGGCCGCACCTACGCGCTCAACCGCATCCGGACCTACGGCCAGCACCGGTACCCATGCGACTGCGCGGTCTACGACGGCTCGGGCGACCAGGTCTACATCGGCGACGCCCGCCGGACGGGGTCGGGCGCGTGGTGGGACGACTGGAGGTCCGCGGTCGCCCGCACGCGGGGGCTCGCGGTCGTGCGCCGCGGCCGCCCGATCCAGGCCCTCTACTCGTCCTCCTCGGGGGGCCACACCGAGAACAACGAGAACGTGTGGGGCGGGACCGCCCTGCCCTACCTGCGCGGCGTGCGGGACCGGTTCGACGGCGTCGACGACAACCCCAACTTCCGCTGGCGGGTCGAGATGCGGTGGAAGAGGCTGTCGGCCAAGCTCGACCGCGCCTTCGGGACCGGCAAGCTCGTGAAGGTCTCGCTCGTGCGTCCCTTCGGCGTGTCGGGGCGCGTCACGGTCGCGACCCCCACCGGGGGAGGCGTGCGCATCGCCGGGTCGGCCCGGACCGTGCGCGTGGACGGGTGGGCGCTGCGCTCGGCCCTCGACCTCAAGGACACCTGGTTCCGCATCCGGGTACGCCGGGCCGCGGGGCCGCGGGCCTAGACTGCGGGCGTGACCCTTCAGGCCCCTCCCTCGGAGACCCTGGCGGCGGCGGCCGCGCCCGCCGGGGTCCGGACGGTGTCGCTCGTGTCCCTCGGGCTGCTCGTCGTGAGCGTGTGCTTCGCGGTCGCGGGGCAGCTCACGCTCAAGACGGCCATGGACCGCGTCGGGCGCATCGGCGAGGCGGAGATGTCCGCGCCCGCCGACACGCTCCTGCGGGCCGCGCGGGAGCCGTTTCTGTGGGTTGGCCTCGGCCTCTTCGGGATCTCCGCTCTCTTCTGGCTCGTGGTCCTGTCGCGCGTCCCGCTGTCGGTCGCGTACCCGTTCGTGGGGCTCTCCTATGTCGTGATCGTGGCCTTCGCGCGCTTCGTGCTGCACGAGCAGGTTCCGCTGCTGCGGTGGGCGGGGGTGCTCCTCGTCGTGTCCGGCATCGTCGTCATCGGACTCTCGTTCCGGAGGGCCACGGGGGCGTGAGGGCGGTGCTTCTCGCGGGCGGGTTCGGGACCCGCCTGCGCCCGCTCACCTTCACGCGCCCCAAGCCTCTGCTGCCGATCGCCAACCGGCCCCACATCGAGCACGTGCTCGACTCCCTCGCCCGCTTCGGCGTCGACGCGGCCGTCCTCGCCACCTCCTATCTGTCGGAGGCCTACGCCGGCCTCGTCGAGGCCGCGCGCGCCCGCGGGATGTCGGTGCACGTGACCCACGAGAAGGAGCCTCTCGACACCGCCGGTGCCGTCAGGCACGCCGGCGCCCTCGTCGCGGGGGAGGCCTTCTTCGTCTTCAACGGCGACGTCCTCACCGACGTGGATCTCGGCGCCCTCGCGGCCTGGCATCGGGCCCGGGGGGCGGAGGCCACGATCATGCTGACCCCGGTGGAGGACCCGTCCGCGTTCGGCGTTGTCCCGACCGACGGCGACGGCAAGGTCACGGGGTTCATCGAGAAGCCCGCGCCCGGGACCGCCCCCACCAACCTCGTCAACGCCGGGGTCTACGTCTTCGAGCCCGCCGTCCTCGACCGCATCCCCGAGGGCCGGCCGTGGTCGGCGGAGCGGCGCCTGTTCCCCGAGCTCGTCGCGGACGGCGCTCTCTACGGCCTCGGGTCCGACGCCTACTGGATCGACATCGGGACCCCCGCGAAGTACCTGCAGGCGAACGTCGACGCCCTCCACGGCCGCTACCGCAGCGACGCGATCCCCGATCCCCGGGAGGGGCTCGTGCTCGCCGCCGACGGGGCTACCGTGGCCGCGGGGGCGAGGGTATCCTCCGTGTGTCTGGGTGCCGGCGCGGTCGTCGAAGAGGGAGCCACCGTGCTCGAGTCCGTCTTGTTGCCCGGCGCCAGAGTGGGCCGAGGTGGCTCCGCGCTCCGCTCGATCCTCGGCCAGGGCTCCGTCGTCGCTCCCGGCGCGCACGCCGAGGACGCGACCCTGGGGGACGGCGACGTGCTGGGCGCGCCGTGAGCGGTCCGCGAACGACGCAGCGCGCGGTGCCATCGTGGACGCCTTACGTAGAGTTGCGGATTGGGTCAGAAGGGCCGGGCCGGACAGACTCCTCTCCTGGCAATATCTGGTCTAAGCTCGTGCATCGAGCGCGCGCAGCAAGGGGAAGCTAGGGGATGGTGACAAGAGGCGACCTGGGGGAGACGAGCCCCCTCAAGCTCGTGGAGCAAGCCGACGCCGTTCGTCGCGCGCCGGAGCTTCCCGGCCGCGGCGCGCTCGAGCCCGAGCGCAGCGACGTCCTGCGTCGCTACCAGATCCTCGGGGTGGGGCTGGCCGCGTCCGACGTCCTGTCGCTCGTGGTCGCGCTCGTCCTGTCCTATCTCGCCCTCTTCGGGCTCGAGCCGCTCCGGCCCTCCTACTACGTCGTGCTCGTCGCCGCCCCGTTGCTGTGGGTGGCGGTGTTCCACACCTTCGGGCTCTACTCGCCGCACCATCTGTCGGCGTCCGAGGAGTTCCGCCGCACGCTCGGGTCCGCGAGCGTCGGGATCATCATCATCGTCGTCGGCTCGTACTGGTGGGCGACCGAGCTGCCTCGCCAGTGGGTCGGGCTCACGTGGGTCTTCGCCCTCGTGCTGGAGCTCGTCGTGCGCCGCGCGTGGCGGTGGTACGGCTACCGACTCAAGGCCGACGGCCGCCTCGCCCTGCGGACCCTCGTCGTGGGCACCAACGAGGAGGCCGCCCGCCTCGGCGACGCCCTCGGGGGCAGGGGACTCGGGTTCACCCCGATCGGCTACGTCGCCACCTCCCAGCGGCTCGGGGGGCTCGACGGCCTCGCCGCCCTCGGCCCGATCCACGAGCTGGGGGAGCTGATCCGGCGCCACGCCGTCGACTGCGTCTTCGTCGCATCGACCGCGGTCGCGCCCGAGGACATGCTCCAGGTCGTCCAGACGACGCGCCAGACGGGCGTCGAGGCGCGCGTGTCGGCGAACCTGCCGCAGCTGCTCACGTCCCGCCTCACGGTGCAGCCCGTGGGCCACGTGATGGCGCTGTCGCTCAAGCCCGTGCGGCTGTCGGGCACCCAGACCGTGATCAAGCGCGCCTTCGACCTCTCCGTGGCCTCGATCGGGCTCGCCTGCATCGCTCCGCTGTGGCTCCTGATCGCGATCCTGATCCGCGCCACCTCGAGGGGGCCCGTGCTGTTCCGCCAGGAGCGCGTCACCAAGGGCGGGCGCGTGTTCACCGTCTACAAGTTCCGCACGATGGTGGTCAACGCGGCCGAGGTCCTCGAGCAGCACGACATCGACCCGTCGGCTCCCTTCTTCAAGCTCGACGACGACCCGCGGCTGACGTCGGTGGGGCGCTTCCTGCGCAAGCTCAGCCTCGACGAGCTGCCCCAGCTGCTCAACGTCCTGCGGGGCGACATGAGCCTCGTGGGTCCCCGGCCGCTGCCCGCCGACCAGGTCGCGGCCAACCTCGAGCTGCTCGAGTCCCGCCACGAGGTCCCGGCCGGCGTGACCGGGTGGTGGCAGATCAACGGGCGAAGCGCCGTCGACTTCGAGGAGGCGGTGCGACTCGATCTCTTCTACATCGAGAACTGGTCGCTCTCGCTCGACCTCTACATCCTGCTCAAGACCGTCGGGTGCGTCGTCGCCGGGAAGGGAGCGCAGTGATGGCCCTTGCGATCGAGAGGCCGAGCGGCCTGCCCGACCTCGAGTCCCGCCACATCGTCGGGATGCGGGTCGACGCCACGAGCTACGAGGACGCGGCGCGCCGCGTCGCGGAGTGGGCGAAGGCGGGGGAGTCGCGCTACGTCTGCGTGGCGTCGGTCAACAACGTCATGCACGCACGAGACGACGAGTCCTATCGCCAGATCATGAACGCGGCCGACCTCGTCACACCCGACGGGATGCCGCTCGTGTGGGGGCTCAAGGCGCTCGGCGTCCCGCACGCGACGCGGACCTACGGGCCGACGCTGACCCCGATCGTGTGCGAGCTCGCCGCCCGCGAGGGCATCCCCGTGGCGTTCTACGGGGGCACACCCGAGATCCTCGAGCGCTTCGAGGCCAACCTGTTGCAGCGGTACCCCCGGCTTCGCATCGCGTACAGCTGGCCCCCTCCGTTCCGCGCGCTCACCGCGGAGGAGGACGCCCAGGTCGTGCGCGACATCCGCGCCTCCGGCGCGCGCATCGTCTTCGTCGGGCTCGGCACCCCCAAGCAGGAGCAGTGGATGATCCGCAGGCGCGGCGAGCTGGCTGCGGTCATGCTCGGCGTCGGGGCCGCATTCGACTTCATCGCGGGGGAGAAGAAGCAGGCACCGGCCTGGATGCAGAGCCGGGGCCTCGAGTGGCTGTTCCGGCTCGTCACCGAGCCGCGCCGGCTGTGGAAGCGCTACCTCGTCTCCAACCCCCGCTACGTGGCCCTCTTCGCCCGCCAGCTCCTGCGGACCAGATTTCTAAAGACCGGCTGACGCTCGGTCGAAGCCAACGGATAAGGGTTGCCAGAGGAGGTAAACGTCCAGTGGGTAAGAAGGCGGTCGTAGGCGGCGCCGGTGGGTTCATCGGCCATCACATGGTGCGCTATCTAAAGGATCAGGGTTACTGGGTGCGCGGGGTCGACATCAAGAAGCCGGAATACGAGGAGTCCCCGGCCGACGAGTTCCATGTCGCCGACCTCCGCGAGTGGGACAACTGCGTCCGGGCGACGCGCGGCGTGGACGAGGTCTATCAGCTCGCGGCCGACATGGGCGGGATCGGCTACATCACCGGCAACCACGCCGTGGTCGCGCGCAACAACGTGTTGATCAATGCCCACATGCTCGAAGCGGCTTATCGCAACGGGGTCGAGCGTCACTTCTATTCGTCCTCGGCGTGCATCTACCCCATGTACCTGCAGAAGAGCCCCGACGTGACGCCTCTCAAGGAGGAGGACGCCTACCCGGCGGACCCCGAGGAGGGCTACGGGTGGGAGAAGCTGTACTCGGAGAAGCTGTGCCAGTACTACACCGAGGAGGGCAAGCTCCAGACGAGGGTCGCCCGCTTCCACAACATCTACGGGCCCCTCGGCACCTACGAGGGCGGGCGCGAGAAGGCGCCCGCGGCGATCTCCCGCAAGGTCGCCCTGGCCGACGACGGGGGCGAGATCGAGGTGTGGGGCGATGGCCTCCAGACGCGCTCGTTCACCTTCGTGGACGACTGCGTCGAGGGCATCTACCGCATCATGCAGTCAGACCACTGGCCCCCCCTCAATCTCGGGACCGACGTGCTCGTCACGATCGACGAGCTCGTCGACATCGTGAGCAAGGTGGCCGGCAAGTCGCTGAAGAAGGTCCACGACACCTCCAAGCCGCAGGGCGTCCGCGGGCGCAACAGCGACAACTCGCGCCTGCGCGAGGTCCTCGGATGGGAGCCGCAGACCTCCCTGGAGGAGGGGTTGCGCAGGACGTACGAGTGGGTCGAGTCCGAGCTGGCGCGCGCCGGGCGCATCCCGGCGCCGGCGGTCGCGTAGCGACGGCGGGTAGCGTGAGCCGAGCGGGCGAACGCGAGGCCGCCGCCCCGGGCACTGTGCAGGCAGCGCGCTCGAGGACGACGAGCGAGGGAGACAGACGATGAAGGTGGGCGTAATCGGAACCGGCCACGTCGGCCTCGTCACGTGCGTGACGATGGCCGCGATCGGCCACCGCGTCGTCGGGATCGACGCGGACGAGGAGAAGATGCAGCAGCTCGAGCGGGGCATCACTCCCTTCTTCGAGCCGGGGCTCCAGGAGCTGCTGACCGAGACCACCCGCGAGGGGACCCTCTCGTTCACCTCGAGCCCGCCGGAGGCGATCGGAGACTCCGAGGTCGTCTTCGTCTGCGTCGGCACGCCCGCGCGCGCGTCGGGCGAGGCGAACCTCATCGCGGTGGAGCAGGCCGCCCAGACGATCGCCCGGCACGCCACGGGCCGGACCGTGGTCGTCGAGAAGTCGACGGTGCCGGCGGGAACCGCGCTGCGCGTCGGCCGCACGCTGGCGCGGGAGCGCCCCGGCTCCGAGGACGAGCTGGAGGTCGCCTCGAACCCCGAGTTCCTGCGCGAGGGCACGGCGGTTTACGACTCGCTCAACCCCGACCGCATCCTGGTGGGCGCGGAGTCCGAGTGGGCCTTCGACGTCATGCGGAGGCTCTACGCGCCGCTCACGGAGAAGGGCCACATCCTGATCGAGACGAACATCTCGACGGCCGAGCTCGCCAAGCACGCCTGCAACGCGTTCCTCGCCCTGAAGATCTCCTACGCCAACGCGGTCGCCCGCATGTGCGAGAGGACCGACGCCGACGTCGTTGCGGTCGCAGACGTGATGGGCTCCGACCCGCGCATCGGCCGCGATTTCCTCAACGCGGGGCTCGGCTACGGCGGCTACTGCTTCCCCAAGGACCTCGTCGCGTTCGAGCGGCTCGCGGAGCGGCTCGGGGTCGCGTTCCCCCTCCTGCGGGAGGTCGCGCGCATCAACGACGACGCGGTCGCCTCCACGATCAACAAGGTGCGAGAGGCGCTGTGGAACCTCGAGGAGAAGCGCATCGCCGTCCTCGGTCTGTCCTTCAAGGGCGGCACCGACGACATCCGCTTCTCGCCGTCGCTCGCCCTGGTGCGCGATCTGATCCAGGAGGGGGCCCAGGTGGTCGGCTACGACCCGCAGGCGGGCGCGAACGCCAAGACCGAGGTGCCCGCGCTCGAGATCGCTCCGGACGCCTACGACGCCGCCACCGGAGCCCACTGCGTCGTCGTCGGCACGGACTGGGACGAGTTCCGCGGGCTCGATCTCGGGCGGCTCAAGCAGGTGATGGCCTATCCCGTGGTGGTCGACGGCCGCAACATCTTCGAGCCGGATCAGATGAGGCAGGCCGGATTCACGTACTACCCGACGGGCCGTCCGGCCGTCGTCTGACGCCGGGTCCCCGTCGAGGTGCCTAACTAGACTCGGCCGCGGCCGGAACCCGCCGCGCCCGCGGCGGGATCGTCTGCAGGAGCGAAGCGTGCGGATCGTTCGTTACTACCCGAGAGCGATGGTCGGCGACGGCGGCATGACGAGCGCCGTGAAGAAGTGGTCCCAGGGGTTCGTCGACGCGGGAGCCGAGGCCGTGATCGCCTACGACGAGGGCGTCGAGCCGCCTCCGCGCGGCGACGTCGAGTGGCTCCCCGTTCGTCACGCCGGCCGCCCCCGCCTCAAGCTGCCGGTCGGCCTCGAGGACATCCTCGAGGGCGCCGACGTCCTCGTGCTGCACTCGGGATGGACACTGCACAACCTGCGGGCCGCGGCCGTGGCGCGCCGCACGGGCGTCCCCTACATCCTCGAGCCGCGCGGCGCGTACGACCCGCACATCGTGGCTCGCAAGCGGTGGCTCAAGAAGGCGTGGTGGGCCGCATGGGAGCGCCGCCTCGTGCACGACGCGGCCGCGATCCACGTCTTCTTCGAGCCCGAGCGCGAGCACCTCGCCGCGCTCGGCTACAACGGGCCCGTCATCGTCGCCTCCAACGGGGTCGATGCTCCCGACGCGCCGCAGTGGGACGGAGGCAGCGGCGGCTACGTCCTGTGGCTGGGCCGCTTCGACCCCGAGCACAAGGGCCTCGACATCCTCCTGCGGGCGATGCGCGTGGTCCCCCCGGCGGAGCGCCCGCACCTGCGCCTGAACGGGCCCGACTGGCGCGCCCGCAAGGCCAAGGTCGCGGCCCTCGTGCGCGCGCTCGGCCTGCAGGAGTGGGTGACGGTCGGCGAGGCGGTCTACGGCGACGACAAGAGGGCGATGCTGCGGGCCGCGTCCGGGTTCGTGTACCCGTCGCGCTGGGACGCGTGCCCCAACTCCACGCTCGAGGCGGTGTCGCTCGGGATCCCCACCCTCGTCACGCCCTACCCGCTCGGGCGCTTCTTCGCGGCCGAGGGCGGCGCGCTGCTCGCCCAGCCGGACGCCGCCGGCCTCGCCGACGGCCTGCGCAGGCTCGCGACGCCGGAGGCGCCCGCGGCGGGGCGCACGGGGGCGCGGGTCGTGCGCTCGCAGCTGAGCTGGGACGCGGTCGCCCGCTCGTGGCTCGACCAGGTGCAGAGGGTCCTGTGACGACCGCGGACGCGCCCGCGGTCGACCTCGCCCCGATGTGGGTTCCGCTGCTGCGCCGGCTCACCGACACGATCCCCGCGTGGGGGCTGTGGAAGAACGCGGACGCCGCGCTCGCCGGCCACGGAGACTTCGACTCGACCGCGCCGAGCTCGGACTGGGCCGCGATCACGGCCGCCTTCCAGGAGTGGGCGACCGAGCACGGCTTCGGGCCCGCGACCGCGTGCCACCACGTCCCCGGCGTGCTCTTCCTCGTCGCGGTCGACCGAGCCAACGCCCGCCTCGTCGAGCTCGACGTCAACGCGCGCAAGTACTTCCGGGGCTGGACGATGTTCCGGCCCGAGGCCCTCGCGGCGCTCATGGAGATCGACGAGCGGGGCTTCCGGCGCGTGCGTCCGGGGGCGGAGGCCGTGATCCTGCTGACCCAGAACGGGATGCGCTGGGGCGGGCGCCCCGACGTGCCCGGGCTGCGCCGCAAGCGGGTCGCGGACCTGCTCCGCTCCGACCCGGAGGGGGTCGCGGCCGCGGCGCGCCTGTTCGGCCCCGCCCGGGGCGCGCTCGTGCGTCTCGCGGGGCGCGTCGAGCGGGGGGGATGGAGCCGCCCCGACGCGCTCTCGGTCGAGGCCTACGCGGTCGCGCGCGCCCTTGCGGCCCCGGGGATCCTGTTCACGCGGGTGTGGGCCAAGAGGGTCAAGCGGCGCTGCCCCGTGCTGGTCAGCATCTTCTCGAACGAGCGACGCGTCCCCCCCGACGTCGACCGGTGGATCGAGGGCGTGGAGCGCGACCACGTCGTCCTGGAGGCGGGATGAGGGTCGAGGCATCCGACCGCACGGCCCAGTGGCTGCCGCTGCTGCGCGGCCTCGGCGCCGCGGCCCCCAACCGGGTGGTGTGGAAGAACGTCGAGGCCGGGCTCACAGGGGAGGGGGACCTCGATTACCTCGCGCCGGTGGAGGACTGGGACGCGATCGAGCACGACTATCTGCGCTGGGCGCGCGACTGCGGGCTCGGCCCGGTCGTCGTGTGCCGGCACGTCCCCTCGGCGCTCTTCCTCGTCGCCCTGGCCGAGCCGGGGTCGACCGATCGCTGGCTCCAGCTCGACGTGCGGGCGCGCGTGACGTTCCGGGGCGCCACGGTGCTGCGGGCGGGAGAGGTGCACGCCCTGACGCAGCCCGACGAGCGCGGCTTCCGGCGCCTCCGTCCCGGCTGCGAGGGGCTGCTCAAGCTCGTCGTGAGCGGGATCGCCCCCGGCGGGCGCCCCAAGGAGGCGAACCTCCGCAGGGAGGGCGTCGCGGAGCTGCTCCGGGCCGACCCGGGCGGCGCGGAGCCAGCCGCGGCGCTGTTCGGG
>DATADD010000218.1:0-14211 GCA_036258675.1 Actinomycetota bacterium | reverse complement strand
GGAGGAGGCGGCGGGGCCTTCCGCACCGCGGCGCGCTCCCCGGCGGCGGAGAGCGTGGCCGTGGCGGTTCGCAGGCGCGCCGCCACGCGGGGGTCGACGAGCGACAGGTCGCCGGCCGCGGGGGTCCCGAGGCGGCGCAGGCGGTCGAGGACCTCGTCGGAGCTGACCCCCAGGTCCCGCGCGATGTCCCGCACGGTGCGCATGCGACGAAGGTTAGAGGGTCGCGAAGTCTCTGGGCGGCCAGACGAGGAGGAAGGCCCGGCCGACGACGTCGTCGAGCGTGACCGCGCCGAAGGAGCGCGAGTCCCTCGAATCCGAGCGGTTGTCCCCCATGACGAAGACGGTCCCATCGGGGACGCGGAGGGCGGGGAACGAGGACGTCTGCGTGCCCGCCGTGAGGTAGGGCTCGTCCACGAGGCTGCCGTTCACGTACACGGCGCCCCCGCGCGCCTCCACGGTGTCGCCCCCGACCGCGACGACCCGTTTGATGAAGTCGCGCCTTGTTCCGGTCGGCCATCCGAACAGGCCCCGTACCGAATCCACGATGCGGCCCCACAGACCCCTCTCCGCGGGCTCCAGGGCGGGCGCCGCTACGGCGCGCTCGAACACGATCACGTCACCCCGCTCGGGCTCGTCGAAGCGGTAGGCGACCTTCTCCACGAGGACGCGGTCGCCCTCGCGCAGGGTCGGCTGCATCGACCCCGACGGGATGTAGAAGGCCTGCAGCAGGAAGGTCTTGATCACCAACGCGATCAGGACCGCGGCGACGACGAGGACCGGGATCTCGCCGAGCAGACGGCGACGGCGAGGCCGGGACCCGCCGGGCGCGTCCTGCGCCGTCGCCTCCGTCGTCGCCACGGCGTCCTCCCCCTGTGCCTACGAGCCGGCCTAGGCCTGTCGCTTCTCTTTGACCTTGGCCTTCCTGCCGGTCCTCTCCCGTAGGTAGTAGAGCTTCGCCCGCCGCACGTCGCCTCGGGTCGCGACCTCGAGCTTCGCGATCATGGGTGAATGGAGGGGGAAGGTGCGCTCCACCCCGATCCCGTTGAAGGACATCTTGCGCACGGTGAACGTCGCCGACAGCCTGCTCCCCCGCCGCCGGATCACGGTGCCCTCGAACACCTGGATGCGCTCCCGCTCTCCCTCCACCACGCGCACGTGGACCCGCACGGTGTCTCCGGGGCCGAAGTCGGGGAGGTCGTCGCGCAGGAAGGGGCGCTCGACGACATCGGTCCGGTTCATGACTCGCTCCTCCCTCGTCCGCCCGGCTCGACGCCGGCCGTCGCGCCGTGCGAGATCACTCGGACAGCTGCGACGTGTCGTAGCCCGGACGGGATTCGAACCCGTGATCTCCGCCTTGAGAGGGCGGCGTCCTAGGCCATCTAGACTACCGGGCCATACTTTCGTGCTGGGGCGCCTGGATTCGAACCAGGACTAACGGAACCAGAATCCGTCGGGCTGCCAGGTTACCCCACGCCCCAAGTTGCCCTCGGCTCGGCAGGATACCAGTCACGCGAACGCGCCCTCAGGGCGCGCCCGCGCGCCGTAGACGCGCGAGCGTCCGCTCCCTCCCGAGGATCTCCAACGACTCGAACAGAGGTGGCGACACGAGCGTTCCCATCACCGCCCCTCGGATCGGCTGGAAGGCGTGCTTGGGCTTCAGGTCGCGGGCGGCCGCGAGCGCTCGCAAGGTCTCCTCGATCGCGGGCGCGGACCACTTCTCGAGCGCGTCGAGCGCGTCGGCGGCCTCGGCGAGGTAGCCCGCCTGTCCCTCGAGGACCCCGGCGGCCCGCTCGTCGGGCTGCACGTCCTCGTACAGGAAGCGCACCATCGCCGGCGCCTCGTCCAGCCGCCGGAGCCGCTCGACGAGGAGCGGCGCGACCGCCTCGAGCACGCGGCGGCCCTCGTCGCCGGCGACGCCCACGCCGGCGGCGCGGCAGAAGGTCTCCAGCTCCTCGGCGAGGCGGCGCGCCCCGAGGGTCCGGATGTAGTGGCCGTTGAGCCACTCGAGCTTCCTCACGTCGAAGGCGGCCGG
Organism: Actinomycetota bacterium; assembly: GCA_036258675.1. Taxonomy (GTDB): domain Bacteria; phylum Actinomycetota; class CADDZG01; order CADDZG01; family WHSQ01; genus DATADD01. Next base: position 12,179 of record DATADD010000218.1, on the reverse strand, counting down.
GTTGCGGCTCACGCGCTCGAGGGAGAACCGCTCGACGAGCTCGTCGACCGAGAACACGGTGGTGCGGTCGTCGTAGGACCAGCCCAGCAGGGCGAGGTAGTTGACCATCGCCTCGGGCAGGAACCCCCGCTCGCGGTAAGCCCGCACGGATACGTCTCCCCAGCGCTTCGACAGCGGGCGGCCGCGCGCGTCGACGAGCAGAGGGAGATGGGCGAACACCGGGACGGCCGCGACCCCCATGGCCTCCCGCAACAGCAGCTGGCGGGGCGTCGCCGGGATGAGATCCTCCCCCCGGATCACGTGGGTGATCTCCATGTGGACGTCGTCGACCCCCGCGGCAAGCACGTACGTGGGCGAGCCGTCGGAGCGGCTCACCACGAAGTCGGGGATCGAGTCGCTGCGCGTTTCGATGCGCCCGCGCACCACGTCGTCGAAGACGACGGTGCGCCTGCGGGGCACGGCGAAGCGGACCGCGAAGGCGCGTCCCTCGGCGCGCCACGCCGCCTCCTGCGCCGGCGTCGAGCAGGGCGGCCACGACCTCGAGGTAGCGCGGGAACCTCTCGCTCTGGCGATAGGGGCCGAAGGGGCCCCCGACGTCCGGGCCCTCGTCCCACTGGAGCCCCAGCCACCGCAGGTCGTCGAGCACGCCCGCGGACGCCTCCGCGCGGGCGCGCCGGGCGTCGGTGTCCTCCACGCGCACGAGGAACCGCCCCCCGTGGCGGCGCGCGAACAGCCAGCTGTACAGCGCGGTGCGGGCGTTGCCGACGTGGATCGAGCCGCTCGGCGCCGGAGCGATGCGGGTGCGTACGTCGGCTGTCACGGTGAGGGAGAGACGAAATCGAGCCAGCCGATGTACTTCTCGTCCTCTCCTCGCATGATCGAGAAGTACTTCTGCTGCATGGTTTGCGTCACGGGGCCGGGGTCGCCGAGAACCCGTCCGTCGATCTCCCGCACCGGAGTGACCTCGGCCGCGGTGCCGGTGCAGAAGATCTCGTCGGCGGTGTAGAGGTCGGCTCGCGCCACCTGGCGCTCCTTTACCGGCATCCCGAGGTCCGCCGCGATCGTCATGACAGAGCTGCGCGTGATCCCGGGCAACGGGCCCGCCCCGAGCGGCGGCGTGAAGATCTCTCCCTCGAAGACGATGAAGATGTTCTCGCCGGTCGCCTCCGAGACGTAGCCCTGCGGGTTCAGCATGATGGCCTCGTCGAAGCCCGCCCTCACCGCCTCCAGCTTGGCGACCGACGAGTTCACGTAGCCGCCCGTCACCTTGGCGGCGGGCGGGATGATGTTGTGATCGTGCCGGCGCCACGAAGACACGGTCATGCGCACTCCGCTGCGCAGCGCCTCGTCGCCGAGGTAGGCGCCCCACGGCCACACCGCGATCGCGACGTCGACGGGACTCCCCGACGGGTCCACGCCCATCTCGCCGTAGCCGCGGAACGCGATCGGCCGCACGTAGCACGACATGAGGCCGTTGACCCGGATCAACTCGTGCGTCGCCTCCACCATGGCGTCGACGGAGTAAGGGATGTCCATGAGGAAGACCTTTGCCGATCGCCTCATCCTGTCGAAGTGCTCGCGGGGGCGGAAGACCGCGGGGCCGCGCGCGGTCTCGTAGCAGCGGATGCCCTCGAAGACGCCCGTGCCGTAGTGGAGGCCGTGACTTAGGACGTGCACGGTGGCATCGCGCCAATCGACGAGCTCGCCGTTCATCCACACCTTGTCGACGGGCTGCATCGCGCGCCCTCTAGGAGGTCGCCAGCACGATCTGCCGAGCGTCCCGCATGCGGGCGCGCGACACGATCTCGTCGAGGACCTCCGGGGGGATCGGCGAGTCGACGGCCATGCCCATGAGCGCCTCGCCTCCCTCGCTGCGGCGACCCACCTGCATCGTGGCTATGTTCACGCCGGCGCGCCCGAGGAGGCTCCCTGCGATCCCCACGATGCCCGGCCGGTCGACGTAGCGGAAGAACGCCATGTGGGGGTGGAAGGCCATGTCCATCTCGTAGCCGTGGACGCGCACGAGCCTTTCGTTGTCGCGCTTGCCGACGAGCACGCCGGCTACCGATACCGTGTCGTCGCGGCACTGCGCGCGCACCTCGAGGAGGTTCACGTAGTCGAGCGACTGCGATGACTTCGACTCCTCGACGGAGATGCCGCGCTCCCGCGCGAGCAGCGGCGCGTTGACGAACGTCACCGGTTCGTGGACGACGGTGGCGAAGGCGCCCTTGAGGCCGGAGAGGGTCAGCGCGCGCGTGTCGTAGTCGGCGATGCCCCCGTGGTACTCGAAAGACAGGCCCTCGATGCCCGGACCCGACAGGGCGACCGCGACGCGTCCCAGTCTCTCGGCGAGGCCGAGATAGGCGCGGATGGCTTCGGGGATGTCGGGGCCGACCTCGACGTTGACCGCGTACGCGACGAACTCGCCCTGCAGCGCGAGGAGCACCTGCTCCGCGATGGCGACGCCCGCCTTGTCCTGCGCTTCGGCGGTGGAGGCCCCGAGATGCGGCGTCACCACGACGTTGTCGAACCCGAACAAGGGGTGTGACGTGACCGGCTCCCCGTCGAAGACGTCGACGGCCGCCCCCGCCAGGCGCCCCTCCTCGAGGGCGTGCACGAGGGCCTTCTCGTCGACCACACCGCCGCGCGCGGTGTTGACGAGACGCGCTCCAGGCCGCACCTCGGCGAGCTCCCTCTCGCCCACGATGCCGTCGGTCTCCGGCGTCTTGGGCAGATGGATCGTGATCCAGTCGCTGCGGCGGCACAGCTCCGTGACGGAGTCGACGAGGCGCACGCCCATCTGGGCGGCCCGCCCCGGCGCCACGAAAGGGTCGTAGGCGATGACCCGCATGCCGAAGGCGTGGGCCCGCTGCGCCACGAGCGTTCCCACGCGCCCGAGACCGACGACGCCCAGGGCCTTGCCATGGAGCTCCACGCCCTGCCAGCGCTCCCGATCCCACGTTCCCGACACCAGCGCGGCGTGTGCCTGGGGGATGTTGCGGGCCTGCGCGAGGAGGAGAGCGAGCGTGTGCTCGGCGGCCGAGAGCACGTTGGACTGGGGCGCGTTGACCACCACGATGCCGCAGCGGGTGGCGGCTTCGACGTCGATGTTGTCGAGGCCGATGCCGGCGCGCCCCACCACCTTGAGGTTGTCGCCCCGCTCCAGCAGGCTCGCGTCGACCTTGGTGGCCGAGCGCACGACGAGGGCGTCGTAGGCGGGGATGGCCTCGGCGAGCGCGTCGGGGTCGAGGTCGGGGCGCACGTCCACGTCCAGCGCCTCCCCCAGCAGCTCCAGGCCTGCGGGAGCCAGCTGCTCCGTGACGAGAACCCTCATGCGCAGGCATCGTAGCGGGGGTCCGGCGCGCCCCCCGCTGCGGGTGTGTCTCAGCCTTCGAGCGCGTCGATCGTGTAGTCGATCGAGCGGGTCAGGGCGGCGACGTCCTCTGGCTCGATCGCGGGATAGAGGCCGACGCGCAACTGGTTGCGGTGGAGCTTCCGGTAGGGCTCGGTGTCCACGACGCCGTTGTCTCGCAGCACTCGCGCGATCGCGGCGGCGTCGACCGCGGGGTCGAAGTCGACCGTCGCGACCACCGGGCTGCGCGCCGCCGGGTCGGCCACGAACGGACGCGCCAGGGGGTGCGCCTCCGCCCACCCGTACAGGATCCCGGCGGAGCGCTCGCAGCGCCGCGCGGCCCACTCCAGCCCCCCGTTGGCGAGCATCCACTCGAGCTGCTCGAGCATGAGGAACAGGGTCGCGAGGGCGGGGGTGTTGAAGGTCTCGTCGCGCCGGGAGCTCTGGAGGGCGAGCGAGAGGTCGAGGCAGGAGGGGATGTGACGGCCGCTCGCACGGATGCGCTCGATCCGCTCGATCGCGGCCGGCGATACCAGGGCGATCCACAGCCCCCCGTCCGACGCGAAGCATTTCTGGGGCGCGAAGTAGTAGACGTCGAAGGCGCGGGCATCGACCCGCAGGCCTCCCGCGGCGGAGGTCGCGTCGACGGTGGTCAGGCCGCCGGGGACGCGCGTCACGGGCATCGCCACCCCCGTCGAGGTCTCGTTGTGGGTGAGCGCGTAGAGATCGACCCCCGGCGAGGGACGCGCGACGGGGTGCGTCCCCGGCTCCGACTCGATCACTTCGGGCTCGTGGAGGTGGGGCGCGACCTCGGCGGCCCGGGCGAGCTTGGACGAGAACTCGCCGAACACGAGGTGCTGGCTGCGTCGCTCGACGAGGCCGAGGACGAGCGCGTCCCAGAAGAAGGCCGCGCCACCGTTGCCGAGGACGACCTCGTAGCCGTCGGGGAGGTCGAACAAGCGGGCGAGGCCCTCCCGCAGGCGCCGCACCACGGAGCGGACGCGGTCGCGCCGGTGCGACGTCCCGAGGTAGTCGGACGCATCCCGATGCAGGGCCGCGACGGCCTCGGGACGGACCTTGGACGGCCCGGAGCCGAAGCGTCCGTCCGCAGGCAGCAGATGCGAGGGGATGACGATGTCGTGAGTGTCCGTGGCGTCCTCTCGGCGGTCGCCCGGGGCGCGCGGCGCGCCGGTCGCGGCGAGGCTTCCCCCTATCATCCGGGAGTGTCCCACAGCCGCCTCGCCCGCCGAGTGCTCGACATAGCGGAGTCGTCGACGCTCGCGGTCGACGCCAAGGCGAAGGCGCTCAAGGCCTCCGGCCACGACGTGATCGGCTTCGGCGCCGGCGAGCCGGACTTCCCCACCCCGAAGCACATCGTCGACGCGGCCGGGGACGCGGCGCGCAGGCCGCCCCTGCACCACTACACGCCCGCGGCAGGGCTCCCCGAGCTGAGGCAGGCGATCGCCGACAAGACCAAGAGGGATTCCGGGCTCGACGCGACCGCGGCGCAGGTGGTCGTCTCCAACGGGGGCAAGCACGCGCTCTTCAACGCGATCATGAGCGTGGTCGAGCCCGGCGACGAGGTCCTGCTCCCCGCCCCCTACTGGGTCAGCTACCCCGAGATGGTCAAGCTCGCCGGAGGCGTCGTCGTGGAGCTTGCGACGACCGAGGCGACCGGCTTCCGAGTGACCGTCGACCAGCTCGACGCGGCGCGCACGGAGCGTACGAAGCTGGTCGTGTTCGCGTCGCCCTCGAACCCAACCGGCGCCGTGTACCCGCCTTCGGAGGTCGAGGCCGTGGGTCGTTGGGCGGCCGCCAACGACGTCTGGGTGCTGACGGATGAGATCTACGAGCACCTCGTCTACGGCGGGGCCCGCTTCCGCTCCCTCCCGGTGATGGTGCCCGAGATCACCGACCGGTGCATCGTCGTCAACGGCGTCGCAAAGACGTACGCCATGACCGGATGGCGGGTGGGCTGGTGCATCGCGCCGGAAGACGTCGCGGCAGCATCGATCTCGCTGCAGTCGCACACCACGTCCAACGTCTCCAACGTCGCCCAGGCCGCCGCGCTCGCGGCCCTCGAGGGCGACCTGCTGGCGCTCGAGGAGATGCGCGCGGCCTTCGACCGCCGCCGACGCGTCATGCACGCGGCCCTCAACGACATGCCCGGGGTCGTGTCCCACGAGCCGACCGGCGCGTTCTACTGCTTCCCCTCGTTCAAGGGCGTGCTCGATCGAGGGGAGCTGGGCGGGCGCCCGGTGGCCGGCACCGCCGCGTTGGCGGAGGCGATCCTGGACGAGGCGCGGGTCGCGCTCGTGCCCGGAGACGGCTTCGGCGCGCCGGGTTACATGAGGCTGAGCTACGCCCTGGGCGACGACGACCTCGCCGAGGGCCTCGCCCGACTCGCACGCGCGCTCGCCTGAGCCGGGGTGAGGGCGCCGGGCGTCTCCACCTTCCTCGTCGCCGGCGCCATCGGCATCGCGGCCGGCCTGCTCAGCGGCCTTCTGGGCGTCGGCGGGGGGATCGTGATGGTGCCCCTGCTGGTGGCGGTCGTCGGGCTCACCCAGCACGAGGCGCACGCCACCTCGCTCGCCGCGATCGCCCCGATCGCCGCGGTAGGGGCCCTGCGCTTCGCCCTCGCGGGTTCGGTCGACCTCGGCGTCGCCGTGCTGCTCGCGGCGGGGAGCCTGGCGGGCGCCCCGCTCGGAGCCCGGGTCCTGCGGCGAGCCTCCGACAACGCGCTGAAGGCCGCCTTCGGCGCCCTCATGATCGCCGTCGCCGCCGGCCTCCTCCTGGCATGAGCGCGGAGGCGGCGCTCGCGACCGCGGCCGCCGGGGTCGCGGTGGGCGCCGTGTCCGCCCTCCTCGGGGTCGGCGGCGGCCTCCTCATGGTCCCCTTCATGGTGCTGTTGCTGGGCACGGATCAACACGTCGCGGAGGGGACGTCGCTGCTCGTGATAGTGCCCACCGCCCTCGCCGGAACGATCGCGCACGCGCGCAATCGCTTCGTGTCGTTCCGTCATGCCGCCCCCCTCGCGCTCGGAGGGGTCGCCGGGGTGGCGCTGGGCGCGACGATCGCGCTCGGGACCGCCCCCGAACACCTGCGCGTCGTGTTCGGTGTCTTCCTGGGCGCGATGGGAGTCCGCACGCTGTGGCAGGCGGTCCGGGCCGACGGGGCGCGCTCCTCCGGATAGTGAGCCGGCTCACTGCGCGCGCGCCGACGCCCGCGGTTTCGTCGCGCCGGCGTGTCGAAGGTCGCCCTTGCGACCCCGACGAGCGTGCGGTAAGAACTCCCCAGCGGACCTGGGGAGCGGCGAGAGGCGGACCTTGGCGGAGGCCCTTCATACTCCTCGGCGCGAGCGCGCGGGCTCCTTCGGAAGGCGCGCGCAGAGCGACGACGGACTGCCGCCCGCGGCTGCGTTCGCGATCGTGCTCCTCGCGATCGCGGCGCTGACGGGGCTGTGGGCCCTGGAGCGAGCGCCCGGGTCGGGCGCGAGGGGCTCGGCCGCGGCCGTCTCTCGCCCGGGTTCGCGCGAGCAGCCTTCGCCGCACGCGATCCGGGCCCGCTTCGAGCGGCTGAGGGCGCTGTTCGTCCGCTCCTACCACCAGCGGGACACATCCCTCATCCGCCTCTACGCGGCGCCGGACGCGCCCGATCTCACGAGCGGCGCGGAGATCCGCTGGCTCCTGCGCAACGACATCCTCGACCGCACGAGATGGGTGTCGAGGGCGCTGCGCGTCGCGCACGTGGGCCCGACGCGCGCGGTCCTGCGCGAGCGGCTGCTGTTCCTGCCGCGCTTCGTGCACCTGCCCTCGGGGACGGACGCGGCTCCGGATGCGATCCCCCAGGTGCGCGCGATGGAGTGGACGATGACCTACGAGGACGGCCGCTGGCTGCTGTACTCGGGCAGAGCCCTGCGCGAGACGCCCCTTCCGCGTCGGGGCGCGCCGTGAGGCGGGCGCGGGCCGCGGCCGGGGCCGCCGCCGCCCTCGTCGCAGCCGCATCCGCGGCACACGCCGCCCCCCGGCCCGATCTCGACCACAACACGACCGCGACGGGTGTCGCGGTCAGGGCGCGCGTCGGCCTCGCGGCGAGCTCGGCGGGGATCCATCCGGCCCCGGCCGCAACCGCCGCGGCCCCGTCGGTTCCGACCCCGGCCGTCTCGTCCTCGGGCGGCGCCCCGGTGCTCGCCTCCCCCACCGCACCGTTGCTGCCCCCGGACCCCTGCGTGCGCCGCAAGCTCGGAGGAAGCCTTGCGGCGGTCTACTCGGTGTGCGCGGACGCCCCGCCTCCCCGAGAGCCCGGGCCCCGACGGGCCCCCCGCGTCGATCCCGAGACCCTGGCGCGCATGCTCGTCGACCGCGCCCGCGCTCGCGCACCCGCCCCCGCGCTCCGCGTCGCGCCCGGAGAGGTCGGCGTCACGGGGCTCCCCTCCTACTTCTGGGTGCCGCCCGCGGCGCCGATCGAGGCGTCGGCGCGCGTGGCGGGCTACTCCGTGACCGCGATCGCGGAGCCCGTGCAGCACTCGTGGAGCTTCGGCGACGGGACCGGCCTCGTCACCGCGGACGGAGGGCGCCCGTGGGCCCCCGGCCGGCCCGGGACGGTCCCGCACGTCTACGAGACACCGGGCCGGTTCGAGGCGACGGTGGAGCAGATCTGGCGGGCGCGCTGGCGGGCGGGCTCGGGGCCGTGGCGCGACCTCGGCTTCTTCACCGCGTCGGGGAGCCGGACGTATCGAGTGCGCGCGGTGGTCGCGTTCCTCGTCCGCCCCTAGCGCGCTTCGCTCGGGGCGCCGGCTGCGTGGCGAGACGCCACCCTCACGAGCCCGGCGAGCACGCGCAGATCGCGCTCGAAGATGCGGCGCATGAGTGGCTTGAACGCGCGCATCCCCAGCGCCCCGACGGGGCCGAGGGGAGGCTTCAGCCGCTCCCTCCACAGGACATGGGTGGAAGCCGGCCCGAGGCGCGTGAGGTGGATGTCGCCGCGGCCCGAGACCCAGCCCTCGTGCGCGATCGACAGGGTCCGCTCCGCCTCCCATCCGACCACGCGCACGCGGTCGCGCGTCGCGATGCCGCCGATCCGGATCGTCGCCTCGGCTTCGACGCCGACCCCGGCGCGCGTCTCCGACGTCACGACGAAGTCCGACGCCTCGAGCATCCAGTCGTCCTGGTGCTCCCAGTCGGTGATGAGCTCCCATACGACGTGCGGGGGCCCCGGCATCGTCGCGGCCATCTCGAGCGAGACGGTCACGGAGCGAGCTTGTCCCGCAGCAACCCGTTGACGAGAGCGGGGTTGGCGCGGCCCCGCGTCCGCTTCATCACCTGGCCCACGAGGAACCCGATCGCGCTCGTCTGCCCCCCTCGGACCTTGGCCGCGACGTCGGGGTTGTCGGCCACGACCTGGTCGACCACGGCGCCGAGCTCGTGGGCGTCGGAGATCTGCTGCAGGCCTCGCTCCGCGGCGATCGCATCGGGCGCCTTCCCGGTCGCGAACATCTCCTGCAGCACGGCCTTCGCTTGTTTTCCCGAGATCGTTCCCCCGTCGACGAGCTTCACGAGGGCGGCGAGGTCCTCGGGCGAGAACCTCGTCTCGTGCAGCTCCGCCGCCGCCTCGTTGAGGAGGCCGAAGAGGTCGGCGGTGATCCAGTTGGCCACCCTCTTGGCGTCGCCTCCATAGGCGCGCGCGGCCCGCTCGAACCAGTCCGCGACCCGCGCCGACGCGGTGAGCACCGCGATGTCGTGCGCGCCGAGCCCCAGCTCCCGCGCGAACCGCTCCCGTCTCCGCGCGGGCGACTCGGGTAGCGACGCGCGCAGGCGATCGACGTCGGCGCGGGCGGGCTCGAACGGGACGAGGTCGGGCTCGGGAAAGTAGCGGTAGTCGAACGCGTACTCCTTCGAGCGCAGGGGCGACGTCGTACCCGCCTTCTCGTCGAAGTGCCTCGTTTCCTGGATCAGCTGCCCGCCGGCCTCGAGAGCGCTGCGCTGCCGCGCCACCTCGTGCTCCAAGGCCCGGCCCACCGACCGGATCGAGTTGAGGTTCTTCACCTCGACCTTCGTGCCGTGCTCGGCCTCCCCGGTCCGCCGCACGGAGACGTTCGCGTCCACGCGCAGCGACCCTTCCTCCATCCGGACGTCGGACACGCCGAGCGACTCGAGCAGAGCCCGCAGCTCGGACACGAAGGCGCGCGCCTGCCCCGGCGAAGTGATGTCGGGCTCGGTGACTATCTCGACCAGCGGGGTGCCGGCCCGATTGAAGTCCTCGAGCGAGTACTCCGAGTCGGCGATGCGCCCCGTCCCGCCCACGTGCAGCGACTTGCCGGTGTCCTCCTCGAGGTGCACGCGCGCGATCCCCACCCGCACGACCTCATCGCCGTCGGGGACCTCGAGTGCGCCTCCGACGCCGAAGGGAAGGTCGTACTGGGAGATCTGGTAGTTCTTCGGGATGTCGGGATAGAAGTAGTTCTTGCGGTGGAACAGCGATCGCGCGGCGATGTCGCACCCGAGCGCGAGCGCTATCCGCAGGGTGTGCTCGACGGCTCGGCCGTTGACAACCGGAAGGGATCCCGGGAGCCCGAGGCAGACGGGGCAGGTGCGCGTGTTCGGCTCCCCCCCGAAGGCGACCTCGCACCCGCAGAACATCTTCGAGCGCGTCGACAGCTCGACGTGGATCTCGAGCCCGACCGTGGTCGCGAAGCCGTCGGCGGCGGCGACGGTCACAGCGGCGGCCTCGACGCGGACGACCCGGCCCACCCGAGATCCCGCTCGAAGGCGTGGGCCGCACGCAGCATCGTGGCCTCGCCGAGGGCGGGGGCGATGATCTGCAGACCCACCGGGAGGCCCTTCTCGTCGACGCCGCAGGGCACGGTGACCGCGGCGTTGCCGGCGAGGTTGACGGGCACCGTGAAGATGTCCGACAGGTACATCGCGAGCGGGTCCTCCGTGCGCTCGCCGATGCCGAAGGCGGTCGTGGGGGAGGTCGGGCACACGAGGAGGTCGACGGCGTCGAAGGCGCGCTCGAAGTCGCGCGCGATCAGCGTCCTCACCTTCTGGGCCTTGCCGTAGTAGGCCTCGTAGTATCCGGCCGAGAGCGCGTACGTGCCCAGCATGATGCGCCGCTTGACCTCCGTGCCGAAACCCTCGGCGCGGGTGCGCGACATCATCTCGATGACGTCGTCGCCCTCGGCGCGCCGACCGTAGCGGACCCCGTCGTAGCGGGCGAGGTTCGACGACGCCTCGGCGGGGGCGATGAGGTAGTAGGCCGAGATGCCGTACTCGAACGAGGGCAGGGACACCTCGATGAGATCGGCGCCGAGCTTCTCGAGCCGGCGGAAGCCATCCTCGACCGCGGTCCGCACGCCGGGCTGGACGCCCTCCCCGAGCGTGGACGCGACCACGCCGACGCGGAGGTCGTCGACGCCGTCGTCGAGGCCGGACAGGAGGTCGGGCGCGGGCCCGGGGATCGAGGTCGAGTCGCGCGCGTCGTGCCCCGCGGCGATCTGGAGCAGAGCCGCCGCGTCCCCGACGCAGCGAGCGATCGGGCCCGCCTGGTCGAGCGAGGACGCGAACGCGACCATCCCGGAGCGCGACACGAGGCCGTAGGTGGGCTTGATACCCACCACGCCGCAGAGGGCGGCCGGCTGCCGGACCGACCCCCCGGTCTCGGTCCCCCACGCCCACGGCACGCCGCCGGCCGCCACGAGCGCCGCCGAGCCCCCGCTCGAGCCGCCCGGGACGCGCCCCGTGTCCCATGGGTTGCGGGTTACGTGGAAGCCCGAGTTCTCCGTCGACGAGCCCATCGCGAACTCGTCGAGGTTCGTCTTGCCGAGGCCGGGCAGACCCGCGGCGCCGCAGCGGGCCACGACGGTGGCGTCGTAGGGCGGCACCCACCCCTCGAGGATCCGGGATCCCGCGGTGGTGGCGACGCCGCGCGTCACGAAGATGTCCTTGTAGGCGACGGGAACGCCGTCGAAGCGGGAGGCCGCCTCGCCCGCGGCGCGCCGCGCATCGGAGGCCGCGGCCTGCTCGAGAGCGCGCTCGGGGGTCCGGCACAGGTACGTCCCGAGCGAGGGCTCGATCGCGTCGGCGCGCGCCAGCAGCCCCTCCACGACCTCGGCGGAGGTGAGAGATCCCGAGGACAGCGCCGCCGCCAGCTCGGAGGCCGACATCCACACGGGCCCGCTCATCTACGGCTCCTCGATGATGCGCGGGACGCGGAAGCGGCCCGACTCGGCGGCCGGGGCGCCCGCGATCGCGTCCTCCTGGGGCAGGCACGGGATCACCTCGTCGGGGCGCGTCACGTTGCGCAGGTCGAGGGAGTGCGAGGTGGGCTCGACCCCGTCGAGGTCGAGAGCAACGATGCGCGCCGCGTGCTCGAGGATGTGCGTGAGCTCCGCGCTCATGCGCCCGCGCTCTTCCTCCGTGAGATCCAGGCGCGCGAGACGCGCAACGTGGTCGACTGCGGCTCGGTCTACGGCCATGACCGCATCCTAGGTCAGCGCTTGGCGCGACTTGCAGAAAGGTCTTGTGTTCCGGTCCCGTTTCGTGTCACCTCTACGCTGCGGGAGAGGGAGGCGATATGGCGGGCATGCGTTGGAGCAGCCACCGCCCTGCTCACAGCGCGCACGGACGTGTCTATTGGGTGCTGGTGATGTGGCCGCTGTCGCTGTGGCCGCGCTTGGCGCGTCTGCGGCGGCGGGTGCGCCGAGCTCGCGACGGGGGCGGCAGCGAGCTCGCGATCGCTCCCGCGACGGGCATCGAGACGCGGCGCGCCCCCCGGCCCCGCGGAGCCCCACCCCCTCCGCCTCCGCCCCCGCCTCCGCCGCGGGCGA
>DATADD010000217.1:0-6453 GCA_036258675.1 Actinomycetota bacterium | reverse complement strand
GCGGGCTCGAGCAGCTCGGCGAGCGCCGCGTCCGGCCGGGCCGCTCGCGCCGCCCTCGCCCGAGCGCGCGCCTCCAGGCGCGCCACCTCCTCGTTGAGCCTGGCGAGCGCCGTGCGCCTCGACGACAACGTCGCCGTCATCTCGGCGGCGACGATCTCGTTCTCCGCCTCCGCCTCGAGCAGGGCTTGCTTGCGCCCGTCGAGCTCTCCCTGCGTCCGCTCGAGCGCCTCGACCGCGCGGACGAGATCGCGCAGGGCGCGCAGGTCGTCGTCGGCCGCGTTGCTCAGCCCCTCGGCCGCGTCGAGCAGCCCGCCTATGTCGCGCGCGGACAGCAGCAGCGCGAGCTCCGACGTCGGGCCCGCCTTGTATGCCTCGACCGCGCGCTCGACGAAAGCCGAGTGGGCGTTCTCGAGCGCGGCCTCCTCGGCGTGGATCGCGCCCTCGAGGACGGCGATCCGCTGGGAAAGGCGCGCGATCCGCTCGTCGAGGTGGGCGTTGCGAGCGCGCAGTGATTCGAGGCGGTGCTCGAGCGCGCTCACCTCGTCGGCGACGCGCTGGGCGCGCTCGCGCAGCGACCGGAGATCGGTCGCGGTCGCGGCGGGCGAGGGGCCCAGCAGTGGAAGCACCGCGAGCCCGCACGCGATCAGGACGCGCGCGATCCTGCGCGCCGGCGGCGTCATGTTCGCGACATCGGCGGCGCGCCGGCCGCGGTTGAGCGGCGGGGGAGGGGAGCCTTTAGGCTCGCCCCGCGCGAGGCGAAGGAGGAGGCGCTGGTGGCACGCATCGGCATCCTGACGGGCGGCGGCGACTGCCCCGGGTTGAACGCCGTCATTCGCGCCGTAGTGCGCAAGGGCGTGAACCGGTACGGCCACGCGATCGTGGGTTACCGAGACGGTTGGCGCGGCGTGCTCGAGAACCGCTCGACCCCCCTGACGCCCGACAACACGTCCGGCATCCTGCACCGTGGGGGAACGATCCTCGGGTCGTCGCGCACGAACCCGTTCCGGGAGGTGCGCGGCATCGAGCGGGTCAAGGAGACCCTCGCCGAGGAAGAGATCGACTGCCTCATCGCGGTCGGGGGAGAGGACACGCTCGGAGTGGCGGACAAGCTCACCGCGGAGGGCGTCACGGTCGTGGGCGTTCCCAAGACGATCGACAACGACCTCTCCGCCACCGACTTCACCTTCGGGTTCAACACCGCGGTCCAGATATGCACCGATGCGATCGACCGGCTCCACTCGACCGCCGAGTCGCACAATCGCGTCATCGTCCTCGAGGTCATGGGCCGCCACACAGGATGGATCGCGACCTACGCGGGGATCGCCGGGGGCGCGGACGCGATCCTCGTCCCCGAGCGCCGCTTCGACGTGAACGAGGTGTGCGAGCACATCCGTCACCGCCACGAGCGCGGGCGTACGTTCTCGATCGTCGTCGTGGCCGAGGGAGCGCGCCCGATCGAGGGGGACGAGCGCGTCCAGGCGGAGGCCACGGACGCCTTCGGTCACGTCCGGCTCGGGGGCATCGGCGTCGACCTCGAGCGCCAGATCGAGGCCATCACCGGCTACGAGACGCGCGTCACCATCCTCGGCCACACCCAGAGGGGAGGCACTCCGACCGCGTTCGATCGGGTGCTCGCCACGCGTTTCGGCATCGCCGCGGTCGATGCCGCGCACGACGGCGACGCCGGCGCCATGGTTGCTCTCCGGGGGACATCGATAGTGAGGGTCCCTCTCGGCGACGCGGTCGGCGAGCTCAAGACGCTCGATCCCGAGCTGTACGAGACCGCGGAGGTCTTCTTTGGCTGAGCTCGTGGACCTCCGTTCGGACACCGTCACTCGACCCACGCCCGAGATGAGGCGCGCCATGGCCGAGGCCGAGGTGGGCGACGACGTCTTCGGCGACGATCCCACCGTCAACGAGCTCCAAGACCAGGCCGCGGAGCTCCTCGGGCAGGAGGCGGGTCTCTTCGTCCCCACGGGCTCCATGGGCAACGCGGTCTGCCTCGGGGTGCTGGCGCGCCCCGGCGACGAGGTCGTGTGCGAGTCGAGCGCTCACTTCCTCCACTTCGAGGGCGGCTCGGTGGCGGCGCACCTCGGGCTCGTGGCGCGGCCGCTGCCGGGCGAGCGCGGCGTGCTGGGAGCGGACTCGGTCGCGGCGGCCCTCCGCCCCGGCAACGAGCACAACCCGCGCAGCGCGGTTGTGGCGATCGAGAACACGCACAACTCCGCGGGGGGAAGCGTCTTCCCGATCGACGAGGCACGCGCGATCAGCAAGGTGTGCCGGGAGCGGGAGGTCGCGGTGCATCTCGACGGAGCGCGCATCTTCAACGCGCAGGTCGCCTCCGGGGTCCCGGCGCGCGAGTGGGCCGCGTGTGCGGACACCGTCTCCTTCTGTTTCTCGAAGGGCCTCGGGGCACCCGTGGGGTCGATGGTGTGCTCCAGCGCGGCGACCGTGGCCGCGGCGCGCCGCCTGCGCAAGCGGATGGGGGGCGGCATGCGCCAGGTCGGCGTGCTGGCGGCCGCCGCACGCGTCGCCCTGGAGACCGGCGTCGAGCGCCTCGCGGAGGACCACGCCAACGCCCGCCGCCTCGCGGACGCGCTCGCCGACCTCCACCCCGATGCCGTGGACCCGGCCGCGGTCGAGACCAACATGGTCTACGTCGACCTGCGCCCCTTCGGACGTACCGCCCCCGAGGTGAGCGACGAGCTGCGCGCCGAGGGGGTCCTCACGCTCGGGTTCCCGGGCCACTCGATGAGGCTCGTCACCCACCGCGACGTGTCGACCGAGGGCCTCGACAGGGCCGTGGCCGCGCTCCGCGCGGCGCTCGCGTGAGGCGCGGGTAAGGGGAGGGGGCGCCCCTCTCGGTTACTGACCCCCCGGCGGCGGGTATGGCCTCGATATGCAGCTGTTGTTCATGTTGACGCTGCCCCGGGACGCCGCCAGCGTGCCGATCGTGCGCCGGTTGTGCCGGTCGTCGTTCGGCGCCCTCGGGGTCGCGGACGAATGCGTCACCGAGCTCGAGCTGCTCCTGGCCGAGGCCTGCACCAACGTCCTCAAGCACGCCGACACCGGCGACGACCAGTACGAGGTCGAGGTGCGCACGAACGGGCTCGAGTGCGACATCCGCGTGCGGGATGCGGGACGCCGGTTCGACGACGAGGCGGTCGGCCGGCACGCCGCCAGCACGTCCGCCGAGGGAGGCCGCGGCATCCACCTCATGCGGGTGCTGTGCGACCGCCTCCAGTTCGTGTCGGAGGACTCGGGCACGGTCGTGCACCTGCGCAAGACGCTCGAGCTCGCCGCCGACTCGCCGCTGCGGCTGGTGGCTCCGGGGCAAGCGGCTTCCTCTACCCGGAGCTGAGGGCCGCGGACCTCGCAGGGCGTTCGGGATCCGGGCGGTCGGGCCGCGGGCGACCGCCCCGCGCGCGCACCTGAGCGGACCCATGCGCGAGAGCGAGGCTTCTCCGCGCGCCGGCGCGCCCGGCGTGGTCGTCGTCGGCGGCGGCATCGTGGGGCTGTCGTGCGCGTGGCGCTGCGCCGCCGCGGGGCTGTCCGTCGCGGTCGTCGATCCCGACCCCGGCTCGGGCTCCACCTGGGTCGCCGCGGGGATGCTCGCCCCCGTCACCGAGTCCCACTTCGGCGAGGAGACGCTCCTGCGCCTCAACCTCGCCGCGAGCCGGCGCTACCCGAGCTTCGTCGCGGAGCTCGAGCGGGCCGCGGGCGTCGAGGTCGCCTACGAGCAGAGCGGCACCCTGCTCGTGGCGCGCGACGCCGACGAGCTCGCCGTGCTCGAGGAGCTGCACGACTTCCGCTCCGGCCTCGGCCTCTCGGCGCGCCGCCTGCGGGCGCGGGAGTGCCGGCGCCTCGAGCCGGCCCTGGCGCCGGGCGTGCGGGGCGGTCTCCTCGTCGAGGGCGACCACCGCGTCGACCCGCGCGCCCTCACCAGAGCGCTCCTCGCGGCCTGCGCGCGCGCCGGCGTCGCTCTCGAGCGCCGCAGGGCCGCCGCGCTCGATCTCTCCGGCGGGGCGGTGTGCGGGGTCGCGCTCGAGGGGGGCGGAGGGCTTCCCGCCTCCGCCGTGGTCCTGAGCGCGGGCTGCTGGTCGGCGTCTATCGAGGGACTTCCTCCGGACGCGGCGGTCCCCGTCCGCCCCGTCAAGGGACAGCTGGTGAACCTGCGCGATCCGGGAGGGACGCGGCTGTGCGAGCGGACCATCCGCTCGCCCGAGGTCTATCTCGTGCCCCGCCGGGACGGCACCGTGGTCGTGGGCGGGACGGTCGAGGAGAAGGGCTTCGACACCTCGGTCACCGCGGGCGCGCTCCTCGAGCTCCTCGAGGAGGCGGCCGCGCTCGTCCCCGGCGTGCGCGAGCTGGACCTCGGCGAGGCCCTCGCCGGACTCCGGCCGGGCTCCCCCGACAACGCGCCGATGATCGGACCCGCGTCCGTGCCGGGTCTCGTGGTCGCGACGGGCCACTACCGCAACGGCGTCCTGCTCGCCCCGGTCACCGCCGACCACGTCGCTCGCCTTCTCGCGACCGGGGAGGGGGAGGACGGCATGGAGCCCTTCTCGCCGACGCGCTTCTCCGGGGCCGCGAAGATGGCGGGGTGAAGGTCACGGTGAACGGCGCGCCCGCCGAGGTGCCCCCGGGGGCGAGCGTCGCGGAGATCCTCGCCGCGCTCGGCCACGATCCCTCGGGCAGGGGGCTCGCGGTGGCGATCGACGGCGAGGTCGTCCCCCGGCGGACGTGGAGCGAGGCGCCGGTCGCGGCGGGATCCCGTCTCGAGGTCCTCGCCGCGGCGCAGGGAGGGTAGGGGTGGACGACCCCCTCGTGATCGCGGGCGAGAGCTTCTCGTCGCGCCTCATCCTCGGGACGGGTGGTGCGCCCAGCCTCGAGTCCCTCGGGCGCGCGCTGGCCGCGAGCGGCGCGGAGATGGCCACGGTCGCGCTCCGCCGGGTCAGCCCCGACGCGCGCGGCTCGGTCCTCTCGGTGATCGAGGGAGCCGGCTGCCGCGTCCTGCCGAACACGGCCGGGTGCTTCACCGCGCGCGACGCGGTCCTCACCGCGCGGCTCGCACGCGACGCCCTGGAGACCTCGTGGATCAAGCTCGAGGTGATCGGCGACGACCGCACCCTGCTGCCCGATCCCGCCGAGCTGCTCGACGCCGCCGAGACCCTCGTGGCCGAGGGTTTCGTGGTGCTGCCCTACGCGAACGACGACCCCGTGCTCGCCCGCCGGCTCGAGGACGCCGGCTGCGCCGCGGTCATGCCCGCGGGGTCGCCGATCGGCAGCGGGATGGGGATCGCCAACCCGTACAACCTTCGCCTGGTGACGGAGGGCGCGGGCGTCCCGGTGATCCTCGATGCGGGGGTGGGAACGGCGTCCGACGCCGCGATCGCGATGGAGATCGGCTGCGACGGCGTGCTCGCGGCGAGCGCGATCACGCGGGCGCGCGACCCCGTGGCGATGGCAGAGGCCGTGCGCAGGGCGGTCGAGGCGGGCCGCCTCGCCCGGCGCGCCGGGCGCATCCCGCGGCGCCTGTACGCGCACGCGAGCTCGCCCGCGGAGGGCCTCGCCGACCTCTAGGGCGCTTCGGATCCAGTTGGGTCGGCGGGGCCGGCGCGACGGCGTTGGAGAGGCTCTCGGCGCGCCCCCGGGGTCAACGGCGGTGCGGGCGCAGCCCGAGGCTCGCGAGCTCCAGCGCCGCGAGCGCCTCGTGATCGCCCGACGCCCACGCCCCCGCCGGATCCGGCGTCGCGCGGCGGAGCTCGTCGAAGGGGCGCGTTGCCACGGCGCGCAGCGCGAAGAGGCTGAGGCCGGCCGGGTCGAGCCGGATGCTCGCCGCGCTCGCGGCCCGGCGGGCCCACCGCAGGCGGCCCGGGAGGTAGCGCAGGAGCGCGAACAGGATCGGGATGAGGGCGAAGAGCCCCCCGAGCCACAGGGCGAGGGCGTGGATCACCTCCTGCTGGCCCGCGCCGGCCCGTGCGAGCGCCCGCCCCGCGCCCGCGGCCGCCTCGAACGGCGCCTGGAGCGCGTCGCCGACCACGGGGACGTCCGCGACCCGGGTCCCGGCGTCGCTGAAGGGACGGGCGAAGCCCGCGCCCGCGTCCTCGAGCGTGCGGGCCGGGCCCGCGAGCCGGTCGACCAGGGCGCGCACCGCGAACCCGACGCGCGCCCAGAGCGCGACCCACACCACGAGCGCCGCGTCCCCGAGGATCTGGCGGGCCCGGAACGAGCCCACCTCGGCGTACAGCTTCATGTCGCCACCACCTCTCGTCGCGTCCGCCGGCTCCGACGCCGGGAGCCGTCGGAGGCTCTCCGAAGCGCGGCGCAGAACCTCTCGTGCGCCTCCAGCTCTCCGGCCACGGGGGCGAGCACCCGCTCCTCGGCGACCGCGGCGACCGCGTCCACCAGCCTCCGGCGCGCCGCCCGCCGCCGCCGGCGCGCGCCCGCGCC
>DATADD010000216.1:0-4965 GCA_036258675.1 Actinomycetota bacterium | reverse complement strand
CAACTAGTCTCGGGCCCCGCTTCTCGAACCAAGGAGGCCCGATGCTTTTCTTCGTGCGGGTGGACATCCACCAGCCCGAGAGCATGTCCACCCACGAGCTGCTGAGCGTCTGGCTCGAGGAGGCCCGCGCCGCGCTCGAGGCCAAGGAGGCGGGGGTCGTCCTGGGGGTGTGGAAGGTTGCGGGGCAGCGGACCGTCCTCTCCATCTGTGACTTCCCCGACCACAAGGCGCTGGATCGAGGGATCGCCGGCCTCCCCCTGGTCCGGAGCCTCGGCGGAGCCGTCGTGACGGAGGCCCTCCCCCTCCGAGCCTACGAGGACTTCGTCCGCGACCTCGAGCGGGCGGTGGGGGGCTGATACCAACCGCTCACGGCTGCAGCATGAACCACTCCGTGAAGCTGCGACAGCGACCCTCGCCGTCGAACCGCATCACGTAGGCGTTGTGGTAGACGCGCTCCACCTTTCCCTCGGCGCTCCTGTAGGTGCTCGTCCCCGTCGCCACCGCCACATCGCCGTCCACGGCGATGGGCTCGTAGCGGCCGTCGTAGGTCCCCGGCTCGTCCTGGTCGTGGAACCACGACGACACGATGTCGCCGCGGCCGCGCACGGGGTCGTCGTAGGGGTGGTAGCGGTACTCCGCGTCCTCGCTGAAGAGCTCGCCGATGGCGCCCCGGTCGTAGCTCTTCCACGCCGCGACGTAGCGCTCGAGCCACCTTGTCACCTCTGCCCTGTCCATCTCACGCTCCCTCCCCACGCGATCGCCACCGCCGGCGGGCCTCCTCGATCTCGTCGAGCGCAGCCGGGAGCCCCTTGTAGCCGATCGTCGAGGCGTTCTTGTTCGGCTCGAGCACCTTGTAGACGTCGAAGAAGTGGTGGATCTCCTGCCGAAGAGGCGACGGCAGCTCCTCGATGTCCTTCACGTCGCTCCACAGGGGGTCGTCGTGGACGACACAGATGATCTTGGCGTCGGGCCCCTTTTCGTCCTCCATGAAGAAGACGCCCAGAGGTCGCGCGCGGATGAGGCACCCGGGAAAGGTGGGGTCGTCGAGCAGCACGAGCGCGTCGAGCGCGTCCCCGTCGCCGGCAAGGGTCTCGGGGATGAAACCGTAATCGGCGGGATACGTCGTGGCGGAGAACAGCCTCCGGTCGAGCCTCATCGCGCCGCGCTCCCGGTCGAACTCGTACTTGTTGCGGCTCCCCTTGGGGATCTCGACCAACACCTCGACGATCGTGCCCTCGTCGCCAGCCACGGCTCTTCCCTCCCTCGCCGGGTCCGGGACGACGCTAACGTCTCAGAGGTCGGCGGCGAGCCGGTGTGCTCGGGGGGCCTCCCGGGGGACGAGCGCGAGGAGCTCGAGGTCGTGGTAGTCGACCGGCACGGCCGAGCCCCAGCTCCCGGCGCCCTTCGACACGTCCATGTCCCCGAGCTTGTGGCGGTCACCCTCCTCGGTCGTCGCGACGACCCGGTAGGCGCCGGAGCGCGCCGCGCCGGAGACGACGACGAAGACCCAGGACGGCGATCCCTCGTAGCCGAACACGTGACCCCCGCGCCGCCGCCGAGGGTCGAGCAGAGGAGACGCGGAGAAGTACTCGCCGTTCGCGACCGCCAGCGTCCGCCGGTAGCTGTCGGCGAGCTCCCGGTCGGCCCGGGTGCCGACGTACACGGCGCCCGCGCCCAGCCCGAGCAGAGCCGCCGCCGCGGCGGCCGCGAGCCATCTCCTTCTCGACGGACGGGCCTCGAACAGGCGCGCGACCACGCGCGACTCGAAGCCGACCGGCGGCTCGCGCACGGGGCCGCCGACGAGGAGCTCGTCCGCGACCTCGGTCAACTCGCCCAGCGCACGGCGGCAGGAGGGGCACCCGGGGAGGTGCTCGAGGGCGCGCGCCCGGTCGTCCCCGGTCGCGATCCCGAGGGCGAGCTCGGGCAGCAGCTCCCGCACCGGTGAGCAGCGCTCGTCAGAGGTCATCGCCGACCTCCAGCGTCGCGCGCAGTTTCAGCATCGCGGTGCGGATGCGCGTCTTCACCGTGCCGAGAGGCGTCGACTCCAGCTCGCTTATCTCCCGCGCCGTGCGCCCGTAGAACGCGGCCAGCACGAGGGCGCGCCTCTGCTCCTCCGGGAGCTTCTCGAGAGCCGCGCGGACCCGCTCCGTCTCCGCCGCACCCAGGCCACGCTCCTCCGGCGAGGGGTCGTGCGAAACCCCCCCGAGCGCCACCACCGTCGCGGGATCGAGTGGCTCGGAGCGGCGCACGCGCAGGGTGTCGATGGCGATGTTGCGGGCGATCGAGAGCAACCACGTCGCGACCCGGCCCCGGCGCGCGTCGTACGCGCGCGCGTGGCGCCACGCCCGCACGAAGGTCTCCTGGGCGACGTCCTCGGCCGCGCCGGCGTCGCCCACGATGCTGTAGGCGAGGCCGTAGACGCGCCCCTGGAAGCGGCGTATGAGCGCGGCCGCGGCCTCCGCGTCGCCCGACGCGAGACCCGCCAGAAGCGCTTCGTCCGAGAGGGACCACATGTCTAGTTACGTCGCCGCGGCCGAGGGAGATTGAGCTCTCAGCATAGCAAGCAGATTCAAGGGCCCGGCCCCCGGGCCGATATCTCGGGGGGGCGCATCGGCTCGGTCCGCGCCCTGCGCTCGAGCGTTCCGGAGCGGATGACATGACGACCGATGCTCGCAAGATCGACACGGCCGGGCCCGGGCCCCGCCGTCGCGCCGGCGTCTACGTCGCCGCGGCCATGGTCGCCGTGTTTCTCGCCGTGGCGTGGGCGCAACGGTCTCTGCAGGAGCAGGCACAGCGGACGCGCCAAACGGAGCTCGCCCTCACCACGATACAGAGCCGCGTCTCGACGCAGATGGTCCTGCAGGATCGCTCCCTCGAGGAGGGAGACGTGATGATCCAGACCAAGGACGCCCTCGAGGAGCTCACCGCACAGGTCCGCGCAAGCGCCGTGACGCTGCCGCCCGGGGTGCGGATGGACGAGGTGAGGCTCGCCGTCCGCTCCTACGAAACCGCCCTTCAGGAGCAGCTCCTGCTGATCGAGGACGGGGAGCTCGACTACGCTCACATACACGACCGCGAGAAGGTCGACCGCTGGTTCCAGGAGCTCGCGCGGCGCATCGACGTCGCGCTCGCGGCACAGCGCGCGGTCGCGGCCCGCACCGACCGCATCGCCGACGCCGGATCGCTCGCCGTGCTCGTGATCGCGTGCGCGCTTGCGAGCGTCCTGCTGTGGCGCTTCGAGCGAGCGCGCTCGGCGGCGGCCAAGGTGCGCGAGCGAGTGCTGGAGGAGAGCGAGGCTCGTTTCCGCGCCCTGGTTCAGAGCTCCTCCGACGTCATCACCGTGGTCGACGCGAACGGTGTCGTCACCTACCAGAGCCCCGCTGCAGAGGTCGTGTTCGCGCGCCCGCCCGAGGAGCTCGTGGGCGCGCCGTTCCAGGACCTCGTCGGGGAGTGCATCCATCGCGAGGACGCGGCCGACTTCGACGGGTTCGTCCTGCGCGCCCTGGCCGGCGGCGACGAGCGGCCCCTCGTGGAGTACCGCCTGCCCGACGGGCACGGCGGATGGCGCTACGTCGAGTCGACCGCGACCGATTCCCTCCGCGACCCCTATGTCCTCGGCATCGTCATCACGAGCCGCGACGTCAGCGACCGGAAGGCCCTCGAGCAGCGGCTCCGGCACCAGGCCTTCCACGATTCCCTCACCGGACTGCCCAACCGCGCCCTGCTCCTCGATCGCATGGAGCAGGCGCTGGCGCGGCGCACCCACGAGCACAAGGCGATGGGTCTCCTGCTGCTCGACCTCGACGGCTTCAAGAGCGTGAACGACACTCTCGGCCACCTCGCGGGCGACGTCCTCCTCAAGGAGGTCGCCGAGCGGCTCGTGACGTGCGTGCGCGCGTCCGACTCGGTCGCCCGGCTCGGAGGAGACGAGTTCGCCATCCTGCTCGAGGAGATGGCAAGCAGGGCCGACGGGACCCTTGTGGCCCAGCGCATACTCGACGAGCTCTCGGAGCCGTTCCTCATCGAGAGCAAGAAGATCCTCGTCCACGCGAGCATCGGGATCATCGTGAGCCATGCGGGCGAGCGTTCGCCCGAGGAATTGCTGCGCGACGCCGACGTCGCGATGTACTCCGCGAAGGCGTCCGGCAAGAACCGCTTCGACACGTTCCATCCCAACATGAGGACCGCGGTCCTCGAGCGCATGACGCTCGAGGCCGACCTGCGCGCCGCGACGGAGCGCGACCAGCTCCTGCTCTGCTACCAGCCCATCGTCGCCCTCGGCACGGGGCGCGTCGCGGGCGTCGAGGCCCTCGTGCGATGGGCGCACCCCGAACGCGGCCTCGTGTCGCCGGGGACCTTCATCCCCGTGGCCGAGGATTCGGGGCTGATCGTTCCCATCGGCCGCTGGGTGCTCCGGGAGGCGTGCCGACAGGCGCGCACGTGGCAGCGCACGATCGATCCCCGCCTTGGGGTCAGCGTCAACGTCTCCGGACGCCAGCTGGAGGACCCGGATCTGGTCGATGACATCCATGCGGTCCTGCGCGATCACGACATGGATCCCGGCTCGCTCACCATCGAGATAACGGAAAGCGTCCTCATGCGACGCACACCGCAGGTGGTCGAGGCGCTCGAGCGCCTGCGCTCGCTCGGCGTCAGGCTCGCGATCGACGACTTCGGAACCGGCTACTCGTCGCTGTCGTACCTCCAGAGCTTCCCGATCGAGGTGCTGAAGATCGACCGTTCCTTCGTCGCCCGGGTGGCGGCGGGACCAGAGGAGTCGGCGCTCGCGCGGGCGATCCTGAAACTTGCGCACACGCTCGAGCTCGACATCTGCGCCGAGGGGATCGAAGAGCACGACCAGCTCGAGCGCCTCATCGTCCTCGGCTGCCCGACGGGCCAGGGATACCTGTTCGCCCCCCCGGTCCCGGCCGGCGCCGCGCAGGCGATGCTGCGGCGCGCCGCGGC
>DATADD010000215.1:0-1994 GCA_036258675.1 Actinomycetota bacterium | reverse complement strand
AGCGCCGCGATGGTGTACGACGCCGCGTGCCACGGCGGCGGGCCGTCCAGCTGTAGCGGGGGCGAGGACGACAAGTTCAAGCCCATGCTCGGGAAGGTCCTGACCGTCGCGTACTCGCACGCCGACAAGAACGCGGACGGGCTTGCCGACGCGCCCGACACGCATGGGGACGGAGGCCAGCTCAGCTTCGACTTCAGCGGCTTCGGGAGCGGGCAGGCGACCGTGACGAGCCTCGACGTGCTCGACGCCGACCGCGGCGGATGGATCAGGCTCTTCGCGCGAGGTGCGCTTGTCGGCACGGTGCGGTTCGGGCCCACGGGGAACAACGGCCTCGCGACCGTCGCGCTCGGCTATGCGGGGATCGACCGGATGGAAGTTCTCCTCCAGGACTCGGGCGTGATCGACAACGTCCGGCTCGCGTTCGCGGCGGGTGCGCGGACGCCACAGGCCGCATGCGGCTCGCTTCGCCTAAGCGTGCGCAGCCTCTCGCGCGCCAGGCGGAGCGCCGTCCGCGCGACGGTGCGCGACACACGGGGCGTGGCGATGGCCGGCATACGAGTCGTCGCCCGCGGAGCGGGGATCCGGAGCTCGCGCGTCACGAACGGTCACGGTGCCGTGCGGTTCGCCGTGCGCCCGCGCCGCGCCGGCGTAATTCGGTTCGCGGTGCCGGCCAGTGCCCGGTGCTCGAGAGCGATCGTCGTGCGCGGGGTCTTCAGGCCCCCCGCGCCACCGCTGACCGGCTGAGACTTCTCGGGGAGAGGGGCCGAAACCCGCGCTTCGGGCGCGGGTTTCGGTTTTGTATGGATTCGGGCCGCCGCGCCGTGATCCGTGAAAGACTTGTGTCCCCGGGGTCTGCGGCCGACACAGAGATGATGCGAACTCCTTCTCCGACCCGTCTTACCGCGCTTGTCGTCTGCGTCGCCGCGCTCGCCCTCCTCCCGGCGCAAGCGGAGGCGCGCATCCTCCTCGGTGCGTACGCCGACCTCGGGCGCTTCGACCGCCTCACCGGCCAGAACTCGTCGACTCGCCTCCACTTTCCGAGCTGGGGACAGGGGCAGGTGTGGGAGGACCGCGATCCCTCGTTTCTGAGGAAGTTCGGGCCGCGGCCGATGATCAGCTTGACGATGAGCAAGGCCGGCGTCGAGTACATAACCCCGCGGCAGGTCGCCCGCGGGCGCGGCGACGCCCACCTCATCGGCCTGGCGAGGACGGCGGCGCGGTCCGGGAGGAAGTTCTTCATCCGCCCGTTTGCCGAGATGACCGGTCACTGGAACAGCTACTGCGCCTACAACGCCAACGGCTCGCGGCGCGGCCCCGCCTACAGGCAGAGGTGGCTCAGGCAGGCGTTCCGACGGACGTACATCATCATGCACGGCGGGACGGCGGCCGAGATGTCGGCAAAGCTCAGGGCCATCGGGCTTCCCGGCGTCAGCGGCGACGTGCCGGCGAATCCCTATCCCAACATGACCGTCGTCTGGAACCCGCAGGGCGTCTCGAACCCGAGCGTCCGGGGCAACAGGGCGCGCGCCTACTGGCCGGGCCGACGGTACGTCGACATGGTCGCGAACGACCTGTACACGCGAACGGGAACGATGTCCTGGGCCGCGAACGAGGCCCTCTACCGCGCCTACCCGAGGAAGCCCTACGCGATCGGCGAGTGGGGTCTCACGGGCGTCGACGCGCCTCGCGCGGTGCGCCGAATGGCGCGGTTCGCGCGGACGCACCGGCGCGTCAGGCTCCTCGTCTTCTTCAACGGGAAGCCAGGCACCCCGTGGAACCTCAGCACGAAGCCCCGAAGCCTGGCCGCGTACAGGCGCTACATCGTCCCGCTCGGCGGGTAGACGGCCGCACGCCTCGTATCGCCGGGGGAACGACTCAGACCGCTCAGCCGCGGCGCCGCCGCTACTAGTTCGTTGGTGAACGCGCTCGATCCCGAGCGCCGGCAATCCGCGCTGATGTACGAGCTGCTGCTCGAGGCGTACCAGGGAGTTGGT
>DATADD010000214.1:0-2388 GCA_036258675.1 Actinomycetota bacterium | reverse complement strand
GGGCGTCCCGCCTCCCGGCTCGGAGCGCTTCTCGCCCGGGCTCCTCGACGACCACCCGCTCGGGCGCGCCGGGATCGCGGTCGACGACGAGCTGCGCCCCGTGGGCGCGGGGGGAGAGCCGCTGCTCGAGAACGTGAGGATCGCGGGGGCCGCCCTCGCGGGCGCGCTCCCGTGGCGAGAGAAGTCGGGCGACGGCATCAGCGTGTCGACCGCGTACGCCGCCGCCGGCAGCATCCTGGAGGCGGCATGACCGAAGAGCTCGTACGCGCCTCCCTCGACCACTGCGTGAAGTGCACGATCTGCGAGACGTACTGTCCGGTTGCCAACGTCACGCCGTTGTTCCCCGGCCCCAAGTACGTCGGGCCCCAGGCGGAGAGGTACCGCGGCGGCGGGCCGTCGCCCGATGCGTCGCTCGACTACTGCTCGGGGTGCGGCATCTGCACCCACGTCTGCCCCCAGGGCGTCAAGGTCGCGGAGATCAACGCGCGCGCGCGGCGGCGCCTCAAGCAGGACAGAGGGATCCCGCTTCGCGACCGCGTCCTTGCGCGCCCCGACGTGACGGGGCGGCTCGGCACCCCCGTCGCTCCGCTCGCCAACTGGGCGCTGGGCAATCGCCTCGTGCGCGGCGCCCTCCAGAGGACCGCCGGCATCCATCGGCACGCGCCCCTTCCGCGCCTCGCGGGCCGGACCTTTCGGGCGTGGGCCCGGCGCCATCGCAGCGCGCCGGGGCGCCGCTCCGTCGTCTACTTCCACGGGTGCAGCACGAACTTCTACGAGCCTCGCCTCGGCGAGATGACCGTCGCGGTGCTGGAGCACAACGGCTTCAACGTCCTCGTCCCGCGCCAGGGCTGCTGCGGCCTTCCGCTCCAGTCCAACGGCGCCTTCGACGACGCGCGCGACTACGTGCGGCGGCTGGTCGGTGACCTCGCCCCGCTCGCGCGCGCGGGCCACGACATCGTCGCGACCTCCACGAGCTGTGGGCTCATGCTCAAGCGGGAGGCGCACGAGATCCTCGACCTCGACGACGACGACCTCTCCGTCGTCTCGGAGCACACCTTCGACATCTGCGAGTTCCTCCTCGCGGCGCACGAGCGGGGCGAGCTGCGCACGGACTTCTCTCCGCTCGACCTGACGGTGCCCTACCACGCACCGTGCCAGCAGCGGGGTCACGGCATCGGCAAGCCCGCGCTCGACCTCCTGGAGCTCGTGCCCGGGCTGCGGGTCGTGGAGCTCGACGTGGAGTGCTGCGGCATCGCGGGGACGTACGGGCTCAAACGGGAGAAGTACGGGATCGCGATGGACGTGGGCCGGCGGCTGTTCGCGGAGGTGGCTGCGGTCGAGCCCGACGTCGCCGCCTGCGACAGCGAGACGTGCCGGTGGCAGATCTCCCACGGCGCCGGCGTGGGGGCAGTGCACCCGGTGGAGATCCTGTGGCGGGCCTACGGGCTCGCGTCGCGCTAGCACCGCCGTGGTCGGCATCGTGGTCGTGTCGCACAGCGCGCGCCTGGCCGAGGGCGTCGTCGAGCTCGCCCGCGAGATGGGGGGCGGAGAGGTTGCGGTCGAGGCGGCTGGGGGAGTCGACGAGCCGGGGAGCCCGCTCGGGACCGACGCCGGCTTGATCGCGGACGCCCTCCGGCGCGCGGGGTCGGGCGACGGGGTCGTGGTTCTCATGGACATCGGCAGCGCCCTGCTCAGCGCCGAGACCGCGCTCGACCTCCTCGAGGGCTCGGAGGAGGAGATCGTCCTCAGCGCCGCCCCACTCGTGGAGGGTGCGGTCGCGGCCGCGGCCGCCGCGCGCGCGGGGGCGTCGGTGGACGAGGTGGCGCGCGAGGCGCGCGGGGCCCTCGCCGCCAAGGTGGAGCACCTCGGCGCGCCCGACGACGGCGGCCTCGGCGACCCCGCACAGGAGGGAACGGGCAACGGCGACGCCCTCGAGCTGCGGGCGACGGTGGACAACCCCATGGGCCTTCACGCCCGCCCCGCGGCGCGCCTGGTCGAGGCCGCGGCCCGCTTCGAGGCCGAGGTGACGATCGCGAACGCGACGACGGGCCGGGGCCCGGTGTCGGCCCGCAGCCTCACCTCGATCGCCACCCTCGGCGTGCGCCGGGGCCACGATGTCGTCCTGCGCGCCCGGGGGCCGCAGGCGGCGGAGGCGGTGGCGGCGCTCGAGGGGCTCGTCGAGGACGGCTTCGGGGAGGGGGGGAGGTCCGGCGGCGGCCCCGGCCCCGGCGCCCGCCGGGAGCAACGCGCGGGGTCCGACGTTGCCGCCTCCCCGCCGGCCGCGGCGGGGGCGCTCGCGGGGGTGCCCGCATCGCCCGGCATCGGCATCGGCGAGGCACACGTGCTCGGAGGGCCCGCGCCCGACGTCCCCGCGGAGCCGTCCGGGGA
>DATADD010000213.1:0-5123 GCA_036258675.1 Actinomycetota bacterium | reverse complement strand
CGGCCTGGCTGGGCGCGCGGCTCGCGGACGCGCGCGCGGCGGCCCCGAGCTCGTTCACGATGGTGGCCCGGGCCCCGTCGCGTGTCACCGACCGACCCCCCGACCTCGAGGCCCTCGAGCGCACGTTCGGGTGGGGCTCGTACTCGCGGCAGGACTTCGACCACCGGATCCGTCCGGTGCTCGTGCGCCTCGCCGCGTCGAGGCTCCGCGAGACGCACGGGATCGACCTCGAGCGGGACCCCGACGCGGCGCGCGACGAGGTCCCCGGCGCGCTCCGGTGGCTCGTGGAGGGAGGGGAGCCTCCGGCGAGGGGGCCCGCGGTGACCACCGACGACCTCGTCGCGGTGGTCGACGAGATCGAACGCATCTAGTGTCGGGGGCCCCGCTCGAGGACACGCGCGCAGCCGCCTGCGCGGTCCTCGACGAGGTGGGCAAGGTGATCGTCGGCAAGCGCGACGTCCTCGAGCTCGTGCTCCTCGGGATCCTCGCCCGCGGCCACGTCCTCCTCGAGGACTTCCCCGGTCTCGCAAAGACCCTCATGGCGCGCTGCTTCGCCCAGGCGATCGGGATCCGCTTCTCCCGCATCCAGTTCACGCCCGATCTCCTTCCCGCCGACATCACGGGGTCGCTCATCTTCGACCAGAGCCGCGGCGCGTTCGAGTTCCGGCCCGGCCCCGTGTTCACCAACCTTCTGCTCGGCGACGAGATCAACCGCGCCCCGCCGAAGACGCAAGCGGCGCTGCTGGAGGCGATGCAGGAGGGGCAGGTGACCGTCGAGGACACGACGCACGGGCTCGACCCGCCGTTCGTCGTGATCGCGACCCAGAACCCGATCGAGTACGAGGGGACCTACCCGCTGCCCGAAGCGCAGCTCGACCGCTTCATGTTGCGCGTCTCGATCGGGTATCCCGACCGGGAGCAGGAGTGGGGCATCCTCAGACGCAGGCTCGAGCGAGGCAGCGACGACATCCGGCTGCGCGCCGTGATCGACGGCCCCCAGCTGCTCGCGATGCAGCGCTCGCTCGAGGATGTATACGTCGGCGACGCGTCCGGTCACTACATCGTCGATCTCGTGAAGGCGACGCGCGACGATCCCGACGTCGCGGTCGGCGCGAGCCCGCGCGGCGCGCTCGCGGTCCTTCAGCTCGCCCGCGCGCGGGCGCTGCTCGGAGGTCGCGACTTCGTCACACCCGACGACGTCAAGGCCGTCGCGGCGCCCGCCCTCGGACACCGGCTGACGCTGCGCCCCGAGCTGTGGGTCAAGCGCGTCTCGGGCCAGGAGGTCGTGGCCCGCGTGCTCGAACGGGTCCCGACCCCTCCCACGCGCGCCGGGCGCCCCGCGTGACGCGCGTCGTAACGTCCAAGCTCGCCCTCTACGCATCGGTCGCGACGGCGCTCCTGTGCGCGGGCGTCGCGGCCGGACGAGTCGAGCTCGTCGCGCTCGCGGCCGCGCCCCTCACCGCGATCGTCGCCGGGCTCGCGCTCGCCCGCCCGCGCGCGCTGGATGCGTCTCTCGCGCTGAGCCAGGCTCGGTGCCTCGAGGGCGAGGAGCTCGAGGCGGTTGTGGAGCTCTCCGGCGACGCGCGCACGGGGGCGGACATCGCGATCGCCCTGTCGCACGGGCTCGCGCCCTGCGCCGGCACCGTCGCCGCGGCGTGGCTCGGCGACGACGGGACCGCGGCGGTCGCGCTCCCCCTCGCGGCGCGACGGTGGGGACTCGCCCGCGTCGGGCCAGTCGCGGTGCGCGCCGAGAGCACCGGCGGCCTCGTCTCCTTCGAGCGCGTCTTCGACCTCGCCGAGGCCGTGCGCATCTACCCCGCGGCCGAGCGCCTGCGCAAGGAGCTGTCGCCGCCGCAGACGCAGGTCTTCACCGGCAACTACGTCTCGCGCGCGGCGGGGGACGGACTCGAGTTCGCATCCGTGAGGCCGTTCGCCCCGGGCGACAGCCGCAAGCGGGTCAACTGGCGCGTCACGTCGCGGCGCCGCGAGCTCCACGTCAACGAGTTCCACCCCGAGCGCAACGCCGACGTCGTGCTCTTCCTCGACTCCTTCGCTGACGTCGGGGAACCGCCCAACACGAGCCTCGACCTGTCCGTGCGCGCCGCGGTCGCCCTCGCCCGCCACTACCTCGGGCGCAAGGATCGCGTGGGCCTCGTCGCGTTCGGCGGCCTCCTGGGGTGGATCACGACCGGCACCGGTCAGGCGCACCTCTATCGCATCGTCGACTACCTCATCGGGGTGCAGGCCACGCTGAGCTACGCGCGCAAGGACATCCAGTACCTCCCGCGCCGCTCCTTGCCTCAGCTCGCGCTCGTCGTCGCGCTCTCTCCCCTGCTCGACGAGCGCGCCCTTCAGGCCTTCGTCGACCTGCACGCGCGCGGGTTCACGCTCGTCGTCGTCGACACCCTTCCGGAGACGTCGATCCAACCCCGTCCCACGGCCGAGGACCGCCTCGCCTTCAGGGTCTGGCGCCTCGCGCGCGCGGCCCGCCGCGGCGAGCTCCAGGCCGCCGGCATCCCGGTGGTGTCGTGGACCGGAGAGCTTCCGCTCGAGACGATCGCGGCGCAGCTCCCCCCTCTCGAGCGCATGCCGCGCGCGAGGCGGGCGTGACCTCGCTCGCGCGCTCTCTGGCGCTGTGCGCCGGGATCGCGCTGTCGGCGTACCCCGCCGCCCTCGCGCCGGCGTGGCCCACGGCCGTCGTCGGCGGCGGGCTCGCTCTCGTCTGCCTCGCCCTGACGCTGTTCGCCGGCTCCAGGATCGCGGCGATCGCGGCGCTGTGCGTGTGGGCGCTCGAGTACGCCGTCGCGCTGCTCGCCGGCGACACGGTTCTCGACCCCTTCGCGGCCCTCTTCGGCGCCGTGTGGCTGCTCGTCGCCGAGGTTCTCTTCGCCCTCTCCGGGGGACCGCCCCGCCCGTCGCCCGAGGAGGGGCGCCGGCGCCTCGTCTACGGGGTCTGCATCGCGTTCGTCGCCTGCGTCGCCGCCTCGGCCACCGAGGTCGCCGGCGCGATCACGCCGACGGGAGGGCTGTGGGCGCCGCTGCTCGCGGTCGCGTGCGCGATCGGCGCGCTTCTGCTGCTGGGCGCACTCGCCGCTCGCGCCCTCGGGCTAGGTACCCGAGTCGGCTCCCGACGGCCGTGACGCGGCGAAGACGTTGTTCGAGTTGACGAAGTCGTCGGTGAGGTAGAAGTCGTCGCGCACGAGCGTGCGCGTGCGCAGGCTGAAGATGAGCGACAGCTCCCGCCTCCCGTCGGCGTGATGCAGGTACACCTTGATCGTCGTCGCGTCGATCTGGATCTCGTTCCACGACGGTGGAGTCAGTCCCCGCACCCGCCGGGTCGTGGCCGTGCTCGAGTTGCAGATCAGCATCCCGTTCACGGACCAGAAGAACGGGACGTGCTTGTGGCCGGAGAGAGCGACGTCGATGTCGAGCTTCGTGAGCTCCGCCAGAAGATCGCCCGCGTCCGTGATGATGTTGCGCTCCCTCCCGGTGCCCGGGATGGACACGAGATGATGATGGATGGCGAGGATCTTGAAGTCGTTGGGCTCGTCGAACTGCTCCGCGATCCAGTTGTAGTGCTCTCGCCCGACGTGTCCGTCGTTGAGGTCGGGCTGCGACGAGTCGACGCCAACGACGGTGAAGCCCGTCGCGCGCAGCCGCTCCGCCCTTTCCGGCTCGAACACCTGCCGGTGGCGCGAGAAGCGGTCGCCGAAGTAGTGCTCGAAGTGGATGTAGCCCACGTTGCGGGAGTCGTGGTTGCCCGGGATCACCATCATGGGCCGCTCGATGCGCTCGAGCCAGCGCGCCGCCTCCTGGAACTCCCACTCGTAGCCGGCAGCGGTGAGGTCGCCCGCCATGACGACGAAGTCGGGGTCCATGCGGTTGATGCTTTCGAGCGTCATGTCCATCAGCTCCGCGTCGAAGCTGGGTTCGCCGCAGTGGATGTCGCTGATCTGCGCGATGCGCAACGGCACGCTCGTGATCGACATCGCCGCTCCTTTCCCGGGCGCCGGCGCGCGGCGTCCGGGAGCCAGCCTACCGGGCGCCGTATCATCGCCCCGTGACGTTGCGCAGTCCCATCCGGCACAGCCTCGTGCGGGCGCTCCGACGCGTGCCCGACTTCTCTTCGCTCGACGACTCCCTGCTGCTCAGGATCGTGGGCGCGTCCTCCAACCTGTTCTGGCCCGCCGGCGCGCCGGTGTTCGAGGCCGACACTCCCTCCGAAGCCCTCTACATCGTGTTGTCCGGGCGCGTCTCCATCAGGGACGGCGGGCCGGACGCAGAGGTCATCGGCATCATCGAGCCGGGCGACTACTTCGGCGAGCTGTCCCTCCTGAGCAACAGCCAGCACTCCAAGACGGCCGCCGCGGAGCAGGACTGCGAGATACTCGTGCTCCCCAAGCGGAGCTTCGAGGCGCTGCTCGAGGTCGACGAGGACCTCGCCGCCCAGGTCCGCAACAAGCGAGCCCCCGAGGCTCAGGCGGCGGCGCGCTCCTAGTTTCTCAGGCCTGCGTCACGGCCTCGGCCTGCTGCGCGGTCGGCTCCTCGACCCAATCCCGGGTGATGAACAACCAGAAGGCGAGACCCGCAAAGGGTCCGTAACGCCGGAAGCGACGCAGGATCGGCGCGTCCGCGACCTTGCGCCGGCCCACGAGGCGGGCGTACGTGGGCCGCGTCCACGAGTCGAGGATGAGCCGCGAGTAGCAGCCCAGCAGCATCATGATGTGGGCCGCCGCGTACGGCCCCACCCCGGGCAGCGCCAGCAGCGTCTGCTCTATCTCGGCCTCGTTGTTGCCCCCGGGGCCGCACGACAGCGACTCGAGGTCGACATCGCCCGACGCCACGGAGCTCGCGAGCGACCTCAGGTACGGGCCCCGGTACCCGGCGCGCACCACCTCCTTGTAGAAGCGGTCGTCCTGAGCGGCCATCGCCTCCGGCGTGGGGAAGGCGCGTCCGCGCACGTCGCCGGGCGGCGCGTCCGGCGCGGCCTCGCCGAGGTGCGTCACGAGCGCGCTCACCATCTTGCGCGTGAGCGACCACGAGCAGTTCGTCGTGCACACGGTCTTGACGACGTCCTCGAACACCGTCGGTGCGCGCAGCATGCGACCGGCGCCCGCCGCGAC
>DATADD010000212.1:0-19656 GCA_036258675.1 Actinomycetota bacterium | reverse complement strand
CCCGGCCGCGCAGAGCGTGATGTCCGAGCTCTCCAAGCTGTCTGGCGACGTGGACACCCACGACCGCATGGCCGGGCGCGCCGCGGACGCGCGCGTCCTGTTCCAGCTGGGTGCGGAGGAGGGCGACGAGGCCACCCTGCGGGAGGCAGCCGCCGAGGTCGACCGCCTCGAGACGGAGATCGAGGCGCTCGAGATCATCGCTCTCCTCGGCGGCGAGTTCGACGACCACCCGGCGATCGTCGAGGTCCACGCCGGCGAGGGGGGGACCGATTCCCAGGACTGGGCCGAGATGCTGCTGCGCATGTACCTGAGGTGGTGCGAGCGCAGGGGGTTCGGGGCGGAGGTCGTCGATGTGACCCCCGGTGAGGAGGCGGGTATCAAGAGCGCCACCGCGACCGTACAGGGTCGGTTCGCGTACGGGCTCGTCGCGGCCGAGCGCGGGGTGCACCGGCTCGTGCGCATCTCCCCGTTCGATGCCTCCCGCCGCCGTCACACGTCGTTCGCGTCCGTCGACGTGACGCCCGAGATCGAGGAGGGCGAAGACATCGAGGTCGATCCCGACGACCTCCGGATCGACACGTACAGGTCGTCCGGGGCCGGCGGACAGCACGTGAACGTGACGGACTCCGCGGTGCGCATCACGCACCTGCCGACCGGGATCGTCGTGTCGTGTCAGAACGAGCGATCACAGATGCAGAACAGAGCGGTCGCGATGCGGATCCTCAAGTCACGATTGCTGGCGCGCGCCCGGGAGGAGCGGGAGGCGGAGCTCGAGGCCCTGCGCGGGGAGAAGCGCGACATCGGCTTCGGGTCCCAGATCCGCTCCTACGTCCTCCATCCCTACCAGATGGTCAAGGACCACCGCACGGGCGTCGAGGTCGGCAACGTGCAGGCGGTGTTGGACGGCGACCTCGACCGGTTCGTACAGGCGGAGCTCCGGCGGCGAGCACAGGAGATGGCGGGCTCCACGCCGTAGAGCAGCGCGGATGGCGAGGATCGAAGGGATGGTTGGATAGCCTATGGAGCGATGATCAAGACGACGAACGTCTCGAAGTACTACAAGGACGGCATCCGCGCCCTCGAGGGCGTCTCGATCGACATCGAGAAAGGGGAGTTCGTCTTCATCGTGGGCCCGTCGGGTTCGGGGAAGTCGACGTTCATCAAGCTGCTCACCAAGGAAGAGGACCCGACCGAGGGCAAGGTGTTCGTTGCGGGCAAGGACCTCTCGACCCTGCCGGGATGGCGCGTCCCGTATCTCCGCCGAAACGTCGGGTGCGTGTTCCAGGACTTCAAGCTCCTGCCCAACAAGACCGTGTTCGAGAACGTCGCTTTCGGTCTCGAGGTGATCGGGCGCCCCAAGGCGATGGTCCGCAGGCAGGTTCCGCAGATCCTCGAGCTCGTGGGTCTGGGGGAGAAGCTCGACCGCTTCCCCGACGAGCTCTCGGGGGGCGAGCAGCAGCGGGTGTCGATCGCGCGAGCGTTCGTCAATCGACCGCTCATCCTCGTCGCCGACGAGCCGACCGGGAACCTCGACCCCGCCACGTCTGTGGGCATCATGCGCCTTCTCGACCGCATCAACCGTACGGGAACAACCGTGGTGATGGCGACGCACGACCATGCGATCGTCGACTCGATGCGGCGCCGCGTGATCGAGCTCGAGAACGGTCACATCGTCCGGGACCAATCGCGCGGCATCTACGGGGTGGGGACGTGAGGCTCGGCTACTTCGTGTCCGAGACCGCGACGAACCTGAGACGGAACCTGCTCATGTCTATCGCGGCGATCTCGACCGTAGCGATCTCGTTGCTGCTGCTGGGCGGCGTCCAGATCCTGAGCATGATCGTCAACAACGTCACGCTGAGCTGGGAGGCGCGCGTCGAGATATCGGCGTACCTGCGCGACGACGCGTCGCCCGGCGAGATCCAAGCCCTCCAGGAGCAGCTGTCCGGATACAGCGAGGTCGAAGACGTCACCTACGTCTCCAAGACCCAGGCGTACGCGGAGTTCAAGGAGCTGTACCGCAACCAGCCCGAGTTCTACGAGCCGATCGGACCCGACGACCTCCCCGCGTCGCTGCGCGTCAAGCTCACCGACGCGGGCTACACCGAGGAGGTCGCGGACCGGATCGAGGGCGCGCCGGCCGTCGAGGACGTTCGCTTCGGGGGCGAGATCATCAAGCGACTGCTGCAGGTCAACTCTCTGCTGCGGACGATCACGTTGGCGATGTCGCTGGTCCTCATGATCGCGTCAGCCGCGCTCATAGCGAACACGATCCGGCTCGCGATCTACGCGCGCCGCGACGAGATAGGGATCATGAAGCTCGTGGGCGCCACGAACTGGTTCATCCGGATCCCGTTCATGCTCGAGGGCGTCTTCGCGGCGCTCGTCGGCGCCATCGTGTCGAGCGCGATCGTCGTGGCGGCCGATGCCCTGCTCTTCTCCCGCATGGGGGAGGCGGTTGCGTTCCTCGGGCCCGTGTTCACCTTCTCCGCGGGCGAGATCGCGTCCGTCCTGCTGCTCCTCGTGGCCGTGGGCTGCGTCGTCGGGCTCGTGGGCTCGACCCTGGCGCTGCGACGCTTCCTCGAGGTGTGAGGCGCCACTCCCGTGGCCCGGGTTGCTCCTGTTGTTGAAGTGAGGCCTGTCACCTAGACTCGTCCGGATGGACGAGGTTCGGGCCCGGC
Organism: Actinomycetota bacterium; assembly: GCA_036258675.1. Taxonomy (GTDB): domain Bacteria; phylum Actinomycetota; class CADDZG01; order CADDZG01; family WHSQ01; genus DATADD01. The sequence continues at coordinate 16,975 of DATADD010000212.1, read as the reverse complement.
GGGGCCGCGCGCTCGCGGCCCTCGTCACCCCCCTGCTCCTGCTCGTCCCGGCCGCCCTGCCGGCAGCGGCCGGACCCTCCGACCGCCTCGAGCGCGTCGACCACAGGCAGGAGCGGGTCGAGGCACGGCTGGAGGACACCAGGGCGGTGGGGGGTCGGCTCGCCGCGCACATCGCCGATCTCGACCGGGTCCGGGCGCGCATGGAGGCCAGGGTGGCGGCCCTCGACGCCACGGTGGCGGCGCTCGACCACGACATCGAGGAGGTCGAGGCGCGGCTCGTGGATGCCCAGAGCGAGCTCGCCGCCCTGCGGGAGCGCCTGTCCGACATCGAGGGGCGCCTCGCGGCCCGCCACGAGCTGTTCGCCGACCGTGCCGTCGACGCCTACAAGACCGGGTCCCTCGGGGCGGTCGACACGCTGCTGTCGTCGGGCACCCTGGCCGACGTCGTGGACCGCTTCGCGTACCTCGAGTCCGCTCTCGACGCCGACGCGACCCTGCTCGAGGAGATCGGGCGGCTCGAGGCCGAGGTCGAGGCGAAGCGGGCCGAGGCCGAGCGCCGGAGGGTCCGGATCGCGGCCGACAAGATGGACCTGGAGAGGAGGCGGGCGCGCCTCGACCGGGTGCGCGACGAGAGGGCGGACGCGCTCGCGGCCCAGCGCGCCGCGATCGCCCGCAAGGAGAGCATCCTCGGCCGCGTCCGGTCGCGCCAGGGCGAGCTGCGCCGGGTGCGCCGCAGGCTCGCGGAGGAGTCGGCGCGCATCGAGGCCGTTCTGGCGGCGCAGGCGGCCGGGTACTCACTCCCGCCGGGAGGCCAGCTCGCGTGGCCCGCCGCGGGCCCCGTGACGTCCGGCTTCGGGTACCGGGACCACCCCATCCTCGACGGGGTGCGCCTGCACACGGGGATCGACATCGGCGCGCCCTACGGCGCGCCGGTGTGGGCGGCGGCGGCGGGCACCGTCGTCTACGTCGGGACGATGAGCGGCTACGGCAACGTCGTGATCGTCGACCACGGCGGCCTCGCGACGACCTACAACCACCTCTCCGCGGCCACCGTCTCCTCCGGCCAGGCGGTCGTGCGGGGCCAGGAGATCGCCTCCGTGGGGTGCACGGGGTACTGCACGGGGCCCCACCTGCACTTCGAGGTGCGGGTCGACGGTGCCCCCGTCGATCCCCTGCCCTACCTGCGCTGACCCGGGGGCGCGGCCCACGTGGCCCCGCCCATTTACGCTTGGTCGATGGAGCGCTGGCAGAGGGTCTCCATCGCGGCGATGCTCGCCCTCGTCGCGGGCCTCGTCGTGTTCTCGGTCGGGTTCGCGCTGGGTTCGCGCGACCGCCCCGACGCGTCCGCCGGCGCGACCGCCGGCGACGCGGGCGTCGTCGGGGAGGCGATGGAGAGGATCCGCGCCTCGGCGGTCGAGCCGCCCGCCTCGGAGGCGCTCGTGCGGGGAGCGCTCAAGGGCATGGTGAGGGTCCTCAACCGCGGGGACGACCCCTACGCGCTCTTCTTCTCCCGGGCCGGCTACGAGTCCTTCCAGGAGCTCACCTCGGGCCGGTTCTCGGGGATCGGCGTCTGGCTCAAGGAGAAGGCGGGCCGGCTCGAGATCGTGTCCGTCCTTCCGGACACCCCCGCGGTCGAGGCGGGCCTGCGCCGGGGCGACGTCCTCGAGGAGATCGACGGGCGCGCCGTTGGACCCATGACCGTGGACCAGGCCGTGGGCCGCATCAAGGGCCCCGCCGGCACCGAGGTCGCCCTCGGGGTGAGCCGCGCGGGGGCATCTCTCGACTTCACGATCACGCGCCGGTCGATCGAGCTGCGCAACCTCGTCTCCAGGGTGACCCCGGACGGCCTCGGCTACATCCGCTTGCTGGCGTTCGCTCGGGGAGCCGGGGGCCAGGTGCGGGAGGAGGTCGCCGCGCTGACCGAGCGGGGCGCCGAAGGCATCGTCCTCGATCTGCGCGACAACGGCGGGGGGCTGTTCTCGGAGGGTATCGAGGTGGCGAGCGTGTTCCTCGAGGAGGGGCGGATCGTCACCTACAAGGCTCGCTCGCGCCCGGAGCAGGTCTACGAGGCCAGCGGCGCCGCGTTCGAGGACGTTCCGCTCGTGGTTCTCGTGAACGAGGGCACCGCGAGCGCGTCCGAGATCGTGGCGGGGGCCCTTCAGGACAGGGACCGAGCGATCCTCGTGGGAGAGGAGACCTACGGCAAGGGCTCGGTGCAGGAGGTGTTCCCGCTCTCGGACGCGTCGGCCCTCAAGCTCACGACGGGCGCGTACTACACGCCCGACGGCCGCGACATCAGCGGCGAGGGCATCGAGCCCGACGTCGAGGTGGCGAGCGCGCAGAAGCGGCGCGCGGTCGAGATCCTCGAGGGGATCGTCCTCTCCACCGACGGCGCCCAGGGCTAGCGCGCGAGCCCGGTCCATGTCCCGCACGGACGGCGCGCCGGTCAAGCTCATCGCGCAGAATCGCAGAGCGCGCCACGACTTCCACATCGACGAGACGGTCGAGGCGGGGCTCGTGCTCGCCGGCACCGAGGTGAAGTCGTGCCGCGCCGGAAAGGTCAGCCTGACCGACGCGTACGCGAGCGTCTCGGACGGGGAGGCGTGGCTCCACGGGTGCCACATCGGGCCCTACTCGCACGGCAACCGCGCGAACCACGAGCCGCTGCGGGCCCGCAAGCTGCTCCTGCACCGGTCCGAGATCGAGCGGCTCCACGACGCCGTGGCGCGCGACGGCCGGACGCTCGTCCCCCTGCGCCTCTACTTCAAGCACGGCCTCGCGAAAGCGGAGATCGGGGTCGCCCGCGGCAAACGCGCCTACGACAAGAGGGCGGCCATAGCAGAGCGCGACGCCCAGCGGCGCATGCGCCAGGAGCTGGGCCGCCGCCGGTAGCCCACGATCCGCAGCGATCCCGTCGCGGATACTTCGCCGCGAACCCGGCGTCGGGGGCGCGGTTGCGGCGGGAGCGGCGCGCCGTGTCTACTTCGAGGTGGGAGCGCGACCGCCACGCGGCGAGAAGGGAGGGAGGATGTTCGCTCAGGTCATCCAGGGCAGGACGAAGGACGAGGCCGGGCTGCGCGAGCGCATGGAGGTGTGGGACCGCGACCTCAAGCCGGGCGCCGAGGGCTTCCTCGGCAGCACCGCGGGGGTCTCGGACGAGGGCGAGTTCCTGGCGATCGCGCGGTTCGAGTCGGAGGAGGCGGCGCGCCGCAACAGCGACCGTCGCGAGCAGTCGGAGTGGTGGGAGGCGACGAGCAAGCTCCTCGAGGGCGAGGCGCGCTTCTACGACAGCAACGAGATCGAGCTCATGTGGGGCGGCGGGTCCGACGACGCCGGCTTCGTCCAGGTGATCCAGGGGCGCCTCCGCAACGAGGAGGGCAAGGCCCGCTGGCGCGAGGCCGAGGCGGAGGCGGAGGCGCAGATGCGGGAGACCCGGCCCGACCTGATCGGCGGGATCAGCGTGTGGCAGGGGTTGGACTTCTCGAGCTTCGTCTACTTCCGGAGCGAGGAGGAGGCGCGCAAGGCCGAGGCGGCGCAGGAGGGCAGCCAGGAGGGGACGGAGTGGATGGAGGCGATCGACGACCTCAAGTTCATCGACCTGCGCAGGCCGTTCTTCTCGAGCCCCTGAACCACCGAAGGGGCTTCGTCCCCTACGGCACAACCACCAACCGCCCTACGACCCGGTTGTGCCTGAGCTCGTCGAGGCCTCCGTTGACCCCTTCCAAAGGGACCGTCCCGGCCACCGGCGGCGTGAGCAGGCCCCGGGCCGCGAGGCCGACCGCCTGCTCCAGCTCCGGGTGCGTGTGGCCGACCGAGGACAGGATCTGCTGCTCGCCCACAACGAGGCCCAAGGGGCTGATGCGCAGGGAGTCTGCGCTGTAACCGATGAACGTCAAGCGGCCCCGCTTGCCCAGGAGGCCGAGGGCCGGGCGCATGGTCTCGTCCGTCCCGACGAGCTCGAAGACGACGTCGGCTCCGCCGTCGCGTGTCGCCTCCGCCACGCGCGCGGCCGCCCGGTCGGGGTGATCGGCGTGATCGGCTCCAAGCTCTCGCGCCGCCCGGAGCTTCTCCGGCGAGCGGGACACCGCCACGACCCGCGCGCCTCGAAGCCGCGCCACCTGGACGAGAGCCAGCCCGACCCCGCCGGCGCCGTACACGACGACCAGCTCCCCGGGCTCGACGCGCGCGATCTCCATCGCGTGGATGGCGGTCGTGGCGCTGCAGCAGAGGGTGGCCGCGCTCTCGAACGGAAGCGTGTCGGGCAGCGGCACGAGGCAGTGGGCGGGGACCGCGACGTAGTCGGCGAACCCGCCGTCCGACAGGAACGCGAACTGTCCGCGCGGAGAGGAGCAGAGGTTGTGCCGGCCTCGCAGGCACCACGAACAGCGTCCGCAGAAGAGGTAGTAATTGACCGCGACACGATCGCCGACGCCGACGGCGGTCGCCTCGGGCCCCACCTCCTCGACGACGCCCGCGACCTCGTGCCCGAGCGTCATGGGGACCGTGGCGGGCTCGTAGAGACCCTCGAGGAAGTGCAGCTCCGTGCCGCAGATCCCCGCTGCTCGCACCCGTACGAGAGCTTCGTCGGGTCCCGGCTCGGGCTCGGGGACGCTTTCGATAAGCAGGGGCCGGTTCGCCCCGTGGAAACGCGCTGCGCGCACGGCCCTCCCTTCGCCGGCATTACCCGGAGCAGGTTCCTGGGGTCGGCTGCCGCAGCAGCAGCCCTCTCAGCTCGGTGCGCCGAGCTCCCCCGTCAACGGGTGCACCATCGCACAGGCGGAGGTCGTGCGAGCACCCGGTAAGATGGAGACGTCCCACGGGCCCTCCACGAGGCCTCCGTCACGGGGATATTGACAACTTCACATGGGGCTGAACTGGTATCGACTCCGATCGAACCGGGACAGGAGAAGCGAGCCGAGGTCCCGAGATTGCCTCGTTAAACATCTCGGAAACCAACAACTGCCGACGACACTGTCGCAGTCGCTGCTTAATTAGCGGCGCGCCGCCCCGGGACGGCCTGCGGCCCGGGACGCGGCGTCATGAGCAGGCTAACCGTCCGAAGTCCGCCTGAGGCGACGGGCGGGACATCGAGCTCGGGCTAGGGGCCGGCGGCGTCGTCCGCAGACCGGCCGGCGCCGAAGATCGACTGCGGACTACGCTCGTAGAAGGCCTGTCGCGGCGTCGGGGGACCCGGGTTCGATTCCCGGCAGCTCCACTCGGCCGGACCGGGCTCGTCGTGCGCGCGCGTCAGCCCTCGGATGCCCGCCGCGCGACCTCGCCGATCACTGCGGCCAGCTCCTTCGGGCGCGACCACATGGGCCAGTGGCTCGTGGGCAGGTCGACGTAGGTCACGTCGCGCAGCTCGGCGAGACCGCCGATCCATGCGTAGCCCTCCTCGACCGCCGCCTTGATCTGCTCGGACGGGAACGACGTGCAGACGACCGTGCTCGGCACGTCGAGGCGCGCGTCGTTGGTCAACTCGTAGCCCTCGCGCAGCGCTCCGCCCGGCTCGGGCACGGCGCGCTGTCTGAAGGTCTCGAGCTGCTCGTCGCTCAGGCCCTCGAAGCTCTCGTCGAGCTCCTCCCACGAGGGCAGCGGCATCTCCACCCCGTCGAAGTCGGGCTCGAGGGCGCCCGTCGCCGGCCCGGAGTCGACGTAGACCATGGCCGCGATGTGCTCCGGGATGCGGTCGCTCGCGGCGTATCCCGGGGCGCCGGCGCCGCTGTGCACGGCCAGCACGACGGGACGCCCCGCTCGCGTCACGGCCGCGCAGATCGCGTCGACGTGATCGGACAGCGAGATCGTGGAACGGTCGACGCGGGTGGACTCGAGCCCGGGCAACGTGATCGCGGTGACGTCGTGCCCGTCGGCGCGGAGGGCCGTGGCGACGTCGTCCCATGCCCACGCGCCGAGCCAGAATCCGGGAACGAGCACGATCGGTGCGGAAGTCACGGACTCGACCCTACCGAGCCCGCCCACGGGCGGGGAACGCGAGAGCTCAGACCGTGATGACGGCCTTGCCGCGCACGCTTCCCTCCTCCAGCGACCGGAGGGCGTCGGGAGCCTCGCCCAATGGGTAGGTTCTGTCGACGACCGGCGTCACCTTGCCGGCCTCGATCAGCTCCGTCAGGACCTCCAGCTCCTCGTAGTGCTCCCTGGCGATGAACACGCGCAAACGCTGCTTGAGGAAGGGCGAGCTCGCGAGCGCGCGTACCTGGCGGTCTGTGCCGCCGATCCACCGGCCGCCGCCTTCCCCGCCGACGATGACGAGCGTTCCGCGCGGGGTGAGCGCCCGCCGGAGGTGCGACAGCGACCTGTTCCCCCCTATGTCGAGGACGAGGTCGAAGCGCGCCCCGCCCGCGGCGAAGTCTTCGCGCGTGTAGTCGATGACGTGGTCCGCGCCGATCGAGCGCACGAGGTCGATCTTCGCCGTGCTGCACACAGCGGTGACGTCCGCTCCGAACGCCTTGGCGAGCTGCACGGCGAACGTTCCCACGCCCCCCGACGCGCCGATGATGAGGACCCTCTGCCCCGGCTCGACCCGGCCCTGGTTGCGGAGGGCCTGAAGGGCTGTGGAGCCGGAGATGGGCACGGCGGCCGCCTGCTCGAAGGTCAGGTTGGCCGGCTTGCGCGCCAGCTTGTCCGCGCGCGCACGCGCGTACTCGGCGAAGGCGCCCTCGCAGATCCCCATGACGTCGTCGCCGGGCGAGAAGCGGGTCACGCCGCTCCCGATCGCCTCGACGCGACCCGCCCCCTCCCGTCCCCGGACGGGGTTCTTCGGCGCCCGGAACCCGGCCCCCGCGATCCGCATCAGGTAGGGGAGGCCGGTCATGAAGTGCCAGGCGCCCCGGTCCAACCCGGCCGCGTGCACTCGCACCAACACCTCGTCGTTCTCGAGCTCGGGCTTGTCGATGTCCGCGAGCCGAAGGACGTCTGCGGAGCCGTAGGCCTCTTGGACGATCGCCTTCAACGGGTTCTCCCTCCCGCTCCTGCCTGCGCGGGAGCCTACGCTGTGCAGCCGACTCACTGCGGCCACGGCGTGACCGGGACCTACCGTGTCCGGGCTCCCGTATCTGCCTCGTTGATGGACTGCGAGCCCGCTACCCTCGGGCGATGCGCCGACCGCTGCCGGCGCCCGTCGTCTACCTCACGATGGAGGCGTGCTGGGGCGCGTTCTTCTATCTCATGGCGACGATCTCGTCCGTCTACCGGATCCGAGAGGCGGGCCTCGACCCGCTCCAGCTGGTGCTCGTCGGCACGGTGCTCGAGGGAACCACGCTCCTGTTCGAGGTGCCCACGGGGGTCGTGGCGGATACGGTCAGCCGCCGCACGTCGATCGTCGTCGGGACCTTCCTCGTCGGCGTGGGATGGATGCTTGAAGGGGCCGTCGCAGAGTTTCCCGCGATCCTTGTCGCTCAGGTGCTGTGGGGGATCGGGTTCACCTTCACCAGCGGCGCGGACGTGGCATGGATCACCGACGAGGTCGGCGAGGAGCGCGCCGCGCGCCTCTACCTCGTTGCGACTCAGGTGGGACAACTGGCCGCGCTGGCCGGGATCGCGGGCAGCGTCGCCCTCGCGACGAGGTCGCTCGGCACGCCGATCTTCGTGGCAGGCGCCTGCGCCGTCGGCCTCGGTCTCTTCCTCGCGGCGACGATGCCGGAGCGGGGATGGACGCGGCCGCCGCGCGGCGGGCGCCGGCTGCGACCGCGATCGTTCGCGGCCACCTTCCGAGGCGGTGTCGCGACCGTTCGGGGACGCCCCCTTCTGCTCATGCTGCTGGCTGCGTCGGCCCTCCACGGGATGTCCACCGAGGGCTTCGACCGGCTGTGGGCGCTCCAGCTCCTGGAGGCGACGACGCTTCCCCCGCTCGGTCGGCTCGACCGGATCGTGTGGTTCGGCGTCATCCAGGCCGGCGGGCTCGTCCTCGCCGTGCTCGCGGCCGAAGGCGTCAAGCGGAGGGTGGACGTCTCCACCGATCGAGGCGCGGCCGGCGCCCTTGCGGTCGTCTCGGCGCTGCTCGTCGCCACCGTCGTCGGCTTCGCCTACGCGACGGGCTTCGTCCCCGCGGTGGCGGCGCTGTGGGGCGTCACCGCGCTGCGAGGCTTGAACGAGCCCCTGTACGCGGCGTGGCTGAACCGCGGGCTCGACCCCGCGACGCGCGCGACGGTGAACTCCATGGGGAGCCAGGCGGATGCGCTCGGCCAGGTCGCGGGAGGGCCTGTCCTCGGCGTCCTCGCGGTCGCCCGGTCCACGCGCGTCGCCATCGTCGCGGCGGGCCTGGTGCGAGCCCCCGCAACGCTGTTGTTCGCCCGCGCCGGTATGCGCGCCGAGCCAGGGGCCCGTTAGCCGGCGCGCGTCGACACCACGCGTGGGAACGCACCGCGGACCTCGCCCCTCGACCCGGTACGGCTTAGTCGTCCTCCTCGGCGCGGACGCGCTTGGTGTGATCGCGCCTGCGCCCGTGCGCCGATGCGATCGCGTCGTCGACCGCGGATCGCTCCGCGCGGAACGAGGGGTGGTCGCTCTCGATGTGGGCGTCCATCTCCGGCGCGTTGCGGAAGCGCAGCTCGCAGACGGGGCACTGGTAGACGTCCATGGCTCCCTCCGGGGCCGATGCTACTCCTCGGCCGGGCCGGAGGGCTGTGGCAGGGCGAGCGTGAAGGTGGCGCCGCGACCTGGGCCGGTGTCGACCTCGAGCCGGCCCCCAGACGCCTCGAGCACCTGCTTCGCGATGTAGAGAGACAGCCCGAGGCCCCCCACGACCCTCGTGCTGGACGAGTCGGCCTGTGTGAACGGGTTGTCGAGCAGCCGCGCGAGGGTGGAGGCGTCGAGCCCCGGCCCCTCGTCGGCCACCGCCAGGCGCGCGATTCCCTCGGCTCGCGTCACCGAGACCGCGACCCGGCCCGACGTGAACACGAGCGCGTTCTCTATGAGAGCGCACGCGACCTCGGTGATCCGGTTGTGGTCGCCCGCCGCCTGCACCGTGGGGTCCGCGTCCAGCACGATCTGTCTGCCGGCCGTCTTGACCCCGAGCGAGTCGATCGCCTCGCGCGCGACGGCGGCGAGCGAGAAGGTGCTCGGGTGGAGACCGAGGCCTCCCCTCTGGATCCCGGACACGGTGAGGATCTGCGTGACCATCCGGTCGAGCCTGTCGCACTGCTTGCTGATCGAGTCGAGGAACTCGAACTTCGTCTGCTCGCCGATCGAGTCCCACCCGTGGCGCAGGGTCGACACGCCGCCCTTGATCGACGTGAGCGGTGTCCTCAGCTCGTGCGACACGACGGAGACGAACTCGCTCTTCATCCGGTCGAGCTCAGCCAGTGCGTCGGCCCTCTCCTGCTCCTTGCGATAGAGCTCGGCGACGTCCTCCATGACGCCCTTCGTGACCTCTTTGTCGAGCGCGCCGCGCCCGCGCGCGACCGCGTCCAGGGCCTCGAGCAGCTCGGTGGCCGACCCGCCCTTGAGGAGGTAGCCGGAGGCTCCCGCCCTGACCATCGAGGAGACGAGCGACATGTCCGCGAACGCGGTCAGCGCGAGCACCTTGACGTCGGGATGGCGGCTCTTGATCGCCTTCGTCGCCTCGACCCCGTTCATCACCGGCATGTTCATGTCCATCATGATGATGTCGGGGCGGAGCTCCTCGACCCGCTCGAGGGCCTCGCGGCCGTTGGCTCCCTCACCGACGACCTCGAAGTGGTCGTTCAATTCGATGAGCTGTCGGAGGCTCCGGCGGATGGAGGAGTGGTCGTCTACGAGCAGTACCTTCATCGCTCTTTCCTGGACGGTTGGTGGCTACCGCCCCGCTATCGGCACCGGCGACGCCTCGATGAATCGAGGTGACTTGCCCCGGCGCGCGATTCCCCTTGTGGGACTACACGACCGCCCGCCCGAGGTAGCCCGACCGGACTAGTCCACCCGCGAACGGTCGAGCGCCTGCGAGGATGGCTCCTCGAGATGGAAGGAGGTGGTGGATGAGGGACGAGGTCCGGTTGACGTCGTACTCCCACGGCGGCGGCTGAGCTTGCAAGCTCGACATGAGCGAGCTGGCGCAGGTCCTGCGCTACGTAACCCCCTTGGCGAGCTCGCAGGTGCAGGTGGGGCTGGAGGCTCCCGACGACGCAGCCGTCTTCCGCATCGACGCGACGACCGCCTTGGTCCAAACCGTCGACTTCTTCACGCCGGTGGTCGACGACCCCTACTCGTGGGGCCGGATCGCCGCGGCCAACGCGCTCTCCGACGTGTACGCGATGGGCGGTCGGCCGATCACGGCACTCAACCTGGTGGGGTGGCCGCGCGCGCTCGACTTCTCTCTGCTCGCGCGCGTGCTCGAGGGCTCGTCCGCCACCTGTGCCGAAGCCGAGACGGTGATCGTGGGAGGACATTCGGTCGACGATCCCGAGCCCAAGTTCGGACTCGCGATCACCGGGCTCGTGCATCCCTCCGCGGTCGTGACCAAGACCGGCGCGCAGCCGGGGTGCGACCTCGTGCTGACGAAGCCTCTGGGGACGGGGATCATCTCGAGCGGCATCAAAGCCGGCCGCGTCGACGCCGCGGTCGAGGAGGAGGCCGTCGCGCTGATGACGACGCTCAATCGCGCCGCGGCCGAGGCGATGGTGGAGGTGGGAGTGGCCGCGGCCACCGACGTCACCGGCTTCGGATTCGCCGGTCACCTCGCGCAGATGCTGGGAGCGGAGGTCGACGCCGAGATCGACGCCGCCGCGGTCCCCGTCCTCCCCGCAGCCCTCCAGCTCGCGCGCGCGGGCGTGCTGCCCGAGGGGAGCCGTCGCAACATGGAGGCGCTGCGTCCGCGCGTCCTGTTCGACGGCGTGGAGGAGGCGCGCGCCGCGGTCCTCTCCGACGCGCAGACCTCGGGCGGTCTCCTTATCGCGGTGTCGTCCGAACGCACCGCGGCGCTCGTGGCGGCGCTCGCGCGGCGCGCCGTGCCCTGCGCTGCGGTCGTCGGAGCCCTCGTGCCGGGACGCGGCCGGGTGGTCGTGCGCGACGCGAAGGGGTCGCGTACGTGACCGAGCGCCTCGCGATGTCGCGCGCCCTCGCACGGGAGGTGGTCGAGCACTGCCTCGAGGGCCGCCCTCACGAGGCGTGCGGGATCCTGGGGGGGCGAGACGGGACCGTGACGAGGGTCTTCCGCATGTCGAACGCCGACAGGAGCCCGGTCCGCTACTCGCTCGAGCCCCGGGAGCAGCTGGCCGTGTACAACACGCTGGACGAGGAGGGGCTGGAGCTTTCCGCCGTGTTCCACTCCCACACCCGCACGGAGCCCTATCCGTCGCCGACGGACGTGCGCCTGGCGGCGGAGGAGGTGCCCTACCTCATCGTGTCGCTCGCGGCCGATCCCCCGCTGATGCGGGCGTGGCGCATCCTCAAGCAGAGCTGGACCGACGAGCACGGCTCGGTCGAGGAGATCCCGGTCGTAGTCGCCGACTGACGCCCGGGCGCGGAAGGGGGGCACGGGACCGCTGGTTGACTACGATGCTGGTTCGAGACCAAGGAAGGCCCAGAAGGAAGGATCGGCGTGGCCGTCGAGGTTCGCATACCAACCGTCTTTCGTAAGTACACGGAGCAGCGCGCCGTCGTCGAGGAGCAACCCGGCACGATCGGCGATCTCATCGACCGGCTCGACGCCCGCTACCCGGGTCTCCGGGGACAGCTGCTCTCGAGCGACGGGCAGCTGCATCGCTTCGTGAACGTCTACGTCAACGACGAGGACGTCCGCTATCTAGGCAGGCTCGAGACCCCCGTGGAGGAGGGAGACACGGTCTCCCTGCTGCCCTCGGTCGCGGGTGGGTCCGAGGCGCCGTCGCGCGCGTCCAGCGGTTGAGGTTCGGCTCCATCCTCGACTCCATCGGCAACACGCCGGTGGTCGAGGTCCCGCGCCTCGCTCCTGCGGGGGTGCAGATGTGGGCGAAGCTGGAGGGCCAGAACCCGACGGGGTCCGTCAAGGACCGCATCGCGCTCGCGATGGTGCAGGCGGCCGAGGCGACCGGGGAGCTGACGCGCGACAAGGTGCTGCTCGAACCCACGTCGGGCAACACGGGCATCGCGCTTGCGCTCGTCGCGCGCGTGCGCGGCTACGGGTTCACGGCGGTCCTGCCCGACAACGCGAGCCCCGAGAGGGTCGAGCTGCTGCGCGCGTTCGGGACCGAGATCGTCTACTCCGAGGGAGCCAAGGGCACCAACGGCGCCGTGGCGCTGGCGCAGGACATGGCCGACGACCCCCGCTACTTCATGCCGTTCCAGTACGGCAATCCGACCAACGTCGCGGCGCACTATTCCGGCACCGGCGCGGAGGTGCTTGCCGACGTCCCCGGGGTGCGCGCGTTCGTGGCCGGTCTCGGCACGGGAGGGACGCTCATGGGCGTGGGCCGGCGCCTCAAGGAGGAGGACGACTCGATCCAGGTGGTAGCGGCCGAGCCGGAGCTGGGCGAGCTCGTGTACGGCCTTCGCTCCCTCGACGAGGGCTACATCCCGCCGATATTCGACCCGGATCTGCTCGACGGCAAGATCAAGGTGCGGGCGCGCGAGGCGATCGCGTGGACCCGCCGGCTCCTGCTCGAGGAGGGTGTCTTCGCCGGCATCTCCGCGGGCGCCGTCCTCTGGGTCGCGCACAGGGTCGGCGAGCGCCTCGCCCGGCGCGGTGGAGGCGACGTCGTCTGTCTGCTCGCCGACGCAGGCTGGAAGTACCTCTCGACGCAGGCGTGGACGCAGGAGCTCGACGAGGCGCAGGAGCGTGTGGAGGAGGTGCTGTGGTGGTAGGCGCCGCGGCGCCCATCGGGATGTTCGACTCGGGCGTCGGCGGCTTGACGGTGGCGCGCGCGACGATCGACCTCCTCCCGCACGAGGATCTCATCTACTTCGGCGACACCGCTCGCCTTCCCTACGGCCCCCGTCCGCGAGCCGAGGTGCGCAGCTTCGCCCTCGAGATCATGGACGCGCTCGTCGCGGAGGACGTCAAGCTGCTGGTGATCGCGTGCAACACGGCCGCGTCCGTCGTGCTCGAGGAGGCGGGCCGAAGCTTTCCGGTCCCGGTGCTCAGCGTCATCGAGCCCGGGGCGCGCGCGGCCGTGGCGTCGACCCGCAACGGCAGGATCGGCGTGATCGGGACGCGCGCAACGATCTCGTCGGGCGCCTACGACGTTGCCGTCGGCCGGCTCGGCGCGCACGTGAAGCTCTTCTCCAAGTCGTGTCCTCGCTTCGTCGAGTTCGTGGAGCGGGGCGACACGACGTCGGACGAGCTGCTGTCGGTGGCCGAGACCTACCTCGAGCCGCTCGTCGAGCAGGGTGTCGACACCCTCCTGCTCGGGTGCACGCACTACCCGCTGCTCGCGGGGGCCATCGGATACATCATGGGCGAAGGGGTCGTGCTTATATCCTCCGCGGAGGTCACCGCTGCGGAGATCTACGTGCAGCTCAGGGAGCGCGATCTCTTGAACCCGACCACGGAGCGCGGCACCCACAGGTTCGTTGCGTCGAGCGAGGGGATCTTCTCCGAGCTCGGAGCGCGCTTCCTCGGCCCGGAGTTCGGCAGCGTCGAGCACCGTCCCTGGCACACCCCCGTAGGCGAGGGGAGCGTCGCGCAGAGCGGCGCGCCGTGAGCGCGACGGTGACGGTCCTGGGCAGCTCGGGGATGTTCGCCACCACCGAGCGCGCCTGCTCGGGCTACCTCGTGGACCTCGACGGCTTCCGCCTGTGGATGGACGCGGGGGCGGGGACGTGGCGCAACCTGCTCGACGTCATCGACTACCCCGAGCTCGACGGGATCGTGCTGTCCCACCGCCATCCCGACCACACGACCGACGTGTACCAGGCCTTTCACGCGCGCCACTACGGAGGAAGAGAGCCCCTTCGCTCCGTGCCGCTGTGGGCGCCGCAGGAGACCCTCGAGCGGCTCTGTTCGTTCGGGGGCGAGCTCGCGCAGTCCTTCGAGCTCCGCCCCGTCGCGCCCGGCGACGAGGTCCGCGTGGAGCGCGCGACGCTGTCGTTCTCGCCCATGGTCCATCCTCCGGTGACGCTCGGGGTGCGCATCGAGCACGCCGGCGGCGTCCTTGCCTATTCCGCAGACACGGGCCCGACGGCCGACTTCGCGCCCCTGGCGCGGCGCGCCGACGTGTTCGTGTGCGAGGCGACGCTGCAGGACGCGGACGCTTCGTGGGAGGGTCACATGCGGGCGTCGGAGTCCGGGCGGGTGGCCGCCGAGCAGGAGGTGTCGACGCTCGTGCTCTCTCACCTTCCCCCGCACAAGGACCCGGCCATGTCCCTCGAGCAAGCGCGCGCGAGCGCCGACGGCGTCGACGTCGTCCTCGCGCGCGACGGCATGGTGATCGAGGTGGGCTCGTGACCCGGCGGGACGGTCGGGCGCCTGCCGAGCTGCGGCCGCTCGTTCTCGAGCCCGGCTTCATGCCCTACGCGGAGGGCTCCTGTCTCATCGGGGCCGGCAACACGAGGGTCGTCTGCACCGCGACGATCGAGGACTCCGTCCCGCGCTGGATGGCGGGCCGGGGGAGCGGCTGGGTTACCGCCGAGTACTCCATGCTCCCGCGCTCGTCGCCGCAGCGGATCCCGCGCGAGGTCGGACGGGGGCGGCCCTCCGGCCGCACGCAGGAGATCCAACGCCTCATCGGACGCGCGCTGCGCGCGGTGGTCGACATGGAGGCCCTCGGCGAGCGAAGCGTCTTGATCGACTGCGACGTCCTCCAGGCCGACGGCGGCACCCGCACCGCGTCGATCAGCGGCGCCTACGTCGCCTTGGCCCAGGCCTTGTCGAGGCTCCGGAGCACGGGGAAGTTGTCTCGTGACCCCTTCGTCGACTCCGTCGCAGCCGTGAGCGTCGGCATCGTGGGATCGGTCGCCTGCCTCGACCTCGACTACTCCGAGGACTCCAGCGCCGAGGTGGACATGAACGTCGTCATGACGGGCGGGGGCCGTCTCGTCGAGGTCCAGGGCACCGCGGAGCACGGCTCCTTCGACCGCGCCCAGCTCGACGAGCTCGTCGACCTCGCCACCCTCGGCATAGGGCGGATCGCGGCGCGGCAGAAGGAGGCGCTGGCGGAGCCGGTCGAGTGAAGGCCGTTCTCGCCTCCCGCAACCGCCACAAGGCGGAGCAGGTGGCGCTTCTGCTCCCGCAGGTGGATCTCGTCCCGCTCGACGACGCGGCTCCGGGACTCGAGCTGAGCGAGCCGTTCCACACCTACCGTGACAACGCGTTGGCGAAGGCGCGTGCGGTGGTGGAGGCCACCGGCTTGCCGGCCGTCGCCGACGACTCCGGCCTCGAGGTCGATGCTCTGCAAGGCCGGCCGGGGGTGCGCTCGGTCCGGTTCGCGGGCGAGGGCGCGAGCGACGAGGACAACAACCGCAAGCTCGTCGCGGAGCTCGGGGAGGTGGCCGGGGATCCGCTCACCTGCCGCTACCGCTGCGTCGCCGCGCTCGTGCTCCCGGACGGCCGCTCGTTCATGGCCGAGGGGATCCTCGAGGGCCGCATCTCGCTCGAGGGCCGCGGTACCCAGGGGTTCGGCTACGACCCCCACGTCGTCCCCGAGGGACACACCCGCACGATGGGCGAGATCCCGGTCGAGGAGAAGCTCGCGTTCAGCCACAGGGGCCGTGCGTTCCGGGCCCTGGTCGAGCAGCTTCCCCCGCCGCCGTGACCTCTGGAGGGGGCGGTTCACGCGAACAGCGCCCCGGCCTCGGCGAGACGATCGCCTTCCTCGGCCGGGGACACGCCGATGTCGGGCTCGACGAAGACGATCTCGCCGCCCGTCCCGCGGACCAGTTCGCGGCCTGGATGGGCGTCGCGCTCGACGCGGGGCTCATCCTGCCCAACTCGATGACGCTCGCCACGGCGACGAAGGACGGCGCGCCATCCGCCCGCATCGTCCTGCTCAAGGGGTTCGACGACGAGGGCTTCGTCTTCTACACGAACCACGTCAGCCGCAAAGGGCGCGAGCTCGCCGAGAACCCGCGCGCCGCGCTCGTGTGGCATTGGGCCGAGCTCGAGCGCCAGGTGCGCGCCGCCGGGTCCGTGGAGACGGTGACGACACGCGAGGCCGAGGCCTACTGGCGCACCCGACCCGTGGGGAGCAGGCTCGGGGCGTGGGCCTCACCCCAGAGCGAGGTCATCGCGGGCCGGGGTGAGCTCGACAGGCGCCTCGCCGAGGCCGAGAGGGAGCACGGCGCGGATCCGCCCCTGCCTCCCTTCTGGGGTGGCTACCGGCTCCGGCCGGAGGAGGTCGAGTTCTGGCAGGGGCGCCGCAACCGCCTTCACGACCGGCTTCGCTACCGGCGCGCCGGCCGAGCCTGGGTCGTGGAGCGACTGGCTCCCTGAGCGACCCGCCGGCCCCGCGCCCGATGCGGACAGGCGTGGCTCCTCCGGCTATCCCACCTCGGCCGCGAGGGCGACGATCTCGTCGTGGAGGGTGCCGTTGGTGGTGAGGCAGCTGCCCGGCCACGGCGGTCCCGAGCTCCCGTCCAGGTGCGTGAGGCGTCCACCTGCCTCGGCCACGATCGGATCGAGGGCGGCGACGTCCCATAGGTTCACCTCCGTCTCGATCATGACGTGAGCGGCTCCCCGTGCCACGAGCATGTGGCCCCAGAAGTCGGCGTAGCCCCTCGTGCGCCCGCACGAGGTCGACAGCTCCCTGAGGAACTTCTCCCGTCCGGAGGCGAGGAAGCTCTCGGCGCCGGACAGGCACACGAGCGCGTCGCCGAGCCGGTCGAGCGGATCGACCGCGATCGGCGCGCCGTTCCACCGTGCGCCGAAGCCGCGCGCGGCGTCGTAGGTCTCGTCGAGCGCGGGGGCATGGCACACACCCACGACGTTGGTGCCGCCGACCCGCAGGGCGACGAGAGTGGCCCACACGGGGATGCCGGCGATGTAGTTGTTGGTGCCGTCGATCGGGTCCACGACCCAGGTGGGCGCATCGGGGCGCGGCTCGCCGCCTCCGGCGGACGTGAGCCCCTC
>DATADD010000211.1:0-3107 GCA_036258675.1 Actinomycetota bacterium | reverse complement strand
ATGCGCGTGGCCGGCACGCCGAGGGCGAGCAGGTCGGCGGCCATCCGCAGCGTCTCGGGGCTCGAGTTCGAGTACTGGAAGCGTCCGGTGTCGGTGACGAGGCCCACGTACAGGCAGGTGGCGATGTCGCGGTCGAGCTCGACGCCGACGTCGTGCAGCAGCAGCAGCACGAGCTCGGCCGTCGACGAGGCGGAGGTGACGACGACGTTGTGAGTGCCGAAGTCGTCGTTGCCGGGATGGTGGTCGACGTTGATCAGCGTCGCGCTCGCGCGCGCGGGATCCTCGAGGCGCCCGAGGCGGTCGGCAGCTCCGCAGTCGACGGCGAGGAAGACATCGGCCGGCGGGAGCTCGTCGACGGGCACGAGGAGCTCCCGCCCTGGCAGGAACGCATACGCGGGCGGAAGCTCGACCGCGGCGTCGTCCCACGAGGCGCGCACCGTCGCACCCCGCGCCCGGAGGCCGAGGGCGCTGGCGAGCAGCGATCCGAGGGCGTCGCCGTCGGGGTTGAGGTGGCACGCGACCGAGACCTCGCGGGCGGAGGCCAGGGCCGCGACCGCCGCGTCCCAGTCGGGCGCGCGGGGCACTAGACCCCCTTTCCCCGGGCCGCGTCGTCCCCGTGGACCCGGTCGAGGAGCTCCTCCAGACGGGCGGCCCGATCCGACACGAGGTCGAGCTCGAAGACGAGCTCGGGCAGGAACTTGAGTCGCACCTGCCGGCCCAGCTCCGCGCGCAGGTGGGGCGTCGCACTCGAGAGCCCCGCCATGGTCGCAGCCCGCTCGGACTCGTCGCCGAGCACGCTCACGAGCACGCGCGCCCGGCGGAGGTCCGGCGTCATCCTGACGGCGGTCACCGTGGCGAACCCGACCCGGGGGTCCTTGAGCCCCTGGATCGCCTCGCCGAGCACCTGGCGTGCGAGCTTCTGCACCTTCTCGGTCCGCTGGCTCATAGGTCCTCCAGCGCGAACACGTCCACGGAGCGGTCCACGATCTCGGCGCCGTCGCTCGCCGACCTGCCGATCGCCTTCTCGACCTCCTGCAGGACCTTGCGGCAGTGCGCCATCTCCCCCGCGACGCACGTCACGCCGAACGCCGCCCGCTGCCACAGCTCCTGGTAGCCGACCTCGGCGATCGAGACGTTGAACCTCTTCCGCACGGTGTCGACGATCGGGCGCAGCACCTGGCGCTTGTCCTTCAACGAGGTGCTCGCCGGTATGAAGATCTCGAAAGTCCCGATGCCGATGAACATGGACGGCTCCGTTCGCGCGGTGCGCGCGGCCTGGGCGCGCCCGAGCCGTGCCTACCTGGCAACCTCTTGTTGCTCGAACGCCTGGATGACGTCGCCCACCTTTATGTCCTGGTAGCCCTCGAGCCCGACGCCGCACTCGAAGTTGGTGGCGACCTCCCGGACGTCGTCCCTGAAGCGCTTGAGCGAAGCGATCGTCGTCTCGTAGACGACGCTGCCGTCGCGTACGAGGCGGGCCCGCGCGTTGCGGCGCAGGACCCCCGTCGTGACATAGCACCCGGCGACGGTGCCGGCGCGCGGCACGCGGAACGTCTCGCGCACCTCGGCCTCTCCGAGGGGGACCTCGCGCACCTCGGGCCCGAGAAGGCCGCGCGCGGCCGCTTCGATGTCCTGGACCGCCTGGTAGATCACCCGGTACTCGCGGACGTCGACGCCCTCTTCCTCCGCGAGCGCGCGCGCATGCGCCGTGGGCACGACGTTGTAGCCGATCACGATCGCCCCCGAGGCCTGCGCCAGCGTGACGTCGTTCTCCGTGATCGCCCCGACGCCCTTGCGCAGCAGGTTGACCTTGACAAGGGACTGGTCGAGCTTGGAAAGCTGGTCCGCGAGCGCCTCGACCGACCCCTGGGCATCGGCCTTGATCAGGACGTTGAGCTCGGGGACCTCGCCCTCCCCCGTGGCCATCAGCAGCTGCTGCAGCGACACGCCCGGGAGGCTCGCAAGGTCGGCGGCGCGCCGCCGGTGCTGCTCGCGCTCCGACGCGATGCGGCGCGCCTCTCTCTCGTCCGGCAGCGCTCTGAACTCGTCGCCCGCCTCGGGCAGCCCCTGCCAGCCCGACACCTGCACCGGCTGGCCCGGGCGTGCCTCGGGGACGACCGCTCCGTGCTCGTCGAGCATGTCGCGCACGCGGCCCCACGCCTGGCCCGCGAGGATCGCGTCGCCCTGGTAGAGGGTGCCGCGCTTGACGAGAACGGTCGCGACCCGCCCCCGTCCCTTGGCGAGATGAGCCTCTATGACGTGCCCGCGGGCCATCGCGTCGGGGTTGACCCGGAGGTCGAGGGAGACGTCGGCAGCCAGCAGGATGACCTCGACGAGCGTGTCGAGGTTGGTGCGCTGCTTGGCCGAGACGTCGACGTAGATCGTGTCGCCGCCCCATTCCTCGGGCTGGAGGCCGAGCTCGGTGAGCTGCTGGCGCACCCGCACCGGGTCGGACTCGGGCTTGTCGACCTTGTTGACGGCGACGACGATGGGGACGTTCGCGGCGCGCGCGTGATCGACCGCCTCGACTGTCTGGGGCATGACGCCGTCGTCGGCCGCGACCACGAGGACCGCGATGTCGGTCACCTGCGCCCCCCGGGCGCGCATCGCGGTGAAGGCTTCGTGCCCCGGCGTGTCGATGAAGGTCACCTCGCGCCCGTCGTGGTGGACCCGGTAGGCGCCGATGTGCTGGGTGATGCCGCCGGCCTCGCCCGCGACGACGTCGGTGCGCCGGATCGCGTCGAGGATCGAGGTCTTTCCGTGGTCGACGTGGCCCATGACGGTGACGACGGGGGCGCGCGCGACGAGCGCGGCCTCGTCCTCGCCCTCGGACGCGCCCGCCTCCTGCTCCTCGAGCTCGTCGAGGTCCTCCTCGACCGCGGGGTCGACGATCTCGACCGGCGTCCCGAGCTCCTCGGCGACGAGGAGCACGGCCTCGTCGGACATCGACTGAGTCACGGTGACCATCTCGCCCAGGCCGAGCAGGATCTTGACGATCTCGGGGGGCGAGCGGTCGACCTTCTCGGCGAACTCCTGGACCGTGATGCCGCGGTGGACCCGCACCGCCCGCGGGCGCGCCCGCGGCTCGGCCTCCGGCGCCTCGGTCT
>DATADD010000210.1:0-3905 GCA_036258675.1 Actinomycetota bacterium | reverse complement strand
CGACCCGACCGCACCGGGTCGTCGGCGCGCCCGGGAGCGGGCGGCGCGCCGAGGGGCGTCTCGTATCGGGCGGTAGCTCGCTGGCCTTGGGGGGAAGCAGATGAGGAGACGGCTCAGGCTGGCGTCGGTCGCGGCACTGTTCGCGGTCGTGGCCATGGCATGCGGCACCGGCTCGGGGGGCTCGGACGGCGACGCCTCCCAGGGCGGAGGCGGCGGGGGCGACGACGTCGTCAAGGCGGCGTGGGTCTACGTCGGGCCGCGCGACGACGGGGGGTGGACGACAGCTCACGACAACGGCCGCCTCGCGGTCGAGGAGGAGTTCGGCGACCAGGTCGAGACGGCCTTCATCGAGAACGTCCCCGAGGAGCCGGCCGAGGCGGAGCGGGCGATCGAGGGCTTCGCCCGCAAGGGTTACGACATCATCTTCACGACCTCGTTCGGCTTCATGGATCCGACGCTGAAGGTCGCGCAGAAGTACCCGGACGTGCTCTTCGAGCACTGCTCGGGCTTCAAGAGCGCGGAGAACATGGCGAACTACTTCGGCGCCATGGAGGAGGCCAAGTACCTGGCCGGCATCGCCGCGGCCCAGGCGTCCGAGAAAGACTTCATGGGCAGCGTGCTGGCGTTCCCCATCCCCGAGGTCGTTCGGCTGACGAACGCCTTCCTGCTGGGAGCGCAGTCGGTGAACCCCGACGCCCGCATGAAGGTCATCTTCACGAACTCGTGGTTCGACCCCCAGGCAGAGAAGTCGGCCGCGGAGAGCCTGGTCGACGCGGGCGCCGATCTGCTGAGCCAGGACGTGGACAGTCCCGCCACAGGGCAGGTGGCCGAGGCCGCGGGGCTCAAGTGGGTCGGCTACAACTCCGACGCGTCACAGTTCGCCCCCAAGGCTTGGGTGACGGCGCCGGTCTGGGACTGGAGCGGCTACTACATCGACCGCATCCAGGCGGTGATCGACGGCACGTGGGAGACCCACAGCTACTACGGCCACATCGGCGACGGCATCGTCGGGCTCGCGCCCTACGGGCCCTCGGTGACCGACGAGACCAAGCAGATGGTCGAGGACGTCGAGCAGCAGATGATCGAGGGTGCGTTCGAGCCGTTCCAGGGCCCGATCACCGACCAGGACGGCAAGCTGCGCGTCAAGGAGGGTGAGTCGCTGAGCCTCGACGAGCTCCTCGCGATGGACTGGTGGGTCGAGGGCATGGAGGGGGAACGGCCTCCACCGGCCGGGTGACACAAGCGGCCCCCGAAGTCGAGCTCCGGGGGATCGTCAAGCGGTTCCCCGGCGTGCTCGCCAACGACCACGCCGACCTCACGCTCGAGAGGGGCGAGGTGCACTCCCTTCTGGGCGAGAACGGCGCGGGCAAGACGACGCTCATGAGCGTCCTCGCCGGCATCTACCGGCCCGACGAGGGCACCATCGTCCTGGGATCGTCCGAGGTCGTCTTCCGCTCGCCACGCCAGGCGATCGAGGCCGGGATCGGGATGGTGCATCAACGCTTCCGCCTCGTGCACCCGTTCACGGTGGCGGAGAACGTCCTGCTCGGGACGCGCGGGGGGCTCGTGCTGTCGCGCGGCGACATCGAGGGGCGGGTCGCGCAGCTGTCCGATCAGTACGGTCTCCACGTCAAGCCGTCGGCGCGCGTGTGGCAGCTGTCGGTCGGCGAGCAGCAACGGGTCGAGATCCTGAAGGCGCTCTTCCGGCGCGCCCGCGTCCTGATCCTCGACGAGCCGACGTCCGTCCTCACCCCCCAGGAGGCGGAGGCTCTGTTCGCCACCCTCCGCAAGATGGCGGCCGAGGGGCGCACCGTCGTATTCATCAGCCACAAGCTCGACGAGGTGATGGCGGTGTCCGACCGCATCTCGGTCATGCGGGCCGGCGCCCGCGTGGCCACCGTCGAGCGCGCCGCGACGAGCAAGCAGGAGCTCGCTCGCCTCATGGTGGGACGCGACGTCGTCTTCCATCGAGAGCGGCGCGCTCCGCGCGCGAAGGACGAGGCATCCGTGTGCCTGCGTCTGCGCGACGTCGAGGCCGACGGCGACCTCGGGCTCCCCGCGCTGCGGGGGGTCGGTCTGGAGCTGCGCGAGGGGGAGATCCTCGGGATCGCGGGCGTCGCCGGCAACGGACAACGCGAGCTCACCGAGGTGATCGCCGGGACCCGGCGCGCGACCGCGGGGACCATCGAGATGTCGGGCCGCGACGTGACTGCCGCGCCCGTGCGCGCGCGCATCGTCGGGGGTCTCGCCTACGTGCCCGAGGACCGGCTCGGGACCGCGCTGGTCGGATCCATGGACTCGACGTCGAACATGATCATCAAGCGCGTCGACCTCGGCGACTTCAGCAAGGGGCCGCTGCTCGACCTCGGCTCGGCGGAGCGGACGACGAGGGAGCTGGTGGAGAGGTTCGACGTGAAGACGTCCTCGCTCCAGGCCCCCGTGAGCCTCATGAGCGGGGGCAACATCCAGAAGCTGTTGCTGGCGCGCGAGCTCTCCTCCGAGCCGCGCGTGCTGCTGGCGGCGCAGCCCACCGCGGGCCTCGACGTGGGCGCGACCGAAGCGATCCACGGCATCCTTCTCGAGCAGCGCAGCCGGGGCGTGGGAGTGCTCCTCGTGAGCGAGGACCTCGACGAGCTCATGTCCCTGGCGGACCGCATAGCGGTCATGTACGAGGGGCGCGTCGTGGGCGTGGTCGATGCCGCCGCGGCCGACCGCGAGCGGATCGGGCTCATGATGGCGGGGACCACCGCAGAGGCTGGGTCCCCCGCGTGACCGCCCGCGCGGGTCCCGGCGAGAGCGCGTCGGGGGGACGCGTTCGGACCGGGTCGCGTCCCCGTCTCGTCAAGCGGCTCGTCCCCTCGCGCACGGCCCGTCTCGCCGTGCGCGTGGGCGCGGTCGTGGCCGCGTTCGCGCTCGGGGCGGTCTTCCTCGTGGCGACCGGCCGCCCCGTCGGCGCCGTCTACGGCGCGATGTGGGACGGGTCCTTCGGCTCCGCCTACGGGCAGGCGCAGACGCTTCTCGCCGCGATCCCGCTCGTCCTGACGGGGCTCGCGGTCGCGGTCGCGTTCCGCATGCGGCTGTGGAACATCGGTGCAGAGGGACAGTTCTACTTCGGAGCGGCCGGGGCCACCACCGTGGCGTACGCGGCCCCCGACTGGCCCGCGCTCCTCCTGCTGCCGGCCATGGTGCTCGGCGGCCTCGTCGGCGGCGCGCTGTGGGCGCTCGTGCCGGCGGCGCTGCGGGCCTACCTCGGCATCAACGAGATCGTCCCCACCCTGCTGCTGAACTACGTCGCGATCCTGTTCGTAGACTTCATGGTCCACAACGCGTGGCGCGATCCCGGCTCGCTCGGGTTCCCCCTGGGCAAGCCGTTCTCCGAGGCCGCCACGCTGCCGCTGCTGGGCGATACCGCGGTCCACCTCGGGGCCGTTCTCGGGGTCGCGGCCGCGCTCGTGGTCTTCTTCGTCCTCGTCCGCACGCCGTGGGGCTACAAGGTCCGCGTCATGGGCGAGAACCCGCGCGCGGGGCGGTACGCTGGCTACTCCATCCGCCGCAGCATCATCACCGTCATGCTGCTGTCCGGCGCGCTCGCTGGCCTCGGGGGCATGGTCGAGGTGAGCGGCGTCGTTCACCGCATCCAAGCCGACATCTCGCCGGGCTTCGGCTACACCGGGATCATCGTCGCGACCCTCGCCCGCTTCTCGCCGCTGCTCGTGCTCCTCGTCGCTGTCCTCTTCGGCGCACTGGTGGTGGGCGGCGTGGAGCTTCAGACCGTCGGCTTGCCCTCGGACATCGTGCAGATGCTGCAGGGCGTCATCCTCTTCTTCGCCCTCGCAGGAGAGCTTCTGGTCAGGTATCGGATCGAGTGGCGCGCGCCCTCGGCCCCGCGCGGGCCCGCGCGGTCC
>DATADD010000209.1:0-4731 GCA_036258675.1 Actinomycetota bacterium | reverse complement strand
CACGCCGACGGGCGCCCAGGGCCGGCACCGGGAGAGGGGCTCGGGCCGGGCGACGGAGCCGCGGACGGGGCCGGCGAGGGGACGGTGGACGGGGCCGGCGAGGGGGCGGCGGACGGGGCCGGCGAGGGGGCGGGCGACGGGGCCGGCGAGGGGGCCGGGCCGGGCCCCGGCGAGGATCCGTCGAGGGCCACCGCGCCCTCGACGTTCGCCCATGGAACGAGCTTGTAGTTCGACGTCGCCGCGTCGGTCGATGCGTCGTGCACGACGAGGAGGCCGCTCGCCAGCTCGCCGCCGAGGTTCGCGCTCGTGACCGCGATGCCGTCGGTCTGGGTGACGGCGTCGCCGTCCGCCTCGATGCGGAAGGAGCCGAGATAGCGATTGGCCCCCGCCCGCTCGTACACGGCGAACGTGCTGTCGCCCTGGCTCGAGGCGACGAGGTAGCCCGTCGAGGCACCCGTCTCGTAGATGGCAAGGCCCTCGACGTCGGGCGCGAGGCGGTCCGTTGACACGTCGTCGACCTGGGTGCGCGCCGAGCCGGACGTCGGGTCGGCGCCGTACCTCCAGATGCCCCTGCCCTCCTCGGCGACGTAGAGCGCCCCCGACGCGTCGTCGGCGACGCAGCCCTCGCTGGAGGATCCGACGGAGAAGGCGCGCACCCGCTCGCCGGTGAACGAGCCTCCGTCGGCGGTGAGCGCGTACTGCTCGACCTCACCCCGTTCGGAGGTCACGAACGCATACAGCCGGCCGCCGTCGGGTCGATAGAAGCAGAACCCGTACACGGGGAAGCCGGCCTGCACGGATCCGGCCTCCGCGAGCGTGCCGTCCCGCGCGACGCGGAAGAGGTCGATCGAGTCCGTGGTCCTGTTGCTCGCTCCGGCTACGTCCGCGGGAGCGCCGCCGAGCTCGACGCCGTAGCGGACGTCGACGTTGTTCATGCGTCCGACGGACAGGTGCTGACGCTCGGAGCCGTCCAGACCGTAGACGTAGAGGCCGCCATCGGAGCGGTCCTTGTCCGTTCCGATCACGACGCTCGCCGACGGGTTGCCCTCGTCGACCCAGATCGCCGGGTCGTCTGCCACGTCGCCGCCTCCTGCGACGGGGGGCGTCTGCGCGGTCCACGCCGCCACCCCGTCCCCGGCCGCGCTCTGCGTGACGGCCTCGACGGCAACCTCGCCCCGCTTGTCGCGTACCCGCTTCGTCGACACGACCGCGTCGTCGCCCCGAGCGGCGAGAAGGCTCGACAGCCCGGTCAGCGAGAACAGCGCGGCGAACGCCGCGACGACGACCCTGCTCGAACCGCTCTTGCGCGTCTCCATCGCGCTTCACAACGGCATCCGCGCCCGAGGCCTTTAGTGCGCGAGCGCGTGCACGGGCGAGAAGCGCGCCCGGGCAGACAGTTCTCTCCAGGGGTTTCCAGAGTGTGTAAGAGCGAGGCTCCCCGGACGGACGAACCGGACGGGGTCCGGTCAGACCGCCTCGGCCGGCTCGTAGCCGAGCGACCTCATGACGCGCCCGAAGCGCTCCTCGACGAGGCGCACCTGTCCCCGGTCCAGCCGCTCCCGCCAGCCCCCGACGGCGCCGCTGTTCACGAAGCGGATGTCGGGGCGCGCCGAGCGACGCCATCCCTCCTGCTGCGCCCTGTCCTCCTTCGCCCTCATCCCGTCGAGCGAGTTGTTCTCGATCGCGCGCACGACGCGGTCGTGGTCGACGTCCGCCTCGAGGAACTCGAGGACACCCTTGAACACCCCCAGGGTGTCCGCGCGCAGGTCTTCGTAGCGGAGCGACAGGAGGTGACCGCCGCGCGCGGCCGCGCTATCGCGACGCCAGTGCTCCACGTGGTCGGCCCAGCTGCCCCACGGGTTCGTCCGGCCCGCGGCGAAGTCGGTCACGAATCGATCGAATCCGCCCCCGTAGTAACCCGAGCGCTGCTGCCACGAGAACTCCGAGCAGACGACGCTGCGAGGGTCGCGCGCGATGTAGATCGTCTTGCGATCGCGATCGCAGTACGGCTCGTGCGTCTGGACCAGCTTGCCGCCGTCGCGCAGGACCGGCCGGGCCCCGGCCTGCTTGCCGACGGAGGGGATCGCTCCCCGCATCAAGCCGAAACCGGAGTCGTCTCCCGTAAGCGTCTCGTACAACAGGAAGCGAAGCCACGTCGTGCCGGAGCGCGGGTAGGACGCGAGGAAAGCGTCCTGCGGCGCGAGCCCGCGATGGCGGAGAAGGACGAGCGGGCGCCGCAGGGTGCGGTGTCGGAAGCGCGCCTGCCTCAGCTTGTTCTTCGCGCGCGCGGCGTTCGCCATGGCAGGAGCCATTATCCCGGACATCGACCCGGGCCCACTAATCTTGAGCCCGTGGCCTGCCGATGTCGACGCCATGGAGACCCCTCTGGATGAGACGGGTCGCGGCGCGCCCGGTGGGGCCGCGCGCGCGGTCTTGACGGAGCCCTCCCGGCGCTCCGCGCCGGGCGAGACGGTCGGCGAGACGGTCAAGGTCCTCTACATCATCGGATGGGGGCGCAGCGGCAGCACGATCCTGGACAACCTCCTCGGCGCCATCGACGGCTTCTTCTCCGCCGGCGAGCTGTGCTACCTGTGGCAGAGGGGCCTTATCGAAGGCCGGAGGTGCGGCTGCGGCGAGCTCGTGCGCGACTGCCCGGTGTGGTCGGAGGTGCTCGCGGATGCCTTCGGCGACGAGTGGGAGAGGACCGTCGACCCTCACGAGGTCGTGCGCTGGCAGCGCGACTCCGTGCGCGTGCGCCACACGTGGAGCATGCTTCGGCGCGGTCGCACGTCGACCACCGAGGGCGAGCCCCTCGCCCGCTACGCGCGCGCGATGGCGCGCGTGTACGCATCGATCGCCGCCGTCACCGGTGCCCGCGTCGTGGTCGACTCCTCCAAGCGGCCCTCGGACGCGGCGCTTCTCCGCTTCATGGAGGGGGTCCGGCCGAGCTACGTGCAGCTCGTGCGCGACCCGCGCGCCGTCGCCTACTCGTGGCGGAGGCGCAAGGCGCAGCCGGACCGCGACCGCCCCGCCGAGATGGTGCAGCACGGGCCGGTCGACAGCACGCTGTCGTGGATGGGGTGGAACCTCGCGGCCGAGGCGCTGCGGCGCCGGCACGACGCGGCCGGATCCGTCGTACTGCGCTACGAGGACTTCGTCGCACGGCCCGCGGACGCGCTGCGCGCGATGGCGGCCGCGGCCGGCGAGGACCCCGCCCAGCTGCCCCTCGAGGGGCCGCGCCGCGCGCGGCTCGCGCCGAACCACACCGTCTCCGGCAACCCCAGTCGCTTCAAGACGGGGACGGTGGAGCTGCGCGAAGACAGGGAGTGGGTCGAGCGTCAGGGCGCGCTCGACCGGGTCGTCGCCACGGGCCTCGCGCTCCCCCTGCTGGCTCGCTACGGGTACACGCTGCGCCCGGACCCGTGCGCGTCCTCGTAGCCCACAGCTTCTACCGCCTCCCGGGCGGCGAGGATCGCTACGTGGGCCAGCAGGTCCGGTTGTTGGAGCGCCGCCACGACGTGAGCCTGCTCGGTCCTCGCAACACCGAGCTCCGCACCGGCCTCGCGACCGCGTCCGGGATGGCGTACTCGCGCGCCGCGCTGAGGCGCGTGGAGGAGGAGCTCGCCCGCTTCGACCCCGACATCGTGCACCTCCACAACGCCTACCCGGCGCTCGGGCCCGCTGTGCACCTCGCCGCCGAGCGGCGAGGCGTTCCGCTCGTGATGACCGTTCACAACTTCCGCCTTCGCTGCCCCAACGGCTACATGTTCACGGAGGGCGCGCCGTGCCGGCGCTGCGAGTCGGGGATGTACGCCCACGCGGTCGTGCACCGATGCTTCCCCTCCCGGGCGCAGGCGGCGGGCTACGCGGCCGCGCTGTGGGTCCACCGCTTCGTGCTGAGACTGCACGACAAGGTGCGCACGTTCATCACACCGAGCGGCTTCGTGGCCGCCCGCCTCCTCGAGTGGGGGGTCCCGCCCGATCGGGTCGAGGTCGTGCGCAACTTCACCGAGGTGAGGGGGGAGCCCGGCAGCGCCGGCAGCTACCTCATGTACCTCGGGCGGCTCTCCGGCGAGAAGGGCGTGGACGTGCTCCTGCGAGCCGCGCGCGCGGCGGGGGACCCGCCGCTGAAGATCGTCGGCGACGGCCCCGTGCAGGCCCCCCTCGAGGGGCTCGCGCGCGACCTCGGCCTCGAGCGGACCCGGTTCGTGGGCCGGGTCGAAGCGGACGCCGTCCCCGCGCTGCTGCGCGACGCGCGCGCGCTCGTCCTCCCCTCGGTGTGGGACGAGAACGCTCCGATCGCGGCCCTCGAGGCGATGGCCCTCGGGCGTCCTCTCGTGGTGGCGCGCACGGGGGGCCTGCCGGAGCTCGTCGGCTCCGGGGAGGGCTTCGGGTGCGAGCCGGGCGACGTCGACGACCTCGCCGCGACGCTGCGTTCGGTCCTCGACGACGACGACGCCTGCGTCCGCGCGGGGCGCAGGGCGTGGGAGCGGGCCGCGGCCGAGTTCACGCCCGACCGCCACCTCGAGCGGCTCGAGGACGTCTACTCGAAGGTCGCCGCCTCGGTCCCCAACTGATCCTCGGGGCGCGCCGGGGCGTCGTGGCCGACCCCGGGCGGTGGGCGCGCGCCGCGAGGCGCGACCACGACGTCGTGTTCGTCGGGCCGGGTGGCCACGCCCCCCCGGCGCGCCCCGAGGATCAGGTGGGGACCGAGGCGGCGACCTTCGAGTA
>DATADD010000208.1:0-3544 GCA_036258675.1 Actinomycetota bacterium | reverse complement strand
CCGTAACGATCCCCGTGGTTGCTCGCCGCCACCGACACGATCGAGGCGAGGTCGTAGGTCGCGGGGTACGCGGGCGAGATCGAGTCGGGGATGCCGTTGTTGTCGAAGTCGAGGAACAGGTACATGTCGTTGTCGCCGTTCTCGTTGCCGGCCGCGGCGACGGAGAGGATGCCCCGGCGTGCGAGCCGCGCGAACGCGCGCCGCTCGAGCGAGGACCACACCGCGCTGCCGTAGCTCGCGTTGACGACGCGCGCGCCCATGGCGGCGGCATAGCCGAGCGCGCGCAGCTCGGCCGAGAGGGTCCCGGCCATGGTGTCGGGTCGGTTGTCTCCATCGGTGTCCACGGGCCTCATGAACTTGAGCACCATGACGCGGCACGTCGGGCAGACGCCGGCAACCCCCACGCCGTTGTGCTCGGCCGCCGCGATCCCGGCGACGTGGGTTCCGTGGTTCCAGCCGTCGTACGGGCGCGCCTCGAGCAGCGCGGCGCGCCCGCGCGCGAAGTCCCACCCGTGGACGTCGTCGCGGTAGCCGTTGCCGTCGTCGTCGACACCGTTGCCGGGCGTCTCGCCGGGGTTCGTCCACAGGTTGGCGTCGAGCTCGGGGTGGCGAACGTCGACGCCGCTGTCCACCACCGCGATCACGGGCCTGCCGCCGCCCGGGCTCGCGTCCCACGCGGGCACCGCCCGGATGTCGGCGCCGGGACGGCCGCGTGCGACGGTGCCCGGCGCGCCGGCCACCGGGTGCGGCTGGCCCGTGTTGCGCAGGCCCCATTGCTGATCGAAGCGGGGGTCCTCCGGCGGAGCGGCGGGGAACACGAGGTGGTCGGGCTCGGCGTGGGCCACGAGCGGGCTCGCCTCGAGGCGGGCGAGCGCCCGGGCGACGGAGAGGCCGGCGGGGACGTGCACGACGTCGGCCCCGGCGAGGGGGACGCGCGCGCCGAGCTCGCCGCCCCACGACGAGAGCAGAGCTCGCGCCTGCCTCCGATCGACGCCGCGGCGGAAGCGGACGAGGAGACGCCGGCCCGCGACCCGCCCCGGCCACGCATCGAGACCCCGCTTGGCCCAGCCCGCCCGGGCGGCGACGGCCGCGGGATCGCCGGGGCCCGCGGCGGGCGCGCCGGGGACGACGAGGGCAAGGAGAGCGGTCGCGGCCATGGCCGCCGCACGCAGCGAGGACGTTCGGGGGGGAGCCGTCACCGCGGCACACCCTAGAGCAGGCGGCGATGCCCGGGTCGCCCGCCTACAGGGGCTCGAGCCTGCGCACCTCTCCCTCGGCCTCGTCGAGCCAGTCGGAGTAGCGGGCGCCCCACGGGTCGCTCGCCTCGGGATCGATCTCGAGCAGCGGGACGAGGACGAAGCCGCGCTCGCTCATGCGCGGGTGAGGGATCTCGAGCCCCGGCTCGGACACCTTCTCGTCGCCGAACGTGAGCACGTCGAGGTCGACGACGCGCGGACCCCAGCGGATGTCGCTGGGCTCGCGCCCGAGCTTGCGCTCTATCTCCTTGCACGTCTCGAGGAGGCGACGGGGCTCGAGCTCGGTGTCGATGCGCGCGACGCAGTTGACGAAGGACCGTTGGGGCGGGCCGCCCACGGGCGTGGTCTCGTAGAGGCTCGAGACGGCCTCCACCTCGATGCCCTCGGCGGCGCGCAGCTCGTCGACGGCGCGCCGGCAGAACGACCGTCTCTCCCCCACGTTGGAGCCGATCCCGATGTAGGAGACCGTCATCTAGCGGCTCACCTCGATCCTCACGCCGATCCCCTCGACGTCTTCCGAGACGGGCGGCGATGCCTTCCTTATCTCTACCGTAACGGCCTCGACACCGTCCATACGAGAAAGGACGGAGGCCACGTCCGCAGCGAGGCGTTCGAGCAGCCTCGTCTCGGAGCGGCGGACCCTATCGGCGATCGCGCTGACCGCGGCCCCGTAGTCGATCGTGTCTCCGACGTCGTCGCTCGCCGCGGCCTTCGAGAGGTCGGCCGCGATGTCGACGTCCACGACCACGGTCTGCGGGCGCGCCCGCTCGTCGTCGGTCACCCCCACCCTCGTGTCGACCCGCAGGCCGCGCAAGACGATGGCGTCGGTCACAGGCCCTCCGGGGACATGATCGCCTCGATCATGCGCGCGACCCTCACCATCGGCCGGACCTCGTGGACCCGCACGATCGCGGCACCGCGTGACACGGCCCAGGCGACCGTCGCCGCGGTCCCCTCGAGACGAGCGTCCAGGGGGAGGTCGAGGGCCTTGCCGATGAACGACTTCCGAGAGGTGCCGACGAGCACTGGGTAGGGGAGCTCGACGATCCTGTCCAGCCCGCGCAGCAACTCGAGGCTCTGGCGCGCGTCCTTGGCGAACCCGTAGCCCGGGTCGACCGCGATGCACTCGCGCGCGACCCCCGCTTCCTCCGCGCGGGCGGCGCGCGCTCGGAGCCAGCCGGCGACGTCTGCCACCACGTCGTCGTACCGGGTGAGGCGCCCCATCGTCGCGGGCGTGCCGCGGGAGTGCATGAGCACGAGGGCGGCCCCCGACTCGGCCGCGATCCCGTCGGCCGCTTCGTCGCCCCCCTCGCCGGTGGTCTCGTTGACGATCGAGGCCCCCGCGGCGATCGCCCTGCGCGCCACCTCCGGCTTGCGCGTGTCGATCGAGATGGGAACGCCGACCTCGCGGGCGAGGCCCTCGACGACGGGCAGGACGCGGCGCAGCTCCTCCCGCTCGGGCACCGGCGCGGCGCCGGGGCGGGTCGACTCCCCGCCCACGTCGAGGATGTCGGCGCCCTCCGCGACCATGTCGAGCCCGTGCCGGATCGCGGCGCGCGCGTCGATCCACAGCCCCCCATCCGAGAAGGAGTCGGGGGTCACGTTGATCACACCCATGACCGCAACGCGGTCGAGCGCCAAGAGCTGGTCCCGGCAGCGGAGCTTCACATCAGCCGCGCGCGATGAGGTTCATCGCCTCGGCGCGCGTCGCCTCGTTCTTGCGGAACACGCCGCGCACGGCCGAAGTGACCGTCTGGCTCCCCGGCTTGCGCACGCCGCGCATGCTCATGCACAGGTGCTCGGCCTCGATGACGACGAGCACGCCGCGCGGGGCGAGCGCCCCCTCGAGGGCATCGGCGATCTGGGTCGTGAGCCGCTCCTGCACCTGAGGTCGGCGGGCGAGCAGGTCCACCAGCCGGACGATCTTCGAGAGCCCCGTGATGCAGCCCTGCTTGTTGGGGATGTAGGCGACGTGGGCCTGACCCAGGAACGGGATCAGGTGGTGCTCGCAGACGCTCTGCAGCACGATGTCGCGCACCATGATCATCTCGTCGTGGCCCTCGTCGAAAAGGACGTCGAGGACCTCGGCGGGGTCGCGGCCGAGACCGGAGAAAAGCTCGCCGTACATGTCGGCGACGCGCTCCGGGGTGCGCAGGATCCCCTCGCGCCCGACGTCCTCGCCGATCGCAGCGAGGAGGTCTCGCACGGCGCGCCGCACACCTTCGGCGTCGTAGCGGCGCGCCGGACGGAGCGCGCGCACGATCTCGGAGCCGGGATCCTGTCCGTCG
>DATADD010000207.1:0-5092 GCA_036258675.1 Actinomycetota bacterium | reverse complement strand
CCGAACCTGATCCCGTCCTTGAGCGTGTAGGTCCACTCCGTGCTGTCCTCGTTGGGCTGGCCGAGGTCGGTGGCGAGGTCGGGGATGAGCGTGTTCTGCTCCTGGAGGTTCGTGCTCGCGGGGTAGGTGACGAGCGTGCGGAACACGCCTCGAGCCACGTAGGCGAAGAAGGTGACCGTATAGGCGGCGCCCGGATCCATGTAGTCGGGGCCCTCGATCGACGCGAACTTCATGACCCCGCCTTCACTGGCGGAGAACGGTTCGCCTCCGAGCACCTGGCTCTCCGTCTGTCCCCGCTGCTCTTCGGTGGTTCCTTCACCCGTGGCGCCGCCGTCGCCGCCGCCGCACGCGGCGCCGAGGAGCGCCACGACGCTGAGGACCGCTACGAGCCCTCTCAATCTGCGGATGTTTCTCAAATCCCGTCCTCCTTGTCCTTGTCCGACACGTCGCTTGGCCGAGCTATGTCTGTTCTCTAGCGCGAACCTCCTTGGGTCATCTGCCGGTCCGGGGGTCGAGTGCGTCGCGCAGTCCGTCGCCGAGAAGGTTGAAGCCGAGCACCGTGATGAACAGGGCGGCCCCGGGGAACACCATGTACCACCACGCCTCCCCGTTGGCCGCGTACTGAGTCGCTCGGTCCAGCATCGTCCCCCACGCAGGCGTCGGCTCCTGGATGCCGACCCCCAGGAACGAGAGCGCGGCCTCCGCCAGGATGTTGACCGGGATGATCAGGGTCGCGTACGTGAGGACCGGGGCGACGAGGTTGGGCAGGATCTCTCGGAACATGATCCAACCCGACGACGCGCCCAACGATCGGGCCGCCTCGACGAACTGCGCCTCCCGCAGCGACAGCACCTGGCCCCGGACGATGCGGGCGATATAGGGCCATCCGAAGAAGACGATGATGAAGATGACGAGCCCCTCGCTCGCACCCACCGCGACCGCCAGGGCTATCCCGAGAAGAAGGAACGGGATGGACAGGACGAGGTCCATGATGCGGGACAGGATCACGTCGATGGCTCCGCCGCGGAAGCCGCTGAACAGGCCCGCCAGGACACCGATCACTACCTCGACACCCGTGGCGATGAATGCGATCCTGAGCGACACGCGCGCCCCGTAGAGCATGCGCACGAAGAGGTCCCGGCCGAGGTCGTCGGCCCCGAACCAGAACTCCGAGTCGGGACCCGTGGGGATCCCGAAGACGTCGAGGCGGTCCTTGTAGAGCTGGTCGAAGGGGTGCCCGGTGATGTTGGCCCACAGGTCGGCGGTGAGTGCGAGCGCGATCATGATGACGATCGCGACGCCCCCGGCGATCGCGAGCTTGTCCTCCTTGAACCGGGCCCAGAAGAGCTGGCGGGGGGAGCGTGCGACGACGGCCCCGGACTCGGCATCGGGCGGGCCGCCGACCTGATAGCTGGTCGATAGATCGGTAGCGGTCTGTGCCACTGCTACGCCTCCTCCCACCCCCCGGCTGGGTGGCGGCCGGTCATGCAGGGACCTCCGGCGGCCGGGAGCCTACTACAGGCGTCGTAACAAGTCACCCGGCACAGCCCGCTTCCCCGCTCGACTACGGCGCTCGCTCCCTCGCCGGCAGAGTTAGTCGCTCCATCCTGTAGACGCCGAAGGACCCGATCGGGGGCTCGATGAAGAGCGGCTGGGCCCTCCACCCCTGGGCGGTCTGGAGGCCGAGCCCCTTGGGGGGCAGCCCGCGCTGGCGCGCCACCATCGACACCGCCTGCATCCAGCTGGCGAGGTTGCGCTCGGACACGGCGGGCGCGGATTCGAGGGCGGCCAGCGCCCCGCGCGGCGGCAGGGGGGCGTCGAAGCGCCCGCGCGAGGACTGCTCGCCGCGGGGCCTCCGTGAGGCCCGCGCCCGGGCCTTGATGTCCCACGGGTTCCTCTCCGGGGTCCATACCCGAGCGACGTCCGAGTCCGGCGCGCCCCACACGAGGGCGAGCGCGTCCTGCTGACCCGACATCCTCACTCCCACGCCGAGCGCGAGGACCGCGGCGAGAGCGGCGGCGGCCGCGTAGGGCATGACACCGGTGTTCGTCGTGGCGGTGCCATCGGCGAGGGCGATGAGGTTCGCTACACGGAGGCTGAGACGCCTGCCTCGCACGCCGAACCGCAGCGCGGGGCGCAGCGCCGACCGGGTGGAGCCCATGAGCTCGCATATCCGCAGCAGGCTCGACGCGACCGCCAGCGGCCTGCCGGTGAGCGCCGCCGCGCGCCGGTCGGCCTCGAGCTCCCGATCGGTGCGCAGCCGCCGGTAGGCGAAGTGGGCGAGGGGGTTCCAGGCGACCACGTCGCGCAGCAGCCCGGCGCAGAGGAGGAGCCGCGTGTCGCGCGCGGCGAGATGGGCGACCTCGTGAGCAACGGCGGCCTCGAGCTCGCGCGGCTTGAGCTCGGCGAGCAGTCTCTCCGAGAGAAGGATGCGGCCGCCGCCTCCCCCGACCGTGAACGCGCCCTCCACGCCGGGGGGCAGAACGACGACGGCGGGAGCGCGGCGGAGGCCCGCGGCGAGTCCGAGCCGCGCGACGGTGTCGGTCACCTCGGGACGGCCGACCTCCTCGAGGGTGGAGCAGCGTCGCAATAGGCGACGGACCGCAAACCATCCGCACAGCCGGCGCAGAAGCAGGACCGAGCTCAGCGATGCGCCGAGCACGAGAAGCCACGGCCCGGTGGAGCCGGCGACCGAGTAGGGGATCACGACGCGCGAGCCGGGGTCGCGCAGCAGCATGAGATGGCCCAGACCCCGGCCCGAGCCTTGCAGCGCCGCGATCGCGGGCCGGAGCACAGCGACCTCGGGCAGGACCGGGTGCCCGTAGAGCGCTCCCGCCACGAGGGGAAGCACGAGCGGGAGGGCAAGGAGGAGACCGCTCGCCACTCCGCCCGGCCGCTTGATGAACCGGCGCAGCAGCGCCACGACCGGCACGGTCACGAACGAGACGACGACGATGACCACCCAGGGGGAGTCGGGCTGGAGGGCGAGGATGGTGGGGGCGGCGTCAGGCACGATCCTGGGCCGCGTCCTCGATCCGCGCGATGGCCTCGCGCAGCGAGGCGATGAGCTGCGAATCCGCCTCGGGGCTGTCCAGGAAATGGGCCACCGCGGGGTCACCGAACTGTCCAACGAGCCAGTCGAGCACCGACTTGACCGCCGTGCGGGCGTACTCCTCACGGGCGACGAGCGCGGAGTAGCGGTGCGCGGGTTGGGTCTCGACCCGGCGCAGGAAACCCTTGTCGGCGAGCCGCCCCATCGTGGTCATCACGGTGGTGTAGGCGACCGCGCGCGTGCGGCTCAGGGCTGCCTGGACGTCGCGCACGGTGACGTCGCCGCCGTCCCACACCGCCTGCATGACTTCCGCTTCCAGCGGTCCGAGCACCGCGGCGAACGGCTGTCGTCTCTTGGGTGACATGTCCTCCCCGCCGGCATCAACGATGCGAGCCCCAGGATGATACGACGCAAGGCCGCAGGAGGCTCGGGCTCGCAGAGGAGCTCCGCGAGAAGGCTCTACTCCCCGGTGGGAAACTGGTGGGTCCCCCAGAGAGGTATGAGCCGTGACCGAAGACCTCAACGTTCACAGGCCGGCGCCCGCAGCAACCCGGGACGGGACCCTTGCCGAGATCGAAGGGGCCGTACGGCGCGTCGTCGGGGCCCGGGTGCGCGATCCCGACACGGTCGACGACCTCGTCCAGGAGACCCTGACGAGGCTCGTGGAGGCGCGCACCCGACTCGAGGGCGGGGCGCTGTTGCCCTACGCGGTCGTGACCGCGCGCAACCTCGTGTCGTCCCTCGCCCGCACAGAGGAGCGGCGCCGACGGCACGCCCCACGCCTCATCGACCTCAGGACCCCGGAGCAACCCGAGGAGGAGACGCTGCGTCGGGAGGAGAGCCGGGCCGTGGCCGCGGCCCTCGACCGGCTCGGGACCCAGGAGCGGCGCGCGGTGGTGGCCTTCGAGCTCGAGGAAGTGGACACGGCGACCCTCGCGGAGGAGATGGAGTGGAGCCGCGGCGGCGCCGCCGTACGTCTCTCCCGGGCGCGAGCCAAGCTGCGCGTCGAGTACCTGCTCGCCATGCGGCGCGAGGAGCCTCCCACGGACAGGTGCCGTCCCGTGCTGGCCGCCCTCTCATCAGGTGACCGCCGGCGCCAGGCGATCCTCGACGCCGGACGCCACCTCATCGAGTGCGCCTTCTGCGCGTCGCTCAGCGACCCCCTCGTCGGGCGCCGTCGCGACCTGGGCGCGTGGCTGCCGCTCCCGCTCGTGAGCCTGTGGAAGTGGCTCCGCACCCCCACGGGCAGGGCCACCAGCCTGGGCGCGACCGGGGCCGCCGCCGTCGCGGTCGCGGTCGCGCTGAGCCAGGGAGCCGAGGCGCCGCCCTCTCCCGCGCCGGAGACCGTGCTGGCGACCGCGTCGGGCACACCAATCCCACTCGACGATCTCAGCCGGGGGCTCGGCTCCTACAGGGGCCAGGAGGTCGTGGCGGAGGCCGCTCCGGTGCACTCGGTGCCCTCCAACGAGGGCTTCTGGATCGGCCGGACGGAGCGGGACCGGGTGTGGGTCCGGCTCACGGGGAGCAGGGAGTCGCCCGACGACGTCGAGGCGGGGCTCTTCGTCTCCTTCGAGGGGACCGTGGCGCGCCACCGTCCCCGCTTCGCGCGCGATCTCGGGGTCAGCGACGCCGAGGGCGCCGACCTGCTGCGGGAGAACCACTTCCACATCGACGTGGAGGAGGGGCGCGTGCGGGTCTCGCCCTCACCGGGACCCTAGCGCCGCCCTCCCCCCGGATCGACGCACGACCCCTCAGGGCCTGACTTCGCCCTCCGTGTCGATACGCTCCTTGCGGACCTGCTCGGTGACCTGCTCCTCCTCGGTCACGGTGTCCTTGGCGAGGCGGACGCGCTCCTTGGGCACGGCCCGCTTCTCGGTCACGACCTCCTCCTCGGTCAGTGTGACCTCGTGCTCCTCGTCGGAGATGTCGGGACCCGAGGTGGCGCGGCCGACGTTGGCATCGGTGATCGGCTCCCGCTCGATGCGGACCTCCTCGCGCTCGACCGGCACGGTCTGGGTCACGTTCTCGGTCACGACGTAC
>DATADD010000206.1:0-2791 GCA_036258675.1 Actinomycetota bacterium | reverse complement strand
ACGGCGGTGCGGACGCGCTTGCCGGCCTCGAGCGCGGCCCGCAGCCCCGCGCCGCCGGCCCCAACGATGACGGCGTCGTACTCGTGGACGTGGACCATCGTCGGTGCGCTACGCCGCCGTCGAGGGGTCGAAGGTGACGATGACGGCGGTGCCCATGATCATGAGTATCACCGTCGTCATGTACAGCGTCGCCTTGATCGCCGTCCTGAGGCCCGGACGGCGGACGTAGTCGTCGATGATTATGCGCAGTCCGTTGCTCCCGTGGAGCAGGGCGAGGAAGAGCATGACCCAGTCGAACGTCTTCCACCCGACGTTGTCCCACCGCGCCGCCACGAAGGCGAAATCGACCCGCTCGACGCCCGCGTCCACGAGGTGCATGACGAAGAGATGGATCAGCACGAGGAACAACAGCACGACCCCCGAGATGCGCATGAAGAACCACGACCAGACCTCGAACGACGAGGGCCCGCGCTCCGCCGCGAACGCCTGGGGCCGATGCTTCTTGTAGACGTCCTGAACTGTCGCCATCGCTGTCCGGCGTGGGCTCCGTGCTGTCGAAGAGGCTCGCTGCTCGGGCCGCATCCTAACGGCCGGCGCGCGGAATAGGCTCGCACGGTGGGCCCCAGGCGCGTCACCGACTCCGGTATCGAGGTAGAGCCGCTCTACGAGCCCACCGAGCGAGACGCCGAGCGTGCGCTGGGACGGCCCGGAAGCTTCCCGTACACGCGCGGCATCCACGCCGGCATGCATCGCGACCGGCTGTGGACGATGCGCCAGTACGCCGGCTTCGGGAGCGCGGAGGCGACGAACGAGCGCTTCCGCTACCTGCTCTCGGCCGGCCAGACCGGGCTGTCGGTTGCCTTCGACCTGCCGACCCAGATGGGCTACGACTCCGACCACCCCGCGGCCGCGGCGGAGGTCGGACGCGTGGGCGTGGCGATCGACTCCCTGGCCGACATGGAGGTCCTGTTCGACGGCATCCCGCTGGCCGAGGTGTCGACGTCGATGACGATCAATGCGACAGCAGCGATCCTGCTGCTGCTGTACGAGCTCGTCGCCGCGCGCCAGGGTGCGCCGCCCGACTCCATCACCGGAACGACGCAGAACGACATCCTCAAGGAGTACACGGCGCGCGGGACCTACATCTACCCTCCGGGCCCGTCGATGCGGATCGTCACGGACCTGTTCGCCTACTGCCGCGAGCGGCTGCCGCGCTGGAACACGATCTCGATCTCGGGCTACCACATGCGCGAGGCGGGGAGCACCGCCGTGCAGGAGGTGGCGTTCACGCTCGCGGACGGGGTGGCTTACGTGCAGGCCGCGCTCGACGCCGGCCTCGCGGTCGACGACTTCGCCCCGCGGTTGTCGTTCTTCTTCGCCTCCCACATGAACCTGTTCGAGGAGGCGGCCAAGTTCCGCGCCGCCCGGCGGCTGTGGGCGACGATCATGAGGGACCGCTTCGGCGCCTCCGACCCCCGCTCGATGAAGCTGCGCTTCCATACCCAGACGGGCGGCGCCACGCTGACCGCGCAGCAGGCGGAGAACAACATCGTGCGGACCGCCCTCGAGGCGCTGTCCGCGGTCCTGGGGGGGACGCAGAGCCTCCACACGAACTCCTTCGACGAGGCCCTCGCGCTTCCGAGCCAGAAGGCGGCGACGATCGCCCTGCGGACGCAGCAGATCCTGGCGTTCGAGTCGGGTGTCGCCGACACGCCAGACCCCCTCGGAGGCTCGTGGTACGTGGAGGCGCTCACGGACGAGATCGAGGCGCGCGCGCGTGCCTACATCGAGCGCATCGACGACATGGGCGGCGCGATCGCGGCCATCGAGTCGGGCTGGATGAAGGAGGAGATCGAGGAGTCGGCCTATCGGATCGCGCGCGCGGTCGAGAGCGGGGAGCGCGTCGTCGTCGGGGTCAACCGTTTCGGGGGCGCCGAGGAGGAGGACATCGAGCTGCTCGAGCTCGACCCCGAGCTGGGGCGGCGCCAGGCCCGGCGACTCGCGGACGTCAGGGCCGGCCGCGACGAGGCCGCGGTCGAGGCGGCCCTCAAGTCGGTGGGGGAGACCGCACGCGGCTCCGATAACCTCCTTCACCCCATGCGCGAGGCCCTCGCCGCCTACGCGACCCTCGGCGAGGTCTCCGACGCGCTGCGGGCGGTCTTCGGGGAGCACCGCCCGACGTGAGCGTCGACCGGGTCGCGATCCTCGGGGGGACGGGCGAGGAGGGGTTCGGGCTCGCGAGCAGATGGGCCCGCGCCGGCATCGAGATCGTGATCGGCTCGCGCGACGCGGGGCGCGCCGACGAGGCCGCGCGCCGGCTCGAGGCGGTCGCCCCCGGCTGCGCCGCGCGCGGGGCGGTCAACGACGAGGCCGCGGGCGAGGCCGACGTGGTCTGCGTCACGGTCCCGTTCTCGGGCCAGGCCGCGCTCTACCGGTCGGTCGCCGAGCGGCTGCGGCCGGACGCGGTCGTGATCGACTGCACGGTCCCCCTGGCGGCGGCGACGGGAGGGAGACCGTGGCACACCCTCGGCGTGTGGCAGGGCTCGGCGGCGCAGCAGGCGCTCGCCCTCGTCGGAGGGCCGCGGGTGTGCGCCGCGTTCCACACGCTGAGTGCCTCGGCCCTCAACGACCTCGACGAGGACCTCGAGGGCGACGTGCTCGTGTGCGGGCCGAAGGCAGCCAAGCCGGCGCTGCGCGATCTCGTCGAGGCGATCCCCCGCCTCCGCTTCGTCGACGCGGGAGGGCTCGACAACGCCCGGATCGTCGAGCCCCTGACGGCGCTGCTGGTGGG
>DATADD010000205.1:0-8533 GCA_036258675.1 Actinomycetota bacterium | reverse complement strand
ACGTCCGAGACGTGGTAGCCGCCGAGACCGACGTGCATGAGCCCCGGCACACGCTCGTCCTCGCGCGCCTTGGCGTAATAGGAGACGCCCTGGAGCAGCGAGGAGGCGCAGTTGCCGACGCCGATGACTCCGACTCGAACCTTGGGCATGTCGAACCCCCTTCTACGCGTCCAGGCCCTGCTGGACCGTGGACTTCCGCGACGGATCGGGGGTCCCCACGACCGCAGCGGGCGCGCCCTGGGGGCCGATCTCCTTCGTTATGAGCTCGTCGATCCATCTGATGTCGTTCTCGGTCACCGCCATGTCGTGGTTCTGGAGGGAGAGCGCGTACCCGTCCATGCGCTCGCGGTAGGTACGCAGATTCGACCTGAACTGGGCGAGCTTGTCCTGCAGGTAGGCCCGCCTGCGCTCGAGGAGCGCGATACGGGACTCGGGGCGCAGATAGCGGAAGAACGCGAGCTTGAGGGCGAAGTGCTCCTCGTCGACCGCGGGTGCGGCCTCCTCGAGCATGCCCGAGAAGACCGCGTCGCCCTTGTCCGTGATCTCGTAGACGGTCCGCCGTCGGCCGGCCCCGAGCCCGGCCTTGCCCGCCTTCGACGCGCGGGCGCGCGGGCGGGCGGCCTCGGCCGCGACGGCTACGGCGCCATCGCGCGCGAGGCGGCGGAGGCTCGGGTACAGCGAGCCCCACGACACCTGCCACAGCGGGCCGAGCATGCCTCCGAGCTGCTTGCGCAGCTCGTAGCCGTGCATCGGCCGTTCCTTGAGAAGGCCGAGGACGGCCAGGTCCAGGGCCCGGGACTGCCTCACCTCGCAGGTCCTCCTATCGTCGCGATATATCGAAACGATATATCATCTCGATACCTCCGAGGGAGGGGGATGGCGCCGGGTACCATCGCTTCATGCCTCGGTCGCGCCGCTTGCTCAGCGTTCCCTCGGGACGGTCGTTCGACCCCTCGCGCCCGCCGCGCGTGGAGGGCGGCCCGGGCGTCGACTACAGCCTCGCACGCCGCTCCACGCTCGCCTCGTTGCGTCGAGGGCGCCTGTCCACGACCGACATCTGCGACGCCCACCCCGAGCTCATGAGGGCGGCCAAGAACATCGGAGCCGACGCCGGGGCGAAATGCCCGGTGTGCTCCCACGAGAGCCTGCGCACGGTGCGCTACGTGTACGGCGACGCCCTCAAGCACAACAACGGGCGCGTGGTCTACCCGGACGCATGGCTCGACGAGCTCGCCGGCGCCCACGAGCAGTTCACCTGCTATGTGGTCGAGGTGTGCGTCGACTGCGCCTGGAACCACCTCCTGCGCTCCTACCTCACCGGCACGCGCTGGAACGGGCGTGCGACGGAGGGGTCCCGGAACGGGTCCGCCCGCCGTACGAGGTAGCTGCCCGCCCCCCTAGATCCGGCGTGTCGCCGGCCACGCCGCGGCTGCGGTCGCGGCCACGAGCGCGTCGCGGGCGACGAGCACGACGAGGGGGATCGCCCTCAGCGCCAGCAGCCCGGTGTAGAGGACGGGGTAGACGAGCTGGGTCAGGGCCGCGGCGATCGCGGTGAGCGCGAGGGCGCCGCGGGCCGCCCCGGGATCCAGCGAGTACCAGCCCGCCACGAGCGCAGCGAGCCACAGCACGTACTGCGGCGACAGGACCGTCCCGGTGACCAGGAGCAGCGC
Organism: Actinomycetota bacterium; assembly: GCA_036258675.1. GTDB lineage: Bacteria > Actinomycetota > CADDZG01 > CADDZG01 > WHSQ01 > DATADD01. The sequence goes on along the minus strand of DATADD010000205.1, from coordinate 6,863 downwards.
CAGGGTGAAGACGAGGACGCGGGCGACGTGTGCCGGCGCGCCCGGGCGCGCGCCGCGGGCGAGGAACGTCCCCACGACGACGGCTGCGATCGACGCGACGACAGACATCGCCTCGAGCGTCGGGGCGATCCCGGCCCGGATGTGGAAGGCGCCGAACTCGTAGACGACCGCGGCGGGATAGCCGAAGCGGGCAGCGGCAACGAGGCCCGCTCCCCAGGTGCTCTCGATCTGTATGCCTCGCTGGGAGTGATAGCCGACGACGGAGTCCCACAGGGCGCCGGCGGCACCTAGGAAGGGCAGGGCCGCGGCCGCGGCGACCACGGCCGCCCCCACGAGCAGCCGGCCCCGCCGGCCCGAGGCGACCCACGCCCCCGGGAGCAGAAGGGCGGGATAGAGCTTGACCGCGGCTCCGAGGCCCAACCACCCTCCGGCCCCCATCCACGACCGGGAGGCCGCTCGTTCGAGGGCCCACAGGGTCGCGACGGCGGGGACGAGATCGAGGCGGAGATAGGCGAGCGGGCCCACGAGCGGGACGAGGGCGACCCATGCCCACGCCCCGCCGAGGCGGGCGCGCGGCGCCATCCGCACGAGCGCGAGCAGCCCGAAGGCGTCGACCACCAGCATCGTCACGATGAAGGCGGCGCGGTAATCGCCGCCGCTCCCCCACGTCCGCGGCGCGGAGACGAACGGAAGGGAGCCGGGCGGGTACTCGATCGCCACCTCCGAGTAGGGGACGCGCTCCTCCTCGACGAGGGCGGTCGCCCACGACTCGTACCGGACGACGTCGCCGTAGGCGAAGGTCCCCTCGAAGGAGTAGGCGTCGGGATGGTGGGCGAGCCACGCGGCCGCGACGCGAGTGAGGACGAACGCCGCGACGAGGGCGGACATGCGGGCGCGCCGGGAGCGGCTCGGACCAGCCCTCGGTGCGCGCCCTGCCACGGGGGACCGGGCAGCCTCGCTCAGTAGAACCACGCCCCCTGCGTGAAGACGACGACCCCAACCGTCGCCAGCGGCGCGAGCACCACCAGAGCCGCTTCGTGGCGCTCGGCGCGCCGACCCGTGGCCTCGGCGAGCAGGAGCGCGACGGGGAACAGCGACAGCAGCATGCGGGGGATGCTGAAGTACCAGGTGCTCGACAGCAGCGCCGCCATCGTCGTTCCCATGTAGACCGCGTAGCCCCACTCGTGCTTGATGGCTGCCCACACGACGAGCCCCACCCCCACGGCCGCGGCCAGGACCTCGATCCTCCAGGCGAAGATCCAGTTGGAGGGGTAGTCGGCGCCCTGCCACGTGTTCCACGTATTCGCGAGCGCGTCGAGGGGGTTCGTCAGCTGCCTTCCCCAGCCCTGGCGCTGGTCGGTGAAGAAATGAAGGGGGTCGCCGGTGGCCGCGGCGAGGAAGGCGCCGTAGGCGACCAACGGCAGCAGGGCGATGCCGAAGCCGGCCGCTGCGGCCCGCATGCGAGCGGCGGTCAGAGGCCGCTGGCGGAAGAGCTCGGCGACGAGGCCGAGCAGGAGGAAGACACCTGCGAAGCGGGTCGCGGTGGCGAGCGCGGCGGGCACCCCCATGAGCGTCCACCGCCCCCTGCGAGCGAGGAGGAAAGCGGGGATCGCCCCCGCGAGGAACAGCGCCTCGCTGTAGGGGGCCACGAGGAAGACCGCGGTGGGGAACAGCGCGAGGTAGGCCACGGCGCGCCGGCCCGCGCCGGCACCGAGGTCCCGCTCCGCGAGGGCGAACAGGGCCGCGAGCGCGACCACGGACGCAACGAGCGACACGAGCAGCCCCGCGGCGGCCGGCGGCAAGCCCGCGGCCGACAGAGCGCGGAGCGTGAGCGGGAAAGCCGGAAAGAAGGCGGTGGCATCCGGACCGGATCCCGGCCCTGTGTAACCGTGCTCCGCGATCGCGAAGAAGTGAAGAGCGTCCCAGCGGCTCCAGAGATCGAGGAAGCCCGTGTCGAGCCCGCCCGCTCCCGAGGCGAGCAGCCAGGCGGCGGCGTAGGCAACGGCCCCGAACACGACGCGCGTGAGCACGACCATACGGAGGGCCTCGCGCCACGGCCTGCCGTCCAGGGTCCGGGCGGCCGAAGCCACTCCGGCGCGGGCTCGAAGTGTCCAGGAGGAAGCTTCCACGCTGTCGCCCAAGATTCCCACGGCCACGACGGAGCGCGGCGGAGGGGCACCGAGGCGCCGGTGCTAGCATGGCTTCGGCGTGCCGGCGGGGTCACTGCCGGGCCGCCATCGCCGATGAGTTGGATCCCCCTGCCCCTCGTGCGCGTCCCGCGCGCCGGGGGCCTCGAGCCCACCGATGGGCCGAGTCCGAAGGAGGAAGATGCGTAGATACGAAGCCATGGTCATCGTCGACGCACGCCTCGACGAGGGCGACGTCCAAAAGGCGGTCGACAAGGTGACCGGCGTCATCAAGGACGCCGGGGGCGAGGTCGCGAACATAGATCGATGGGGAGTGCGCCGATTCGCCTACGAGATCGGCCACCAGCGCGAGGGTTACTACTTTGTGACCGATTTCACAGCGCCCGAGACCGCGGTCGACAGACTGAAGCGGACGCTGCAGATCTCGGACGAGTTCGTGCGGGGCAAGGTGGTCCGGCCCGAGTAGGGCGGGCGGCAAGGAGAGTGCGATGGCAACGAACAACGTGATCACGCTCGTCGGCAACATCACCGACGACCCCGAGCTCCGCTTCACCCCCAGCGGCGCCGCGGTGGCCAACTTCACGGTCGCAGTCAACCAGCGCCGGCCCAACCAGGACGGCGGGTGGGAGGACAAGCTCGACGGGTTCTTCCGCTGCAACTGCTGGCGGGAGATGGCCGAGAACGTCGCCGAGTCCCTCCAGAAGGGGTCGCGCGTGGTCGTGGTCGGACGACTCCAGCAGCGGTCGTGGGAGGACCAGGAGGGAAACAAGCGCTCCGTCGTGGAGGTCCAGGTGGACGACGTCGGCCCGTCGCTGCGATGGGCGACCGCGACCGTGACCAAGTCCAACCGATCCACGGGAGGCTCGGGTGACTGGCAGGGGCGCGGCGGCCAAGCCGGCCGGGGCGGCCAGGGGGCGGGCGGCGACTGGGGCGCGCCGACGCCCGTGGGCGCCCCCGACGAGGGAGGTTTCTGAGCCGTGCCGCGCGAGCGCGACCGCCGGTCGAAGAAGCCCTCGAGCCGGGCGCCGATCAAGAAGCGCAAGAAGTACTGCCAGTTCTGCGCCGACAAGGCGACCTACGTGGACTACAAGGACATCGCGTTGCTGCGGAAGTTCCTCAGCGAGCGCGGCAAGATCCGGGCGCGCCGAGTCACCGGGAACTGCTCCCAGCACCAGCGCTTCGTCGCGACCGCGATCAAGAACGCGCGCGAGATGGCGCTGCTCCCTTACTCGTCGAGGTAGCCGGATGAAGGTCATCCTCTCCAAGGACGTCGACGCGCTCGGGCTCAAGGGCGACGTGGTTTCCGTGGCGGACGGCTACGCCCGCAACTTCCTCGTGCCCCGGGGGCTCGCGCTCGTTGCGACCAAGGGGTCGCTGCGCCAGGCGGAGCAGATGCGGCGCGCCCGCGAGGAGCGCGAGCGCAAGGCGAAGGAGGCGGCCGCGGCCAAGGTGGGCGTTCTCGGCTCCCAGCCCGTCTACATCTCGGCGCGCGCCGGCGACGGCGGCCGCCTGTTCGGGTCGGTGACGAAGTCGGACGTGGCCCGCGCGGTCGAGGAGCAGCTCGGCGAGTCCGTCGACCGCCACAACGTCCGGCTGGACGATCCCATCCGGTCCCTCGGCAGCTATCAGGTCGAAGTCCACCTCCACGCCGAGGTCAACGCGCTCGTCACCGTCGAGGTCATCGCGCACGACGACGCGCTCTTCGACGACGCCTGAAGCGGCCGGGCGGACGGCCCGGGTCTCTTCACAGGTATCCACAGCTCTTCCGGGCTTGTTGCCCACAGGACAGGCCGCGTAGCGTTCGAGTCCGGTCGCGCCTCCCCACGGGCCGGCTCCACGACGAAACCGAGAACCTGTCGCGCCCGCGTGCGAACATGTGTTCGGCCTCTAGGAGAGGAGTGACCAGTGGCCGTTCGCGCCGCCGAGAGACCGCCGTTACGGATCCCGCCCCACAACCTCGACGCGGAGCAGTCCGTGCTCGGCGCCATGCTCGAGTCCAAAGAGGCGATCGCCAACGTCGTCGAGGTGCTCCAACCCAACGACTTCTACAAGCCGAGCCACTCGCACGTGTACGAGGCGATCCTCGAGCTCTACGGCGCCGGCCAGCCCGTGGACGCGATCACGGTCGCGGACGAGCTGGCGCGCCGGGGCCAGCTCGAGGCGATCGGAGGGACCCCATACATCGCGGGACTCCTCGATGCCTATCCAACCGCCTCGGCTGCGGCGCGCTACGCCCGCATCGTCGAGGAGCACGCTCTCCTGCGCCGCCTCATCGACGCGGGCAACACCGTGCAGGAGATCGGGTTCTCCATGCCGGAGAGCGTCGAGGAAGCCGTCGACAGGGCCGAGGAGGTCGTCTACGCGGTCGGCGACCGGCGCCTGCGCGACGACGTGCAGCCGATCCACAAGCTGCTGGTCGAGAACATGGAGGCGATCGAGACCCTCTACGACCGAGGCGAGCACGTCACCGGGCTCGCGTCGGGGTTCCCCGACCTGGACGAGATGACCGCCGGGTTCCAGCCCTCCAATCTCGTCATCGTCGCGGCGAGGCCGAGCATGGGAAAGAGCGCCCTGTTGAGCGACTTCGCGCTCCACGCCGCGGTCGGCCAGAGCGCGCCCGTCGTGATCTTCTCGCTCGAGATGTCGCGGCACGAGGTCGTGCAGCGCTTCCTGTCCTCGCAGGCCAAGGTCGACTCCCAGCGCCTGCGACGGGGATCGCTGCAGGAGCAGGACTGGACCCGGCTTTCGGCCGCGCTCGGCCGCTTGGCGGAGGCCCCCATCTTCATCGACGACTCGGCCAGCGTCTCTCTCATGGAGATGCGAGCCAAGTGCCGGCGCCTCAAAGCCAAGACCGGTCTCGGCCTCGTCCTCGTGGACTACCTGCAGCTGATGCAGTCCACGCGCAGGTCCGAGAACCGCCAGCAGGAGGTCGCCGACATCTCTCGGGAGCTCAAGATCCTGGCGCGCGAGCTCGAGGTCCCCGTGCTGTGCGCGTCGCAGCTGAACCGGGGGGTCGAGTACAGGGCCGACAAGCGGCCGCTGTTGGCCGACCTGCGCGAGTCGGGGTGCCTGGCGGGCGAGACTCTCGTCACTCTCGGCGACGGGCGCACCGTTCCCATCGCATCCCTCGTGGGCGAGAAGCCGGCCGTCGCGACGCTCGCGGAGGGACGCATGGGGGTGGGGGTGACCAGCAAGGCCTGGCTCACCGGCCGCAAGCCGGTCTTCCGTCTCACCACGAGTGGGGGGTGCTCACTGCGTGCGACCTCGAACCACCCCTTCTATGGGCCGGAGGGATGGAGAGCTCTCGGCGATCTGCACCCCGGCCACCGGATCGCTCGTAGCGAAGCTGAGTGGGACGTCGTCACCAGCATCGAACCGGAGGGCATCGACGACGTCTACGACATCACCGTGCCGGACACCCACAACTTCGTCGCGAACGGCCTGGTGGTGCACAACAGCATCGAGCAGGACTCCGACCTCGTGATGTTCCTGTATCGGGACGAGGTCTACAACCCCGACACAGAGCAGAAAGGCGAGGCCGACCTCATCGTCGCCAAGCACCGCAACGGACCCACGGGGGTGGTAAAGCTGGCGTTCATGAACCAATACACGCGCTTCGCCTCCTTCGCCCGGGGCCACGGCTTCTGATCCGACCTCGAGTCAGGGGAGGGGCCAAGGGCGGAGAGACGCGGCAGCCCACCAGACGACGCGTGCTGGCGCTGCACCGCCGGCTCAGGAAGACGCAGGGGCAGTGGAGCCCGGGCGAGCGGCTCGATCCGCTCGACGAGCTGATCGCGGTGCTGCTGTCACAGCACACCTCGGACGTGAACTCGGCGCGGGCCTTCCGGAATCTCAAGAGCAGGTTCCCGTCGTGGGAGGAGGTGGCCGACGCGCCCGTCGACGAGATCGCCGACGCGATCCGGAGCGGAGGGATAGCGAACCTCAAGGCGCGCCGCATCAAGCAGGTGCTGGCCGAGATCGAACGGTCGGAGGGCCGGCTGGATCTCGAGCGGCTGCGTCACCTCTCCGACGAAGACGCGCGCGCCTTTCTACTCGCCCTTCCGGGGGTCGGCCCCAAGAGCGCAGCGTGCGTCCTGCAGTTCTCGTTGGGGCGGCCCGCGTTCCCTGTCGACACCCACGTCCACAGGGTCGCGAAGAGGTTGGGGCTCGTGGACGAGAGGGCGTCGGCGGAGGCGGCCGCAGAGATGCTCGAGCCCCGCATAGCGCCCGAGATCCGCCACGAGTTCCACGTCCAGCTGATCAGACACGGGCGCGAGATCTGCAAGCCGCAGATCCCGCGCTGCTCAGAGTGCCCGCTGTTCGACCTCTGCGCCGCGGGCCCTCGCCTGCTGTCGGAGGGAGCTGCCCGATAGAGCCATCGGACGGGCGGCCTTAGAATAGTTGACGGCCGCGGGGCGCCGTGGCCGTGCGGGTGTAGCTCAATGGTAGAGCTCTAGCTTCCCAAGCTAGTGACGAGGGTTCGATTCCCTTCACCCGCTCACGTCATTTGCGCGCGTCAGAAGCCTTGAACGCACGTTCGGTAGTCATCGCGTAAGCCGTCAACTTCTGCCCGTCTTCTGCCCAACGGATTGTGCGCAGTGTGCGAGTCCGGTTCATGGTTGACACCGTGGCTCCGGTTGCTGGCTGACACTTCTCGGACGCGGCTCCGGTACCTGGGCGACACCTCGAGATCCGCCCCCAGCGTGGTGCCTCCTC
>DATADD010000204.1:0-6827 GCA_036258675.1 Actinomycetota bacterium | reverse complement strand
GCCATTGCCATTGCCGTTCCCGTTGCCGTTCCCGTTCCCGTTGCCGTTGCCGTTCCCGTTCCCGTTGCTGTTGCTGTTGCCGTTGCCGCCGTTTCCGTTGACCTCGCCGGCGTCGGTACCGTTCTCACCGCCCGCGCCGGGCTGCTGTCCCTGTCCCTCGCCCGCGCTGCCGGCCTGATCCCCCGCGTCGCTCGGGCCGTCGCTGGAGGCGGCCCCCGCGTCGGAGTCGGCGCTTCCGGTGCCGCCGCCCTTGCCGTCGTCGCCGTCGTCGCCGTCGTCGCCGTCGCCTTCGCCATCGTCTTCTTCGCCGCCCTGGCCACCGCCGTTGCCGTTCCCGTCGCCTCCGTCCTCGGCCCCTTCGGAGGCCCGCTGCACCTGCGTCGAGATGTCGTCGTTCGCGGACGCGAGAACAACGGTCGCGGGGCTCTCGGAAGGCTCTTTGGCGACGGCCTCCGGGATATCGGACGGCAGGCTGCGCGCGATCGGACCGAGCGAGGGGCCGAAGGCGGAGACGCCGAGACCGACGAGGTGGCCGGCCACCAGAGCGATCAGGATCACGCCCATCGTCCAGCGGCGCGCGTCTGGTCGCGCTGCCGCTTGTCGGCCCCCTCTCATGTTGCCAGTGTAACGCCGAGTGGGACCGCGGTCCGCAAATTAGGTCATCGCGCGACTAGTCGCTCCCAGGCAACAATCACCATCCCGTCGATGTCTCAAGCGACGCGCGACGGTCGCCGACAAGCACGCGGAGCCGAAGTCCGCCATCTACTGCCCGCCAGCGAGTCGCACGACGGCGACGTCGTTCGGCGGCCGGGAGGTCCCGTCCATGAAGCGCTCGCTCTCCGCCGCCGCCGCGGCCTCCGTTGTCTGTGCGGCCCTGCTCGCGGTGAACCCGGTTCACGCCGAACCTCCCCGTTCGTCGAGCGACAAACAGGGCGAGCCGATCGACGCGACCGGGAGCGGGCTCGCAACAACGCCGCCCGAGACCACGGGGGCACCCGCGACGCCGGCGCCGGAGGCGACGGAAGGCGCCGTTCCATCGCCCGAGGCGACGGTGCCGGCCGAGCCGGCCGCGCCGGGCGAGCTCGTGTGGCAGGTGGAGACGCCCCCGGTGCGCGGCAGCGGTGACGTCGCCGACGATCCCGCGATCTGGGTGGATCCGTCCGATCCAGCTCAGAGCCTCGTGATAGGGGCCAACAAGGACGATTCCACGGGAGGCCTCCACGTGTACGACCTCGGCGGGCAGGAGCTCCAATACCTCCCCACCGGCAAGATGAACAACGTCGACGTCCGCTACGGGTTCGACCTCGGGGGCAGCTCGATCGATCTCGTGGCGGCGACGAACCGCACGGACGACACGGTCGACTTCTTCGCCGTCGAGCCGGGCACCGGGTTGCGAGAGGTGGGTTCGGTTCAGAGCGATGTCGCCGTGTACGGCTCGTGCATGTACCGATCGGGGGCCGGGGCGTTCTACGCGTTCGCCACCTCCGAGCAGGGCGAGGTGGAGCAGTTCGAGGTGACCGCGCAGGGCGACTCGGTGTCGGCGACCAAGGTGCGGAGCTTCGACGTCGGCGGGGCGGCCGAGGGGTGCGTCGCAGACGACGAAACGGGTGCTCTCTACATCGGCGAGGAGCGTGGCGGCATCTGGAAGTACGGCGCGGACCCCGATGCGGGCGACGCGCGCGTCGCGGTCGACGACACGGGCTCGGGTCACCTCACACCCGACGTCGAGGGCCTTGCGATCTTCCACGCCGACGCGGGAGCGGGCTACCTCGTGGCCTCGAGCCAGGGCGACAGCACGTTCGCGGTCTACGATCGGGCCGGAGAGAACACCTACCTCGGCTCTTTCTCGATAGGCGGATCGGACGGGGACGCCGTCACGGAGACCGACGGCATCGACATCGCGAGCGTGCCGCTCGGACCCGACTTCCCCGCCGGGCTCCTCGTGGTGCACGACGCCTCGAACGAGGGCACGTCGAACCTCAAGTACGTCGGATGGGACCGGGTCGCGGCCGCCCTCGGCGTCGCCTCGCCGATCGCGCCGGTCGAGCCCCTGCCCGAGCCGACCGCGCCGGTCGAGCCTCTGCCCGAGCCGACGCTGCCCGACGCGCGCCTCACCCCGACGCCGCCCCCGCTGCCCGCCCCCGGCGAGGTCGCCGGCGCCGCGGGCTCCATGCCGCCGGGGGAGTCCGGCGTCTCCACCAAGGTGATGCTCTGCGACACCGACGCCCCCTGCAACCCGGAGCCCGGGCCCGAACGCCTCTAGCCGGCCCGGGGCCCGGCTCCGGGACCGCCCAGGCAGCACGGCAGCGGCGCCGACGCAGCCGTCTCGAGCAGGAACCGGGCGGTCACGGAGCGAACCCGGTCGACGGTGACCCGGCAGGTGCCGGCGCCCGAGCAGGCCCCCTGCCAGCCCGCGAACGCGGATCCGGGACGAGCCGCCGCGGTGAGCCTCACCTCCGTGCCCGCCCTGTACGCGTGCCAGCAGTCCCGGCCGCAGTCGATGCCGGCGGGGCGGCTCGTGACCCGGCCCTTGCCGCCGCCCTTCTTGACGACCGAGAGCGTGAACGACGACGCCGGGTCGAAGAAGGCGACGACGCGCCGCGCGCGCCGCATCGACACGGTGCAGGTGAGCGCGGAACCCGAGCAGGCGCCGCCCCAGCCGGTGAAGTTCGAGTTCGCCTCCGGCGTCGCCGCCAGGGTCACGACCTTGCCTGCCCGGTAGGCGTGGAGGCAGTCGCTGCCGCACACGATCCCGGCGGGCCTCGTCGTCACCGTGCCGCCGCCGGCGGCCTTCTTCGTCACCCCGAGGCCGTGGAAGCGCGGGTTCGCGAGGCTCCAGATGTCCGACGACGCCCTCCGCCCGCAGCGTTCGCGCTCGTAGAGGATCCGCGACGGCCCCCGGCGGCCCGAGAACACGTAGGTGTCGCTGGCGGTCGTGCCCTTCGGCAGATCGACGAGCGGGCGAGGGCGTGCGCCCGGGAAGTAGCGCATCAACCTCACGGGCGCGCCGCACCTGTGGCCGGAGCGCACGAAGTAGACCGTGCCCTCGGCGGCGACCGAGGCCGCCCTGTGGAGGCGCCCCGGGTTGGGCACGACGAGACGGCGCCGGTGGCGGATGTCGTAGCGGAAGACGTTGCAGCCCGACGCCGGCGTGCACTTCCACCACACGGCCCACCGCCCGTTGACCTGACCCGGGGCCGCGAACGCCTCTCTCGAGCGAGTGCGCGCGAGCGTGCGGGTCCGCCCCGTGTCCAGGTCGAAGAGGACGACGCGGCGTGCGCCGCCCGGCTTGCGTCGTCCGAACAGCAGCCAGCGGCCCGAGACGCTCGGCCAGTACTCCCAGTGGCGGGTGTTGACCCCTCGCGGAGGGAACCGCCGGCGCCTCTTTACCAGGTCGTAGAAACGGATGTCCGAGTCGCGGCGCCTCCACTGCTGGTACACGAGCCTGCGCCCGTCGATCCCGCCGTTGGCCGCCATCGTCCCGCGCGGGTTCACGCGCACCTTGTGGCCCTTCCGGGCGCGCACGTAGACGTCGAAGTGCCCGGGCCGCCGCGCCGTGTTGCGCTCCCACGCAAGGTGCTCGGGCCCGCGGGCCGGCTGGAACTCCCCCGCCCCGGTCGACAGGACCGGCCGGGTCTCGGGTCGGGCGGGCGCCGGCGAGGCCAGGAGCGCCACCGCCGCGGTCGCCGCTGCCGCGGCGCGCTTGTATGACATGGGTCCCTCCCGGGGTCGCGGTTTTGGAAAGGACTACCAGGAGGGCGCGCGGGACGGAATCGCCCGTTCGAGGGACCCTTCTCCCCCCGCAGGGGCGAGCTCAGCCGCACTCGAAGACCCCGTAGGGCCTCCCGATCACAGTGCGCGCCACGTTGCGCACGGGGATCCCGCCCGGCGTCACCCCGCTCTTGCTCCCCGAATGCGCGTGCCCGTGGAGGGCGAGGTCGGCCCCGGACCTGTCGATCGCCTCCGCCAGCAGGTAGCTCCCGAGGAACGGATATATCTCGAGCCGCTCGCCCTGCAGCGTCGCCTCGACGGGCGAGTAGTGGAGCAGTGCGACCCTCACGTCGCCGTCGGCCGAGCCCAGGGCGCGCTCGAGGCGCGCGGCCGCCTCCTTCGTGTGCCTCACGAACGCCTTCATCTCCGGCTCGCCGAAGTCGCTGCCCGAGGCCCCCACGAAACCTCCTCCGAACCCCTTGATGCCGCCGACCGCGACGCGGCCTCCGGCCGTGGACACCGTCACCGACCCGCCCTCGAGGACGCGGGCGCCCGCTCCCGCGAGGATCGCCTCGATCTCGTCCTGGGCGTCGAGGTGGTAGTCGTGGTTGCCGAGGACCGCGACCACGGGAACCGCGACGCCCGCGAGGTCTGCGGCGAACGCGCGGGCCTCGTCGGGGTGGCCGTGGCTCGTGACGTCTCCGGCGACGAGGAGCACGTCGGCTACCTCGGGCAGCCGGTGCAGGTCCTCGCGCAGCTCGCCCGCCGAGTCCCTGTGGTAGTGGACGTCGGCGACGGCGGCGATCCGGATCAAACCTCGTAGATCTCCTCGAAGAGGCGCCGCAGCACGGAGTCGGGGACCACGAGGTCCGCCGACTGAGCGTAGATCAACAGGCTCAGCAACCTGCGGGCGCCGTGGCCGGCCCGCGACAGGACGTAGTCCCAGTCGAGATCCTTCGTGGCGATGATCGCGAGCGCGTCGTACCAGTACTGCGGCGTCTCCTCGTCGTGGCTGAGAGCCTTCATGACCAAGAGGTCCTCCGCGGGCACGAGCCGCACGCGCAGGCCCTTGAACTCGGTCGCGACGGCGCGCTCGCTCATCCTCTCGTCGAGGTAGATGTCGCCGCTGCTCTTGAAGATGATGTCGACCTGGACGCCGTTCTTGTCGGCCTTGTAGAGCCAATCGAGCTCGGGCTCCTTCGTGTCGAAGCCCGCATCGTCCAACGCCCGCACCGCGTCCTCGATGTCCTCGGCCCGCACGAACAGGTCGATGTCGCGCGTGGTGCGCGGGCGGCCCAGCACGGCCGACGCGATCCCCCCGATCAGCACGTAGTCGAGCTTGTTGTCCTCCATGGCGGACACGACGTCGGACAGAACACCGACGAAGGCCTTCTCCTCCGCCGAGCTCGGCCGTTCGTCATCGCGCTCGTCGATCACCGTCTCCTCCCCTGCCGACCGCGCCTCACATCCAGTCCGGCGGCCAGCAGGATACGAGGCCGGTCCGGCGCGCCGGCGAACGCCGTACGATGCGCGCTGGGCCGGCGCGAAGGAGGGATACGCGATGGGCTTCGAGGACGACAAGCGCGAGCCGTCCGAGGACGAGCCGCACCTCGGCGAGGGCGGAGGGGTCGGAGAGCCGCACCACCAGAGCGGAGACGCGGGCGGATCGGACGGTGGCGCCGGAGGCGACGGAGGCGACGAGCCGCACCTCGGAGAGGGCGGAGGCGTGAAGGAGCCGCACCACCAGGGCGGCGAGGAGTCCTAGGGCGGGGACGCGCTCGGGAGCTCGGGCAGAGCTCGCCGAGATCGCCCGGCGCTTCCGCGCCCACCCCGGGCTGCGGAGCAAGAAACACCTGGGCCTCGTGCGCGACGCCCTCGGGCCCACCGACTGGGTGCGCGGCCCGGGGGACGACGCGGCCGCGCTCCCCCAGGGCGACGGCCACCTCCTCGTGGCGGGCGAGGCGGTGTGGCCCGATCTCGTCGCCGCGGACCCAAGGGCCGCGGGGGCCGCGGCGGTCGTCGCGAACGTGAACGACATCGCGGCGATGGGCGGCCGTCCGCTCGGCCTCGTCGACCACGTCGTTGCCCCCGCGGAGACCGCGCGCGCTCTGCTCGAGGGTCTGGCGTGGGCGGCACGCCTCTACGACGCGCCGATCCTGGGGGGCCACCTCACCGTGCGCGAGGGCGAGCCGCACCTGTCCGCGGCGATCGTGGGCCGCGCCGAGCGCCTGCTCGCGGCCGCCCACGCGGTGCCGGAGCAGACGGTCTTGTTCGCGTGCGCGCCCGAGGGGACCCTGCGCTCCGACTTTCCCTTCGTCGTGTCGCTGAGCGCGCGGGCGGCGCTCGTCGCAGGAGACGTCGAGGTCTTGGCCGACCTCGCCGAGAGCGGCGCCGCGGTGGCGGCCAAGGACGCGAGCATGGCGGGCGCGCTCGGCTCCCTCGCGATGCTGCTCGAGCCGGCGCGCTGCGGTGCCAGTGTGGACCTCGATCGCATGCCGCTTCCCGCGCGGGTTCCCCTCGTCGAGTATGTCCATGCCTTCCACTCGTTCGGCTTCTGGCTCCTGGCGCCGCCCGAGGGCGCGCCGCGCTGCGTCCGCGCGTTCGAGGAGCGGGGGCTCGCGGCCGCCGCGCTCGGAGAGACCGACGGGACCGGACGGCTGCGGGTGCGCCGGGCCGGCCACGAGGTCGACCTCGTGGACCTCGGGCGCGCCGGGATCACGAACCTGGGGCCGCGCGCGCGGACGTAGCGCCGGCTACGGGGACAGGTCTATCGCCATCCCCTGGTGCGGATGGCCGAGGTACTCGGCCGGCGCGCCCGTACGACGCCACCCGAGGTGCTCGAAGAAGCTCACGTTGCGGACCTGGACCGTGGCCACCATCACGCGGCCGCCCAGCTCTCCCGCGCGGCGAACCGCGAATCGCACCAGCGGCTTGCCGAGCCCGTAGCGCCGGAACGCCGGCAGCACCGCGAGCCGGTCTCCCTTCCACAGCCCCGGCTCGTCGAGCGGGTAGAAGCGCACGGCGCCTCCCGCGACGCCCCCGCACAGCCCGATCGCGTGGGTGGTGGCGCCGTCGTCGTCGCGCTCGTCGAGGTCGGTGTCGTCGAAGAAGCCCTG
>DATADD010000203.1:0-4532 GCA_036258675.1 Actinomycetota bacterium | reverse complement strand
CCGCGACCACGGAGTGCCGCTCGTCGCGCCCGGTCGCGAACGCGTTCGGCTGCATGTCAGGGGTCACGTAGAGGCGGGGCATCGGCATCCCGGCGATCGTGGTCAGCTCCCGGACCATGCGGTGGAGCTCCGGAGCCTCGGCTTCGCTCACGGGCCGCGCGCGGGCGACGGCGATCGCGATCCTGTCGCTGAACCAGTAGGAGCCGCCCACGAACAGGAGCCCGATGGCGAAGCCGAGCAGGGCTCCCGCGCCGCGGCCGAGCGCGCCGCCGAGGAGCACGAGCAGCCCGCCGAGGGCGGCCAGGAGGACGTAGGTCTTGATCGTGTTCTTGCTCATGCACCCATTTTATGGCGGCTCCGCCTGTTGTTTTCCGGGGGCGCGGCGCCGGCGGGCGAACCGGTCCATGATGTGCCATGGCCTCGCGGGGATTGACGGTCCGAGCCGGAGCGCGCGAGCTCCCGCTCGCGGAGCGCTTCACGATCGCCCGCGAATCGTGGGACGTCGCCGTGAACGTCTTCGTCGAGGTCGACCACGACGGCGTCGCCGGCTGGGGAGAGGCGAGCCCGGACGCGCGCTGGGGCGAGACGCCGGAGAGCGTCGTGGCGGCTCTGGAGGCGCTCGACCTGGGGGCGCTCGGCGGGCCTTTCGACCTCGAGGGCACCGCCGATCTCCTTCCTCCCGGGTCGGGGCGCGCGGCCCTCGACATCGCCCTGCACGATCTCGCCGGGAAGATCGCCGGCAGGAGCGTGAGCGAGCTCCTCGGCGTGGCGGGGCGGCCGCGCCCGCCGACGTCGGTGACCGTGCCGATCGCGGACGTCGAGGCCATGGTGGCTCGGGCGTCGTCTCTGCGCGACCATCCCGTGCTCAAGATGAAGGTCGGGTTCGACGGCGACGTCGACGCGGTCGAGGCGGTGCGGTCCGTCTACCCCGGCACGATCCGCATCGACGCCAACGAGGGGTGGACCCGCGCCGAGGCGATCGAGAGGCTCGGGGCCCTCGAGGCGCTCGGGATCGAGCTGTGCGAGCAGCCGATCCCCGCGGGGGACGCCGGCGCTCTCGCCGAGGTGACACGTTCGACGTCGATCCCCGTCTTCGCCGACGAGAGCGTGTGCACAGCCGCCGACGTTGCGAGGCTCGCCGGGAGCGTCGACGGCGTCAACCTCAAACTGCGCAAGTCTGGCGGCATCCGGGAGGCCGTCAAGGCGATCTTCACCGCGCGCGCCCTGGGGCTCGGGGTCATGCTCGGGTGCGACCTCGAGTCGGGGATCGCCGCGACCGCTCAGGCGCACGTGGCCGCGCTCGTGGACAAGGCCGACGTCGACGGACCGCTGCTGCTGGCCGAGGACCCTCACCCGGGAGTCACCTACGAGCGCGGTGTCTTGACGGTTCCGCCGGGGCCGGGCCTCGGCGTGGCGCGGGGTCCCCGGCTGTGACGCGGGCGTGGGTCGTCCTCACCGACGGATATCTGACGACGCGCAACGCCAAGACCGCCCACGGTGTGATCCGCTACGGACGCGATCCGACGGTCGCCGTGCTCGATCGGGAGCATGCCGGCAAGACGCTCGCCCAGGTGATGCCCGACCTGCGCCGCGACGCGCCCATCGTCGCGACGCTGGACGAGGCGCTGAGCTCGGGGCCGACGTCGCTCCTCCTCGGGGTCGCGACCGCGGGCGGATGGATGCCGGATCACTGGAGGCAGTGGGTGATCGAGGCGATCGACTCGGGCCTCGAGATCGCCAACGGGCTGCACCGCTTCCTGCGCGACGACAAGGAGCTCGTCGCGCGCGCGCGTCGCAAGGGCGTGACCCTATGGGATGTGCGCGACCCTCCTCCGGGCATCCCCTTGTTCACGGGGCGCACCCTCGCCGTCCCCAAGCGCATCGTGCACACGGTCGGCACCGACGCGGCGGTGGGCAAGATGACCGTCTCGCTCGAGCTCGCTGCGGCGGGACATGCGGCCGGCGTCAACACGCAGTTCGTCGCCACGGGGCAGACGGGGATCCTGATCGCGGGCGAGGGCATCGCCGTCGACCGGGTCGTGTCGGACTTCATCGCCGGGGCGGCCGAGCAGCTCGTGTGCGAGACGCATCCCTCCTCCGACGTGGTCGTCGTGGAGGGCCAGGGCAGTCTCTGGCACCCGGCCTTCTCCGGCGTGACGCTCGGGCTTCTCCACGGGTCCTCGCCGCACGTGCTGGTGCTGTGCCACCAGGCCGGCCGGGAGGCGATCGAGGAGCCCCCCTACTCCCGGCTTCCCTCGCTGCGCGAGGCGATCGAGGGCTACGAGCGCGCGGCCGCCGTCGTGAGGCCCGCTCGCGTCGCATGCATCGCGCTCAATTGCGGAGGGCTCGAGGGATCCGCCGCCCGCGACCAAGTCGCGGCGGCTGAGGCGGAGACCGGCCTGCCCGCGGCCGAAGTCCTTGCCGGCGGCGCGCCCAAGCTATGGGACGCGGTCGCGGCCGCTCTTCCGGACAGTCGCCCTCACGCGGGGTAGCCGGTCGTCGCCTCGCGGTGGACGCTGGCGGCCACGCGCCACGTGGCGAAGCGTCCCGCGCCGAGCGCGAACACGACGAGCGACGCCGCGGTGAAGGCGAGCGCGTACACGGGCTGCGCCCATCCGACGCGTCCGCGCGCGAGGATCGCATCGACGACGAAGTAGGCGGCGCTGAAGGCGAACGTGCCCCCGAGCACGGCCGTCGCCACAGGACCCCACACCCACGAGAGGGCGAAGCGCGTCCGCAGCGGCGCGGGGCAGGCCTCGAGGGCCTCGACCGCGTCGTAGAAGCCGGACACCTCCTCCAGCGGCCGCAGGAAGGGCTCGCGCACCCTGCCGCCCAGCCACAGCAGGTGACGGCGGCGCGCCAGGGCGGCGAGCAGGCACAGCCCGATCGCGACCAGAAGAGCTATGGAGGGCCACCCGGTCTGAAGGGTGGACGCGCCCGGCTGGCCGAAGCGCGCCGGCGACGCGAGCGCGATGAGGCCGAGGACGAGGATCCCGGACGCGAACGAGCCGCCGAAGGCGCGCCGGGCGAATGCGACGCGGTCGATGCGCCGTGGTCGCGTCGCCCTCACGAGTCGCTTCGCGCTCGAGTAGGCGCGGCCCGCGGCGAGCACCATGACGCCGCGACCATATCGCCGCGTCGCCTTCGTTCCTTCGGCGTCGCGGGCGCGGCGGAATAGCGCCTCGGAGGTCCCGGTTGCCGCCCGCATGACCGCTTCCCGAGCCGCGTCCGAACGCGTCCGCTTCGCATCGGGCCTTCGGGTGTGGACCGCGCTCGGCGTCGTCTACACGGTGTGGGGATCCACCTACCTCGCCATCCGGGTTGCGGTGAGGACGCTGCCGCCGCTGCTGCACGGCGCGACCCGCTTCCTCGCCGCGGGCACGATCCTCTACCTCTTCCTGCTGTGGCGGAGGGGCCGCGCCGGCATGAGGGTGAGTCGGGACGAGCTCGCCGCCACCGCCCTCACCGGCGGGCTGTTCCTGCTCGGGGGCAACGGGCTCCTTTCGATCGCGGAGCAGGAGGTGGCCTCGGCCCGCGCCGCGCTCATCATCGCCTCCGTCCCGCTATGGATCGTGCTGCTGCGCGCGCTGACAGGGCAGAGGATCGCTCCCCAGACGCTCGCGGGGGTGGCGCTGGGGTTCGGGGGCGTCGCACTGCTCGTCGCGGAGTCGGGCAGCGGGGCGGCCCCGCTCGGCGGACAGCTCCTCATGGTCGCGGCCGCGGCGTCGTGGGCGTCGAGCTCCTTTCTGTCGCAGCGGGTGCGGCTTCCCGCCGACCCGCTCCTGTCGACCGCGCTCCAGATGCTGTGGGGCGGGGTGCTGTTGGTCGGGGCCGCCGCGGCGACGGGAGAGTTCGCTTCGATCGAACCCTCTCGCTTCTCGCCCGAGTCGCTCGTCGCGCTCGGCTACCTCGTGGTGTTCGGGTCCCTGCTCGCGTTCACGTCGTACACGTGGGTCCTGCAGCACGCCCCCGTGTCGAAGGTCGCCACCTACGCGTACGTGAACCCAGTGATCGCGGTGTTCTTGGGGTGGCTGATCCTGTCCGAGGCGATCACTTCCCGCATCCTGCTCGCGGCCGGGGTCATCCTCGTTTCGGTGGCGTTCATCGTGCGCCACGAGACGCGCGCCGCCGCCGCAGCGGCGCCCGAGGGCGCCGCGGCCTCACCTCACACGCCCGGCCGGCCCGCTCCCACGAAGTCGGAGCGGGAGGAGGGAAAGACTCCCACCGAGGAGCCCGTGTAGGGAGCAGCGACCATCTGACCGCCCCCGATGTACATCCCGACGTGGTGAATGGGGCTGCCGAAGAAGAGGAGGTCGCCCGGCTGGAGGTCGGACGCCGCCACGCGCGGCGTGGCCGCGTACTGGGCCCCCGAGTTGTGCGGGAGCGACACCCCGGCTTGCGCCCACGCGTACATCGTGAGCCCGGAGCAATCGAACGCATCCGGCCCCGCGGCGCCCCACTGGTAGGGGTCGCCGACCTGGTCGAGGGCGGCCTGCACCGCGATGCCGGCCCGCTCGTTGGGCGCCGGCGCG
>DATADD010000202.1:0-2980 GCA_036258675.1 Actinomycetota bacterium | reverse complement strand
CCCCCCCCCCGCGCCCCCCCACGTCGGTCCACCGGCGGCCCTTGAGGGGGCGCAGTATGCGGCGCGCCGCGGACCGTTCGAGGAATCCGCCGTCGCGCACGACGAACGGCACGCGCGCGGCCGACAACCCTTCCTCGAAGTCCTCCGAGCGGAAGTTGACGCGGTACAGGACCGCCATGTCCCGATACGCGACGCCCTCCGCGTGGAGCTGCACGATGCGCTGGGCGATGAACGACGTCTCCTCACCCGGCGCCGTGCACGCTCTCATCACGGGCTCGGGTCCGGGCGCCGCGGCCGGTCGCAGCGACTTGCTGCTTCCGGCGAGAGTGGCAGCGAGCCGGTTGGCGAGCACGAGCACCTGGGGCGTGGAGCGGTAGTTGTCCTCGAGCACCACCGTCTTCGTCCCGGGCAGCCGCGCCGGCATGTCGAGCAGGTACTCCGCGGTCGCGCCGGTGAACGCGTAGATCGACTGGTAGTCGTCGCCCACGACGCAGAGGTCGTCGCGCTCACCGAGCCAGCGCTCCAGTAGCGCCTGCTGCAGCAGGTTCACGTCCTGATACTCGTCGACGGTGAAGGCGGCGTAGCGGGCGCGGAAGCGCTCGCGTGCGAACGGGTCCTCGTCGAACATGCGGATCGCGCCCTCGAGAAGGTCCTCGAAGTCTATGAGCCCGCGCCGTGCCTTGCCGTCCTCGTAGCGTCGATAGATGCCGGCCATGAGGTCCGCCGGCACGGGAGGCTCGTGCGACCCGAGCGAGTCGAGGTAGCGGTCGGGCGGGACGCGCCGGTTCTTGGCCCACTCGATCTCGGTGGCGAGGTCCGACGCGGGCCGGAAGCGATACGGCTTGGGGAGGGCCGCCGCCAGCTGGCGGAGCGCAACCGTCTTCGACGGCAGGAGCGCGCCGGGAGGCTCGGGTGCGAGACCGTGCAGCTGGGCCCGTGCCGCGGCGTGGAAGGTGCGCGCCGTGACGCCCCCCGCGCCGAGGGCCGCGAGGCGACCTCGCAGCTCTCCTGCCGCCTTGTCGGTGAAGGTCACCGCGAGGATCGAGTCGGGCTCGAACGCGGCGGTGGCCACCTGGTTCGCGATGCGCCGCGTGATCGTCGTCGTCTTGCCCGTCCCCGCCCCGGCGAGGATGCGGACAGGGCCGCGCGTCGCCGCGACCGCCTCTCGCTGACGCTCGTTGAGGTCCGCCGTGATCGATCCGCTCACGGCAGGCCACCCTAAGCCGCGCCTGCGACCTCCTCCCGGCTCTGGCGGGGACCGGACCAACGCGCCGGCCCCGTTCCGGGGTGGATGCGTAGGATGCCGCCATGCTGCTCGAGGGCAAGAGGCTGTTGGTGACGGGGGTCCTCACACCGCAGAGCATCGCCTTCGAGGTCGCCCGCCTCGCCCAGGAGCAGGGAGCCGACATCGTCCTCACCGGCTTCGGCAAGGGGATGGCCTTGACACAGCGGACGGCGCGCCGTCTCCCCGACCCGCCCCGGATCCTCGAGATGGACGTGAACGACGAAGCCCGGATCGAGGCCGTGGCGGGCGAGCTCCGTGATCGGTGGGGGCGCCTCGACGGCTTCCTCCACGCGATCGCGTTCGCCCCCGACGACGCTCTCGGCGGCGGGTTCCTGCGGACGCCCTGGGACAGCGCCGCGGTCGCGTTGCGCACGAGCGCTTTCTCTCTCAAGGCCCTCGCCGCCGGGATGCTCGATCTGCTCGAGGAGGAGGGCGGCTCCATCGTGAGCCTCGACTTCGACGCCGCGGTCGCGTGGCCGGTCTACGACTGGATGGGCGTGAGCAAGGCCGCTCTCGAGTCGGTCACGCGCTACCTCGCACGCGACCTCGGCCCCCGCCGCGTGCGCGTCAACTGCGTATCGGCCGGCCCCCTGCGCACGATGGCCGCCAAGGGGATCCCCGGGTTCGAGCTCCTTGCCGAGGCCTGGGGCGGTCAGGCCCCCCTGGGCTGGGACGTCACCGACCCCCAACCGGTCGCCGCCGCGGTGGCGTGGCTGCTCTCCGACTGGTCGCGCGGCATCACCGGCGAGATCGTCCACGTCGACGGCGGCTACCACGCGCTCGGCGCGCCGCAACCCGCACCCCCCGGGGAGGCGTCCTCCTAGGCGGTCAGCGTCTCCATCAGCTTGTCCGTGAGCTCCTCGAAGTCGCTCCCCTTGTCGACCCACGCGTGGGCACCGCGCGCGAGCGCCTCCCTGGAGGCCTGCTCCGGGTAGGCGGAGAGGACCACGATCCTGGTCCCGGGGGCGCGTTCGAGTATCAGAGGGATCGCGTCGAGACCGTCCATCACCGGCATCGCGATATCCAAGATGATCGCGTCCGGGCGCTGCGACGCGGCCATCTCGACGGCCTCGACGCCGTCGGCGGCCTCGCCCACGACGACGAAACGGTCGTCGAGGTCGAGCATCATGCGCGTGAGACGGCGGATGTCGGGGGTGTCGTCGGCGAGCAGCACCCTTATCTGCTTGTCCACCGGGTCATCCTCGCGCCCGTGCGGCTACGAGAACAGCCTAGGAGACCTCCGACGTCTCCTCGTCGAGTCGGATCTCGGTCGGGGCCGACCGCGCGACCTCCGCGGCGCAGCTCTCGCACACGCGGCGCCCCTTGTACTCGATGCTGGGCGACGTCGCGGAGCAGAAGATGCAGAGGTCCTGACGCTTCTCGAGTATCACGAGGTCGCCTTCGACGCTGATCGAGAGCTCGTCTCCGTGACGCATGCTGAGGATCTTGCGCAGCTCCGAGGGCAACACGATGCGGCCGAGCTCATCGATCTTCCGCACGATTCCTGTGGATCTCATGGCAGTCCCCCTTGTGCTGCGAGCAGGCTAAATCCCCCAGCGCCCGAGAAGGCGGATTTGGCCGGCTCGAGCATGCTCCGGAACTCAATGGCGGCGCGCCGAAGCCGACAAAGAAACAGGGGCGGAGGCGCGCGCGGAGCAAGTGAGGCGGCAACGGAGATGAAAAGGGCACGGGAGT
>DATADD010000201.1:0-19488 GCA_036258675.1 Actinomycetota bacterium | reverse complement strand
CTCCCGGACCCACGAGGGTCACGACGGAGACCTCGGGGGAGGCCAGCAGCTCTTGGAGGGTGGAGAGGTCCTCGTCCCTGCCGAGGAGGGCGGGGAGGCGGGGCGGGAGGTTGGTGGGGTGGGAGGACGATGGGGTCCGGAGCGGGGGGAAGTCGGTCGTCAGCCCCTCGATCACGAGTTGGTGGAGGACCACGGGATCGTCGATGTCTTTGAGGCGGTGCTCTCCGAGGGAGCGCAGGGAGATGCCGTCGAGGTCCTTCGGGACGAGGTGTGCGGTCGCGTCGGAGAGGAGCACCTGGGCGCCGTGAGCGGCTGCGCAGATGCGGGCCGCGAGGTGCACGTCTTCACCCACGTAGCCCAGTTCGGTGACGGTGGGCTGACCGGAGTGGAGGCCCATGCGGACCCTCACGCCTCCTCCCTGAGGCCACGGGTGATCAGAGAGCGCTCTCTGCGCCCCGGCGGCCGCACGGACGGCGTCGGTGGCGCCGGCGAAGGCGTAGAAGAAGGCGTCTCCCTGGGTGTCGACCTCCACCCCGCCGTGGTTCGAGAAGACTTGGCGGAGGAGCCGGCGGTGGTGGCTGAGGACGTCCTCGTAGGCGCCGCCGAGGTGGTGCAGGAGCCGGGTCGACCCCTCGATGTCGGTGAACAGCAGGGTGACCGTCCCCCGCGGCAAGTCGCCCATGCCCTCGCCGCCGCCCCCCGGCTACTTGGCGCGCTTTTTCTTCTTCGCCGCCCGCTTTTCTTTCAGGTTCTTCTGAGGCTGCTTCTTCTCGGACTTACCGCCCTTGTCCTTGGTCGCCATCGGACCTCCTTGTGGTCCTCTCAATCTTCGCCGCTCACCTCGGCGCTGCCAAGCCCCGAGGCGCTCTCGGGGGCTACGCCGTGGGCGATCCCTCCGCCTGCCGCACCCTCCGCACGAGCTCTTTCATGATGACGAGGGCGATGTCGGGCTCGCTCTCGAGCACCTTGGCGAAGGCGGATCGAGACAGCTTCATGGTGAGCATCTCTGTCTCGGCGACGACCGTCGCGGATCTCGGGCCGCCGTCGATCAGAGACATCTCGCCGAAGAAGTCGAGCGGGCCGAGTCGGCTCGAACCCCCCGACCACTCGACACGGGCGTTGCCGTCGATGACGACGAAGAAGCTGTCGCCCGGCGCGCCCGCGCGCACGACGGGCGCCCCCGCGGAGAACCGGGCTGCGCGAGCGAGCCTCGCGACGTGGCGGAGGTGCCGCTGCGACAGGTTCGCGAACAGCGGCACGCCTTGGAGCACCGGCACCCAATCGGCGCCCATCTTCTCGGGGTCGTCGCGGGCGGCCTTGGATATCTGGGCCAGGATCGCTGCCGAGGCGGTTCGAGACATCCCAGACTCCTCCGTGTCGACCTGAGGGCCCGTCGAGCGCAGTCTAGTGCGCGCCTCCGATCGGACGAGCAAGGCCTACGACGCGGCGTGAGGGAACGCCGGAGAGCGTCGCTGGAAGGTGAGGATCTTGGGGTTGCGGATCACCCCGTCGCGGATCTCGATGGCGCGGCCGATCGTGTCGTCCGAGTCCCACGCCGCGGGACCGCCCATCACCGTCGGCAGGTGCGGCAGCAGGGCGTTGCTTATCTCCCACGTGGCCGAGTCCCACAGGAACGAGGGGCTGTGGTCGACCGCGTAGTACTTGACGCCGTCTCCGACGGTGAACATCGGGTCGACGAAGGACGTGGGGCGGGCCCACTCGAAGCCCATGCCCTCGTCGCAGGAGACGTCCACGACGAGCGTTCCGGACGCGAACCGGGCGAGCTCGTCGCGGGTTACGAACACGAGCGGCGCATCGGTGTCCTGCAGGACGCAGTTCACGACGATGTCGTGCTCGGCGAGCAGAGCTGGGACCTCGACCGGCCCGGGTGCGGGGAACGCGACGGGGCGGCCGCGGGGCCCCGTGGGGTCGAAATGGACGAGGTGGATCGATGGGATCGGCGATGCGACGGCCGCGGGGTCTCGCTGTGTGAGAACGGTGACGTCGGAGACGCCGAGGCCGTGAAGCGCAGTGACGGCGCCGCGCGCCGTCGCCCCGAAGCTGATGACGGCCGCACGCAGGGAGGGCCCGTACTGACCCGTTCTCCCGGTCAGCTGTAGCGCATGCAGGACGGAGCAGTACCCGGCGAGCTCGTTGTTCTTGTGGAAGACGTGCACGCCGAACCTTCCGTCCGCCCCCCACTCGTTCATCGCCTCCCACGCGATCAGGGTCAGGCGCCGCTCGATCGCGTTCTGCGTCATCAACTCGTCCTGCACGCAGTGAGGCCAGCCCCATACCACCTGGCCCGGGCGCAGCTCGAGCAGGTCGTCGGGCAGCGGCTTGGGGATCACGATGACGTCGCACTCCTCGATGAGCTCCTCGCGCGAGCACACGCCGCCCACATACGAGGCGAGCTCCTCGTCGGAGACCCCGAAACGACCGCCGTATCCCTCCTCCAGAGCGATCCGCTCCCGCAGCGCTGCGTCGATCCGCGGCAGGTGGGAGGGGTGCAGGGCGAGCCGCAGCTCGTTCTCCTTGCGCGACCCGCCGACGACCCCGAGCGCCAGCTCTCCGTGGAACGACGCCATCACCGATCCCTGCTGTGCTCGAGCAGCCACGCGTGGGTGTCCGCGACCCGGTGGACCTGCAGGGTGAGGTGGCCCTCTTCCCGTTCGAGGCGAGCGTCGACACCCGCGATCTTGTCGGCGAGCCACTCACCGTGGCGGAACGGAACCATGAGGTCCTGAGCCCCCTGCCACAGCAGGACGGGAACGGTGATCTCCTCGACGCGAAAGCCCCACGGGCGGACGAACGCGAGGTCGTCGTCTCGCCACCCCTCGATGCCGCGCGCCAGCGACTCCGCGATGGCGGCCACCATGTAGTCACCGATCTCGTCGCTCAGCACACGCTCGTCAACGGAGCTGAGCACGGTTCTCAGTGCTGCGACGACCGACTCAGCATCTCCTCCGAGCAAGGCCGGGCGCCACTCGGCGAGAAGGGACTCGAGCCTCCCTGGATCCTCCGCGGCTGCCCTGAACTCGACGACGTTGTCGTCGCCCATCCCGGCGAGGAAGTCGAGGCCCTCGGCATCGAAGGGAGCGGCCGACGCTATCGTCGCCACCGCGGTGACCCGATCAGCCAATTGGGCGGCGCAGGCCAGGGCGTGCGGACCGCCTCCGGAGACGCCCCAGGACGCGAACCGCTCGACGCCGAGCTCGTCCGCGATCCGAGCGACGTCTGCGGCCGCGTCCGCGATCGCGCGTCCGGTGTGAGGCGTCGAGCCACCGTAGCCGGGGCGGTTATAGGAGATCAGCCTGATCCCGCGCGCCGCGGCATCCTGGACCCAACGAGGCAACAGGACGCGGCTCCCCGGAGTGCCGTGGTGCACGACCACGGAGAACCCGTTCGGGTCGCCGGACACAGACACCTCGAGCTCGCGTCCGTCGCCGACCCGCACGACCACGTCATCTCCGTCCCGGTCGAGCACCGGTGGCCTTCTCCTCTCGCTCTCATGCCGTGCCGGGCGACGATATACGCGTCCCCTCGGGCCGCTCTTTACTGGTGCGGCGGAGCGCAGTAAAAAGAGGCGGACCCGGCCGACGGGGCCGACGAGGGGAGGTTGCATGCCGAAGCGCTGGAGGCCGGTGCAGCTCGCATCCGCGGACAGGGGCGCGCGCGAGCGCGGGGAGTGGGCTATAGAGGTGAGAGAGGACGAGACGGGTTTCTCCCACAGGCTGCCGCCCAGATTCCCCGACAAGGCGACGGCAAAGGCCGAGATAAGAGCGTGGAAGAACGCCCAAGAGGACGACGGCTGAGTCTCTCGCTTCCCCCGCGCTCGTGAAGGGCGTCCGCGCGCGGGCGCGCCCCGCGCGCATCGCCCCCGTGTCCACCGTGGGCCCGTGACGACGTGCCCCCGCTGCGGGGAGCAGAACCCCGAGAGGAACCGGTTCTGCGGCGCGTGCGGAGCCGCTCTGAGCCGGGCCGACGACGTCGTCGTCGAGGAGCGCAAGACCGTCTCGATCCTGTTCGTGGATCTGGTGGACTTCACGCGCCGCTCCCACTCCTCGGACCCCGAGGACGTGCGGGCGTCGCTTGCGCTCTACTACCGCCGTCTCAAACAGGAGATCGAGTCCTTCGGCGGCCAGGTGGAGAAGTTCATCGGCGACGCCGTCGTGGCGGTCTTCGGAGCTCCCGCCGCGCACGAGGACGACCCCGAGCGGGCCGTGAGGGCGGCGTTGCGGATCGTCGCCGCGATCGACGAGATGAACGAGGCGACTCCAGGACTTGACCTCGCCGTGAGGGGTGCGGTCGACACCGGCGAGGTCGTCGTCGCCCTCGGAGCCACATCGGGATCGCGCGAGCCCATCGTCGGCGATGTCGTCAACACGGCCGCTCGCCTGCAGACGGCCGCCCCGGCCGGCGGTGTCGTGGTGGGGGAAACGACCTACCGGGCGACGAAGAGCTTGATCATCTACGAGCCGATGGGCCCCGTGAGCGTCAAGGGCAAGCCGGATCCTCTTCCGATCTACCGGGCGCTCGGAGCTCGCAGCCGATTCGGCGTCGAGGCGGGTCACGGCGCGGAGACGCCCTTCGTCGGTCGCACGTTCGAGCTCGCGGCGCTGGAGAATGCCTTCGAGCGGACGCAGCGGGGCGGCTCGCTGCAGCTGGTCTCCATCGTCGGAGAGCCCGGGGTCGGCAAGACGCGGCTCGTGGCCGAGCTCTTTGGCCTCCTCGACCGGAGGCCCGACCTCGTGTTCTGGAGGCAGGGCCGTTCGCTTTCCTACGGCGCGGACATCTCGTTCTGGGCCCTGTCGGAGATCGTCAAGGCGCATGCCGGCATCCTGGAGAGCGACCAGCCCGACGAGGCTCGGATGAAGCTCGAGACGGCCGTGGCCGAGGTCGAGGAGGGCGCCGACCGCGATTGGCTGGTGGCCCGGTTGAGCCCTCTCGTCGGCATCGACTCGCCGGCGACCGACCGCATGGAGTCCTTCACCGCGTGGTCTCGCTTCCTCGAAGCGGTCGCCCTCCAGCGCCCCCTCGTCCTCGTCTTCGAGGACCTGCACTGGGCCGGCGCGGCGATGCTCGACTTTCTCGAGCACTTCATGGAGTCGGCGTCGTCGGCTCCGGTGCTGCTCGTGTGCACCGCCCGGCCCGAGCTCTACGAGTCCCGGCCGGGGTGGGGTGGCGGCAAGCGGGACTCGCACACGATCGCCCTGACGCCTCTCAGCGACGAGGAGTCGGTGGCGCTCATCGATCAGCTTCTGCCCGAGGGCGCGCTCACGCCGTCGGGCCGCACCGCCCTCCTGGCGCATGCCGAGGGCAACCCGCTGTACGCGGAGGAGTACGTGCGGATGCTGCGCGACCGCGGCCTGCTCGATAGAGGAGAGGTTGATGCCGGCGGGCAAGAGGTAGACATCCGGCTGCCCGACAGCATCCAGTCTCTCGTCACGGCCCGCCTCGACACGCTGGCGGCCGAGCAGAAGGCGCTGTTGCACGCCGCGTCGGTCGTGGGAAAGGTCTTCTGGGTCGGTGCGCTCGCTGCCATGGAGGACGTCGAACCGCAGTCTGTGGCCGGATCGCTCCGCGTCCTCGCCTCGAAGGAGTTCGTCCGCCGGATGCGCTCGAGCTCCATCGCCGATCAGGAGGAGTACTCCTTCAGGCATTCGCTCATCAGAGATGTTGCCTACTCGCAGATGCCGCGCGCGGTCAGAGGGCGCAAGCACAGGGCCGCGGCGGCATGGATCGAAGAGATCGCCGGCGCCCGCGTCGTCGACCATGCCGAGCCTCTCGCGTACCACCACCGGCGGGCGCTCGAGCTCGGTGCGGCCTCCGGCGCGCCGAACATCGCGGAGCTGCGATCGAGCGCGCGCCTCGCCCTCGTGCGAGCCGGTGACAGGGCCATGCAGCTGGACGTCGCGAGGGCGGAGGGCCTGTATCGAGAGGCGCTGGAGCTGGGCCGGGACGACCCGCGCGAGCGGGCGATGATCGCGGCCAAGCTCGTCGATGCATCGTGGGTCGCCGGCCGCATCTCCGCTCGGGATGCCGAGCGGGACTACAGGGCCGCGATCGCCGACCTGATCGGCTTCGAGGAGCGAGCTTGCGCCGGCGAGGTCATGGTGAAGCTGTCGCGCGTGCAATGGGAGCGGGGGGACCGGTCGGCGGGACGAACGACGCTTGCGCGAGCCGTGGAGCTGCTCGAGCAGGTCGAGCCCGGGCCGGAGCTAGCGTACGCGTACGCGCAGATGGCGGGAGAGAAATGGGCTTCCGGCGCCACGGAGGAGTGCCTGGAGTGGTCGGAGAAGACGATCGCTCTCGCAACGAGGTTCGGCATGGAAGAACAGGCGATCCGCGCGCGCGGGTTTCGGGGGTGCGCGCGCTGCGACGTGGGCGACTCCGGCGGCCTCGAGGACGTACGCCGAGCGTTGGCGCTCGCGCTCGAGGGCGGCCTCGGCCGGGAGACGTGCATCCAGTACAACAACCTCGGATACCTGCAATGGCTGCGGGAGGGCCCGGACGCGGCGCTCGAGACCTACAGGGAGGGGATCGCGTTCGCCGAGGGACGCGGGCTGAGGCTAGAGGCCATGTGGATGCGGATCTCCGTGGAGGAGACGCTCTACGACCTGGGACGCTGGGACGAGGTCGTGGCCTCCGCGGAGGAGACGGTCCGGCTGAGCGAGGAGCACGGCTATCACGACGCCATGCTGGCCGCCACCGTGGACATCGTGCTGGTCCTGACCCGGCGCGGCCAGCTGGCAGAGGCCGCACGTCTTCGCCCGCAGCTGTTGCATAGCGCGCGCGGTGCCGGGGAGGCTCAGCTCCTCGTCCCCGCGCTGGTATTGGAAGCTCTCGCGGGGAACGCTGCGAGCGAGGCCGCTCGGGAGCTCTGCGACGTCGTCCTCACCGACGACTCGCGCGAGTGGCTTCGCCACCTCGCCGACGTCGCCCGGGTGCTGGGCGCCACCGGGCAGACGGAGGGCCTCGCGCGCTTGCTGGATCGGATCGACAGCCCGTACCCGCGCCACCGGTACTCCCTGGTGTCGGCACAGGCGGTCCTGGCCGAGGCGCGCGGCGACGCCGACGCCGCGGTCGACCTCTACGACGAGGCGTGTGCCGCCTGGACCTCGTTCGGGTGCCCCTTCGAACAGGCCCAAGCGCTATTGGGGGCCGGCAGGACGCGTCTGACCGCGGGGCGCGCCGACGCAGCCGACCATCTGGAGCGCGCTCTCGCGCTCTTCGAGACCATGGGGGCGACCGCGGCCGGCGACGAGGCCGCCGCGTCCCTTCACGCGGCCGCCGCGACGCGATAGCGGCGCCGAGCCTCTTAGCGGCGCGCCGCACACTCCACGCAGAGGACGGCCCACGGCCGGATCTCCAGGCGCTCTTCGGGGATCGTGGAGTTGCAGCGGTCACAGGAGCCGTAGCTGCCCTCGTCCACCTTCGCCAGCGCGCGTTCGACATCGACGAGCACGGCGCGCAGCTCGTCGTGCGCGGCGACCTGCTCGAATCGGTCGACCGCCATGCTCGTGCCCTCGCCGACCCGCTTGCCGAAGGAGATCCCGCTCGACTCCGCGGGAGGGGCGGACATGCGCGCCAGCTCTGCCTCGAGCCGCACTCGTTTGTGTTCGAGCTGCCCGACGACGTCGTCCATTCCGTCATCTTCGCAGCGTCCGGCTCGGGACCGAAAGAGCCCTCTCTCCGGGGCGAAGCCCGGGCAAGCGTCATGCCCTCTCGAGGAGCGCCTCGGGCTATTCGCAGGCCACCCCATCGCCGTCGCCGTCGAAGCCGTGCGGGTCCGAGCCGATCGACGTGAACCCGGAGGGGACGCGGTCGCAGTCGAGATCGGGAGGGTAACGGGGGACGCACGCGCCTCGGTAGTTCGGGTCACAGTTGCCGCCCGTGCCTCGGGTCGCGGTCCCGACGGAGGCCCCTCGCGAGCCGCCCCCGCCGCTGGCTCGTCCACCGCACGCGCCCCAGAGACCTCGATCGGCGCGCCGCGCCCTCCTCTGGGCCGCGACCAAGCGATCGACGTACCTCACGTTGGGAGGAAAGGTCGCGACGGTGGCGAAGCCTCGCTGCACGAGCAACTGGTTGAAGAGCCTGCCGTCCTCCCATACGTACGCGAGCGCGCGCCCATAGGCGTCCCGGCGCTCGACGTCGAACTCGAGGCGAACGCTGTCGCCCTCGAGAGCCCGGGTCGTGAAGGCCGACGCGGCCGGGCCGTAGCACTGCACGGGCTCGTGGGGATGGACGGTTTCGGGTGTGTCGATGCCGATGAGCCGGACGTCGAGGGTGCCGCCGCGCGCGACCTCGATCGTGTCGCCGTCTATCACCCTCGTGACGAGGACGGCACCGCCTCCGTCCCTGCTCGGGTGGCGTTCCTCGGTTGGCTCCGAGCTTCTGTGCTGCTTCCGCCTCTCCTCGTTCCTCGATGCCCGCTCGCCTCTTCGACCCGATGGCTCGGTGGCGCGTCGGGTCGTTTCGTCCGCCCCCCGTGCCGGTCCGCCGGCCGAGCCCCCCGAGGGCCCTGGGCCGCACGCGAGGCAGACGCACAAGAGGGCTGCAAGAGGCCGCATACGTTCTGCTCGGCCGCAGGGAGGGCCTCTTGAGGACGGAGGCCGCGTAGACGATGTCCCTCAGCGTCCGGCCCGGAGTCCGCCGGAGGCCCGCTCACCTAGGCGCGGCCGCCGGCCTCCACCATCTCGGATAGGGCGCGCCGCAGCTCGTCGAGGGCTGGTCCGCTCAGCTCGAGCAGCCCCTCGGGGGGTTGGTAGAGCTCCTTCTCGAGGGTTTCCTTCGTCTCGATCCCCAGGGCGGTGAGGGCAACGGTCTTCACGCGCCTGTCGGAGGGCATCCCCCGCCGCTCCACCAGCCCCCGCTCCTCGAGCCGGTCGACGAGCCAGGTGACGGTCGACGCATCGCAGGAGACCAGCTGCGCCAGGCTGCCCATGGGCACGGGGTGGTCGACGTCGAGCATGAGGAGGGCCTTCATGTGACCGGGTGTGAGCCCCAGTCGCTGGACGATCCGAGACGAGCGCCCGAACTGCGTCATCGCGCAACGCAGGAGCAGGCGCCATACCTCGGCCGCGGTCGCCTGCTTGGTTCGCGCCTTGACTCCCATGTCGTTTCGATGATACCGCGGCGGCTCCTATCATGGGAGATACAGATTGTCCGAGGCTCCACTTGTTTGACAACTCAAAGTATCTCTGTCAGCATCTCGGGCCATGAGCGCCATCGTCGTGAAGGACCTGGTCAAGAGGTACGGAGAGGTCACCGCCCTGGGCGGGGTCGACTTCGAGGTTCCCGAGGGAACCGTCTTCGGGCTCCTCGGGCCCAACGGGGCCGGCAAGACGACCGCCGTCCGGGTGCTGGCCACCGTTCTCGTGCCGGACGAGGGGACGGCGCACGTGCTCGGCCACGACGTCGTGCGGGATGCGCGTCTCGTCCGGCCGCTCATCGGGCTTGCCGGCCAGTACGCGGCCGTCGACCCCAACCTGACGGGACAGGAGAACCTCCGCCTGATCGGGAAGCTCGCCCACCTCCCTCGCCCGGTGATCAACGGACGAGGGGACGAGCTGCTCGAGCGGTTCGGGCTCGCCCACGCCGCGGGTCGCCCCGTGCGCACCTACTCGGGCGGCATGCGTCGACGCCTCGACCTCGCAGCTGCGCTCGTCCACAACCCGCGCGTTCTGTTCCTCGACGAGCCGACCACGGGCCTCGACCTCCAGGGTCGCTCCGAGCTGTGGGACATGATCCGCGAGCTCGTGGGGGACGGGACCACCGTGCTCCTGACGACCCAGTATCTCGAGGAGGCCGACAGGCTCGCCGAGCGCATCGCGGTCGTGGACGGGGGACGGGTGATCGCGAACGACACGCCCTCCGCGCTCAAGGCGCGGCTCGGCGGGACCGTGATCGAGCTCACGTTCGGGGACGAGCCGGAGGCGGTGCGCGCCGCGGAACGCCTCGCTGGGGCCGCCGGCGCCGGGGTCGAGAGGGAGGGCGCGCTCCTGCGGCAGACGTCGGACAGCGGAGCTCGCACCCTCATGGACTCGCTGAGGTCGCTCGAGGCGGCCGGGCTCGAGCCGGCGCGGGTGGAGGTCCGTGATCCCAGCCTCGACGATGTCTTTCTCAGCCTCACGGGCCGCCGAACGCAAGCGAGCGAGGACCAAGCGGAAGAGATGGAGACGGAAAGCGTGGGAGTCGGATGAGCAGCATCGCGAACGTGCAGCCGCAGACAACGGGGTCTGCGCTCGGATGGGCGTGGCGAGACGCGTGGGCCGTCGCGGGCCGCAACCTCATCGCCTACCGCCGCATCCCTCAGCTCCTCGTCTTCTCTACGATCCAACCGGTCATCTTCGTGATCATGTTCCGCTACGTGTTCGGGGGGGCGATCAACGTTCCCTCGGGGAACTACGTCGACTTCCTCATGCCCGGCATCTTCGTCCAAACGGTGGTGTTCGGCTCGCTCGCCGCAGCCGTCGGGCTCGCCACCGATCTGAAGAGCGGCCTGCTCGAGCGCTTCCAATCGCTCCCGATGTCGCGGTCTGCGGTGCTCGCCGGCAGGACCTTGGCCGACCTCGTGCGCAACATCTTCGTGGTGACGCTCATGACGATCGTGGGCTACCTCGTCGGGTTCCGCATCCACACGAACGGCCTCGCGCTCCTGGGGGGGCTAGCCCTCGTGCTGCTGTTCGGGTACGCGTTCGCATGGATCTTCGCCACCGTCGGACTCGCCGTCGCCGATCCCGAAACCGCCCAGGCGGCTTCGTTCCCGGTCATGGCGCCGCTCGTGTTCGCTTCCTCGGCCTTCGTGCCCGTCTCCACCATGCCGGGGTGGCTGCAGGCCTTCGCAGAGCACCAGCCGGTGTCGGTGACCGCGTCGGCGATAAGAGCCCTCGTCCTGGGCGGTCCCACGACCTCCTACGTCCTGCAGTCGCTGGCCTGGTCCATCGGGATCGTGTTGGTGTTCGCGCCGTTGGCCGTGGCCCGCTACCGGAGAGCCATCTAGCGTCTGCCCCGCTCCGCGGCCGGAGCCCCGAGCAGGAGGTGTACGGCCGAGGCGCACATCGTTCCGAGCGCGGCCCCGCCCACGACGTCGAGCGGAAGGTGCGCACCGACGTAGATCCTGCCCCAGCAGACCACGACCGCCAGCCCGATCACCGCGCGCCTCGCCGTCTTCGGTAGGTAGGGCCACGCCGCGACCGCGAGGGCGAACGCCGTCGCGGCATGGCCTGCGACGAACCCGTGTCCGCCCGCTGGCGCATCGCGCAGGATCGTGCTGTCGAGCAGTCTGCCGGGCCGCGGCCGGAAGACGGTGTCCTTGACCACTTTGGCCAGCAGCCACGCGGCGACCCCGGACAGAAGAAGGTCGACGGCAAGCCGCACCCGGCGCGCCGCGAGGGCCGCGGCCGCCGACACGGGCACCGCCACGAGGTTCCCGAACTGCATGAGGGCCCAAGTAACCCAGTACAGGGCGTCGGGGAGCCCGTTCACGGCCTCGAAGATGCTGATCTCGAGTGGGCTCACGTGGCGCTCGTCGATCGGAAGCGCGCTCACCCCCAGGATCGCGGCGGACACCAGCAGAGCCACGAGGTCGCTTCGCCGCCGCGGCAGAAGGAGACGGCGCGGGCCGTCAGCCGTCTCCCCGCTGGGCGAGGTCGGGACGGGTTGTCGGGCCGGACGATGGTCAACCAACGCGAGGCTCTCCTCCCTCGACAGAGGGGGCCCGCTGCCATCGTCTGCTGTGCTGCCAGTAGGCGTACGTGATGGCACCGAACGGTATCTGAACGAGATACGTCAACGCTCGAAAGACGAGCACGGCCGCGACGACCTCCACCCGAGGACCTCCGGCGTAGGCGAGGGCCGCGGTGAGGCCGAGCTCGATGATGCCGAGCCCTCCGGGCGTGAGCGGGAAGGCGGACAGGAACCTCACGAAAGCGAACGCGGCCAGAGCCTCCTCCCATCCCACCTGCTCCTGGGACACGCCGACGTGACGGAGAGCGAGGAGCAAGACGAAGAACAACGAGATATGGCTGATCAGGCTCGCCGCGAGCAAGTGCCACCTGCGGGCCGCGAGGAGCGCGATCGCCTCGCGACGGAACGTGACGAGGGCTTCCTCCCACCGGGGTGGCGGCTTGCCGCGCCGCCGCAGCAGCGGGGCCGCGGCCCCGGCCAGGATCCGCCCGGCGCGCCGGGCCGTCGCATCGCTGTGCAGGGTCATCCAGACGAGCATGCCCAGGGCCGAGAGAAGAACGAGCCCCGCGACCGCGGCCGCCACGAGCCCGGGAGAGGTGTCTCCTGCCAACGCGATGAACAGCAGCGCCGCGGCGGGCATCACCAGCTTGGCGAGGAGGTCGGCCGAGCCCGACACCGTTATCGCGAGCGCGACCGCGGGGCGGGGAAATCCCCACGAGGCGTACATCGAATAGGTCGCCCCCATCCCGAGCGCGGGACCTCCGGGGACCATGTTCGCGATCGCGGTCGAGGTCTCCGTCGCAACCATCGCCCGCGCGAGACCGAGACCGGGCAGCGCCGCCATCATCAGAAGCCAGTAGGTGACGAGGTTCCACGCCGCCGCCATCGCCAGCGTCGTCGCTTCGAGCCAGGTCATCTGGGTGAGGACCCGCCACACGTCGCCGAGGTCGACGACGCGCGGCAGGACGACCGCAAAGACGATGGCGATGATCGCAATGGAGAGGGTCGCCTTGAGCGCGTTCGTCGCCCGAGGGCCGCCCCGCGCTGAGCGCGGCCTCAGCTCACCGCCCTCGCGCGTTCGGAGCACATGGGCTTCAGGGTGCCACCGGCGAGGGCCGCTGTCGCCCGAGGAGGCCTGTTAGAAAGTCCCGATGCCTCCGTACGAGCGCGTCGAGGCGTCCGGGGCGACGGCTCCGTTGAGCTCCATAGGGAGGCTCGAGGGCCTCTCGGCTGCCGACGTGGAGCAGCGACGGGCTCGAGGCGAAGTGAACGACGTCTCCGAGCCGCCCTCGCACACCGTGGCGCAGATCCTGCGCGCCAACGTCCTCACTCCCTTCAACGCGCTTCTCGGCGGCCTCCTCGCGGTCATCCTCGTCGTCGGCCCCATCCAGGATGCGTTGTTCGGGCTCGTGTTGATCGCCAACAGCCTGACCGGTCTCGTGCAGGAGCTGCGCGCCAAGCGAACGCTCGACCGTCTCACGGTCATCAACGCGCCCAGGGCCCGGGTCGTGCGGGACGGGACCGTGCGGGAGGTCGCGGTCGAAGACGTCGTCATGGACGACCTGCTGGAGCTGCGCCCCGGGGACCAAGTCGTCGTCGATGGCGAGGTCGTGGATGCGGACGGGCTCGAGGTGGACGAGTCT
The DNA here is from genome assembly GCA_036258675.1 of Actinomycetota bacterium. GTDB lineage: Bacteria > Actinomycetota > CADDZG01 > CADDZG01 > WHSQ01 > DATADD01. Next base: position 6,154 of record DATADD010000201.1, on the reverse strand, counting down.
CTGCTAACGGGGGAATCCGAGGCGGTGGAGAAGAACGAGGGCGACGCAGTGCTCTCCGGCAGCTTCGTAGCCGCCGGCCGCGGCCGCATGCGCGCTCGCCGGGTGGGGAAGAAGGCATACGCCCGCTCGCTTGCCGAGGAGGCTCGCCGGTTCAAGCTCGCTCACTCGGAGCTGCGCTCGGGGCTCGATCGGATCATCCGCTTGGTGGCTTGGGCGATGCTGCCCACCGCCGCCCTTCTCTTCTACAGTCAGATCTCCTCCCAGGCGAACGTGCGGGTGGCGGTGCGAAGCACGGTCGCCGGGGTCGTGGCGATGGTGCCCGAGGGTCTCGTGCTCCTCACCAGCGTCGCCCTCGCCGTGGGGGCGCTGCGACTCGCGCGCAGGAAGACGTTGGTGCAGGAGCTCCCCGCGGTCGAGACCCTGGCTCGTGTCGACACGGTCTGCCTCGACAAGACGGGGACGTTGACGTCGGGCGAGATCGCCGTCGAGACGATCGAGCTCCTCGCACAAGAGTCGGACGAGCGTGCGGTGCTCGGCGCGCTGAGCAGGCTCGACCCCGATCCGAACGCGACCCTGCTGGCCGTCAGAGAGGCGTCGCCCAAGGTCGAGGGATGGCGCGCCTCCGCGGTCACTCCGTTCTCCTCGACCCGCAAGTGGAGCGGTGCGACCTTCGAGCGCAGGGGCACGTGGGTGCTCGGCGCGCCGGACGTCCTGCTGGACGATGGGAACGGCCCGGCCTCGTCATCGATACGACGCCGGGTCGAGGAGCAGGCCGCGTCCGGCCGGCGCGTCCTTCTGCTCGCTTGCTCCAACGAGCCCTCACCGGAATCGGGCGAGCTGCCGCGAGGCCTCGAGCCTCGCGCCCTGGTCGTCCTCGCAGACGTGCTCCGTCCCGACGCGACCGAGACGATCCGCTACTTCATCGAGCAGGGAGTGGCCGTCAAGATCATCTCGGGAGACCACCCTCGAACCGTGAGCGCGATCGCGGCCCTTGCGGGCGTGCCCGATGCCGACCGAGCCCTCGATGCGCGGCGGCTCGGCGAGCAGCCGGAGGGCCTGGAGTCCCACGCCGTGTTCGGTCGCGTCACACCCCACCAGAAGCGCGACATGGTACGCGCCCTGCAGCGACGCGGACACGTCGTGGCGATGACGGGGGACGGGGTCAACGACGTGCTCGCCCTCAAGGACGCGGACATCGGCATCGCGATGGGATCGGGGAGCCCGGCGTCGCGGGGCGCGGCCAAGCTCGTGCTGCTCGACAACTCGTTCGCCGCCCTGCCGGTGGCGGTCGCCGAGGGTCGCCGCGTCATCAACAACATCGAGCGGGTCGCGAACCTGTTTCTGACGAAGACGTTCTACTCGATGGCGCTTGCTCTCGCGATCGGCGCCGCGTCGCTTCCGTTCCCGTTCCTCCCCCGCCACCTCACACTCGTCAGCAGCCTCTCGATAGGGATCCCCGCGTTCTTGCTCGCGTTCGTTCCCAACGCCGACCGGGCTCGCTCTGGCTTCGTCGACCGCGTGCTGCGCTTCGCGGTCCCGACCGGCCTCTTGGCGGCCGCGGCCACGTTCACCGCCTACTACGTCGCTCGTGTCCGAGACGACGTCGCGCTCAACGAGGGTCGAACCGCCGCCACCATCGTGCTGCTGTCCCTCGGTCTGCTCGTCCTCGCCGACCTGACCAGGGGACTGACGCGGTGGCGGGGGCCGCTCATCGGAGCGATGGCGGCGTCGTTCGCCGCAGTGCTCGTCGTCCCGTGGCTCAACCGGTTCTTCGCCGTCGAGGCGCCCCCGCCCATGGTCGCCGTCCTCATCGTCGCCGTCGTCGGGGTGACATACGCGGCGATGCGACTCGCACGGCACGCGATCGAGCGATGGCTCGAGCCGCGGCCCGATCCCCACCCCGACCGCTCCGGCGGACCTCGGCCGACGTCCTCGGCAGGTAGGCGCCGGCGCGCCCCGGGAGACCCTCGCTAGGTGCGCTCTCCCGTGTGGCGGACGAACTCGAGAGTGGCGATGCCGAGCGAGGCGATCGCGAAGACCGCCAGCACGCCGAGAGCGCGAGGGACCTCGGCGGTCCAGCCTTCGAGGACGAGAGTTCGCATGGCCTCGATCGCGTATGTGAGGGGGTTGAGGCGGGCGATCACCTGCATCCATCCCGGCATCGCGTCCACGGGCACGAAGGCGTTGCTGAGGAACACGAGCGGGAGCGTGAGGAAGCCTGCGATCGCGAAGAAGGTGCCGTGCGTGGGCACTCGGTACGCGAGAGCCATGAACAAGGCCGTGAAGCACATGCTGAGGAGCCCGGCGAGAGCGAGCACCGAGATCGCTCCAAGCGGCCCCGCGGCGATCTCGACGCCGACCGCGAGCGCGACGAAGAAGACGAGAACGACCTGCGCCGTCCCGAGTGCGAACTGGAACAGGAAGCGGCTCACGATGAGAGAGCTGCGGGCGATCGGCATCGCGAGCAGCTTGTCGAGGTAGCCCACCTCCTTGTCCCACAGCAAGGGCATCGCTCCGCTCATCGCGTTGGTGACGACCGTGAAGGCCACTACCCCTGCAAGCATGAACCCGAGATAATCGGAGGTGCCGATGACGTCCGGGTCGATCGCGCGACCGACGGCGGACCCGAAGAACGCGAGCCAGATCGCCGGCTGGGTGAGGCTGAAGACCAGGTTGAGCCGGTCGCGGATCAGCTGCAGATACCAGCGACGGAAGAGGCCCAGCACCTCCTGCATCCATTCCGCGCGCGGCCTGGCGCGCGCGGAAACGTCGTCGCTCGTGGCGACGGACTCTCGCTGCAGGACCTGGTCCGCCATCAGCCCGCCGCCTCCATCTCGCGCAGCTCCCTGCCCGTGTGGAGGAGGAAGACGTCGTCGAGAGTGGGCTGGGTGTAGGTGATCCGGTGAAGCGAGATACCTCTCTCGATCGACAGACGCATCATCGCCGGCAGCGCCGCGGAGGCGTCGTCGACGTAGACGTGCACCTCTTCCGCGTCGGTCTGCGCGATCCGGCTGACCCAGGGCTCGCGCTCCACCGCCGCCCTCACGACATCCGGCGTCGGGGTCGCGACCTGGACCACGTCGGCTCCCACCGCGCGCTTGAGATCGCCCGGCGCGCCGGTGACTACGGTCCGTCCATGGTCGACGATCGTGAGGCGGTTGCAGAGGCGGTCCGCCTCGTCGAGGTAGTTCGTCGCGAGCAGGATCGTCACCCCCTCCGCCCGCAGTTGGTTGATGTAGTCCCAGATCCGGTGCCGGGACTGGACGTCGAGCCCGAGGGTGGGTTCATCGAGGACCAGCAGCCGGGGCCGATGCAGGAGGCCGGAGGCGATATCGAGGCGCTTGTGCATGCCTCCGGAGAAACCCTTGATCAAGCGGTCGGCGTGCTGCCCGAGACCCACTAGCTCGAGGGCCTCGTCGACCATCTCCTTCTGGGCGGCGCGCCCGACGTGGTGGAGGGACGACTCGATCTCGAGCACCTCGCGCGCGGACAGCAGGGAGTTCACCTGCCACGGGACGCTCTGCATCACGTAGCCGATGCGGCGGCGCACCTTCTGGGGTTGGGCCGAGACATCGAAGCCGCACACACGCGCGCGCCCCGACGTGGGGGCGAGCAGGGTCGTGAGCATCCGGATCGTCGTCGTCTTGCCGGCCCCGTTCGGCCCCAGGAGACCGAAGATCTCGCCCTCTTCGACGGCGAGGTCGAGTCCGTCGACGGCGACGTGGTCCCGAAAGGTACGTGTCAGTGCCTCCGTCTCGATCACGCCAACCATGACGGCTCACTATCGCGCCCCCCCGGGTTGCGGCCGGACGGTCGCCGCAACCCGGCATCGCTCCACTACACTGCGCCGATGCCGGGGCGGGGTACGGAGGGTACGGAGTTCGGCGAGGCGAGCGGGCAGCAAGGGGCGGGCACGCGGATCGACCCCGTTGGGGTCGCGGACGCCCGAGTCGCTCGTGGATTCGAGGAGTCATTGGAGGAGCACCTGGCCGCGATCCGCGCTCGCGACCTCGAGCGGCTGCGCGCCACACTGTCTACGGCGCGGCTCACGCTCGTGACCGCGACCGGCGACGTCCTCACCGGGGCCGACCGGTTCCTCGACCTTCACCGCGACTGGTTCGCGAGCGACACGTGGACAATCGACACGGGCGTCGTCTCGACTCACGTCGGCACCGACCTCGCCGTCTGCATCATGTCGCTGCGCTATCGCGATCGGCCGGGCGAGGAAGACTCGATCGACGAACGCAGCATCCTCACGCTGGCGCTCGAGAGCGCCGACGACAGGTGGCTGGTCGTCTTCGACCAGAACACGCCCTGCCGCCGGACCTAGGGCGCCCCCACGCGATCGGGGGCGCGCCGACGACCGGGCTCGGGCGTCCGCTCCCCTCGCGACCTGGGGAACCACGGCACGAGAGAAGCGGTGAGGCGCGACGACCCGTAGACCAGCAGCACGAGCATGGCTCCATAGACCGGAAGGTGGCCGATGAGCTCGCTCGTCCCGAGGAAGAACAGCGTGGCGTTGAACGGGATCCCCGCGACGATCACGGCGACCTGAGGCAACGCGCCCGAGATGACGAGGAGGCCGAAGAGGAGCTCGACTCCTCCCGCCACTCTGATGAACGCGTCGTCACCGACCTCGAGGCCGGCCGCCTGAAGGATGTTGAAGGCCGGGTAGTTGTCGAGGAACGCGCGCGCGAGCTCGGGTCTGGCGAGCTTCTCGGTGAAGGCGAGCACGACCAGCGCGCCGCCCACGAGAAGGCGGAGGCTGAGAAGCGCATGCGCCAGGCGCGCGGGGCGCACGTCGACCTCGCCGCCGGGGCGCGCGTCATCGGGTGGCAGGAACCCGAGGAAGAGCGCGATCCCGAGAAGGTCGACGCGCTCGAGGATGGGGACGAGTCCGTAGCCGAACATGCCGAGCGGCCCCAGCGCCACGAGGAGCCACGCCGCGGGCGTCACCCGGTATCCCGCGATGAGCCAGATGCCGATGAGGGCCTCGACGACCGCGAGAAAGGTGCCGAACGCTCCCGGCGGGAGCTCGAGCGCGGGCGCGAGGTAGGAACCCGACGCCGCCTGCGACAGGAGCGAGACACCCGCGTGCACGCCGAGGATCCGGGGCATCCAGGGAGCGAGGTTGCCGAGCGGCGCGAGGAAGGGGAGCTCCGGCCTCGGCAGGCGCATGGCCGCCGCCCGCCACACGACCGCAACCGCGACCGCGAGCCCGATCGAGAGGAGGCTCGCAGGGTCGGTGAGGAAGTCCCACGAGTAGCCGGGGCGATGGTCCGTGAACCACGTCTCGTGCGCCCACAGCTCGTTCACGATGCCGACGGCTCACGTCGCGGGCTGTCCACGAGGCGACGATAAATGCGCCGGCAGGGCCCGGCGCCTGATTGGGGGGCGCGACCCGGCTAGGGCATGGAGACGGATCCAGCGTTGCTTCGGGGCTTCACGCGCGGACCGGGGGAGAGGCCCGATCCCTCATGACCCCTCTTGGACCTCGTAGATCTCGTCGGCGACGAGTCCGTGGGCCTCCCGGTGGACGCGAGCGGCGGTGTCGGCATCGGGCGCATCGACGAGGCAGAAGATCCGTCCCCCCTTCTCGTCGACCCAGTAGCGCTCGTACCTGACGCCGTACTGGTCCTGGGTCTCGACGTCGGCCTGGTGGGCCTGGGCCACGTCCGAGGCCGATACCCCGCCCTCCATCCGATGCACGTCCATGAACTTCGGCATCGCACGCCCCCTTGTCCCTCGCCCAACGCCCCTCCGCCCTGACAAGGCAAGCAAACACCAGGGAGACCGCGAAATCAAGCCCGCCAGTGGACGTGCAGGATGGGGTCCCACGAGTGGTCGAGCGCATTCCGAGCGAACGAGATGTCGAAGCTCTCCCGAGCGAACATGTCCGTAAGGCGTTCGCCATGACCCGCGATCGTTCGGACCGGAGGCTCGATCCCGAGCTCGTCCAACAGCCGGTCGTAGCGGGGGGCGAGCGGATCGATGGGCGTGATGCTCAGATCCTTGCCCGGGACGACCTTGCTGAGGGCGGTGAGTGGTCCCGCTCCCACATCAAGGATCGCGATCGAACGGTGGGGGAGCCGCTCGATCTTCTCGGCAACGAGCCGGTGTCCCATCGCAAGATCCCGATCGAGCCTCTCCCGGA
>DATADD010000200.1:0-9379 GCA_036258675.1 Actinomycetota bacterium | reverse complement strand
CCCCGACGAGCTGCGGGGCGTCCTCGCCCACGAGCTCGCCCATGTGCGCAATCGCGACATCCTCATCGGCTCGGTCGCGGCGGCGATCGCGATGGGGATCACGTTCATCGCCCGGATCGTGTCCTTCGGCGCCTTCTTCGGGGCGGCAGCAACGACGACGAGGGTGGTGGGAACGCTCTCGGCCTCCTCGCCCTCGCCATCCTCGCTCCCCTGGCCGCGTTCTTCCTCCAGATGGCGGTATCGCGCTCGCGCGAGTTAGAGGCCGACCGCAGCGGCGCCGCCCTCGTCGGCACCGGCGAGCCGCTCGCCCGCGCCCTGCAGAAGCTGCACGCGGGGGCGAGGCAGATCCCGATGAACGTCGACCCTGCACACGCCACGATGTACATCGTCAACCCGCTAACGGGCCGCAACGTGAGCTTCAAATCACTCTTCATGACACACCCGCCGGTCGAGGAGCGGATCGCGCGCCTGCGGGCCGGCGCCGGCGCGCCGGTCGCCTAGAGAAGCTTCAGCTGTCGGCTCTCGAGCGCGGCGGACGCCGCGGCTCGCGGCGAACGCCAGCGCGGGGGCTGCCGGCGCGGGGCTCGGCGCGGGCCGCCGTGCGCCTCCACGACCTCGGCCACCGACCGAGACAGCGCCTCCCGGTCCGCCTTCGGCGCGTAGGCGGAGCGCGCGTACATGTCGCCGTAGCGCGCCGCGAGCTCGGGGAAGTTATCTCGCAGCCACGCGAGGTAGACCTCTTTCACGCCGGGACGCAGGTGCAGGAGTATGGGGGAGACGTGCGTTGCCCCTGCATCAAGGGCGGCGGCGATGACCTCGCGCAGCTGCTCCCTGCCGTCGGAGATGCCCGGGAGCACGGGCGCGACCATCACGCCGCACGGGATCCCGGCGCCGTTGAGCTTGGCGACCGCCTCGATCCGCTTGCGGGGATGGGGGGTGCCCGGCTCGCTCCGGCGCCACACGTCCTCGTCGAGAGTGCCGATCGAAAGGGCGGTCGAGACGTCGGTTGCGGCGGCCGCGCGCGCGAGCAGGTCGAGGTCGCGCAGGATCAACGTGCCCTTGGTGAGGATCGAGAAGGGGTTGCGCACCTCGGCGAGCGTCTCGATGATCCCGGGCATGATCCGATAACGCCCCTCGGCTCGCTGGTAGGGGTCGGTCGCGGTCCCCATCGCGATGTGCTCGCCCTTCCACCGGCTCGCGCGCAGCTCCCTGCGCAGCAGCGAGGCCGCGTTGACCTTGACGAAGATCTTCGTTTCGAAGTCGCGCCCGGCATCGAGGTCCATGTAGGTGTGCGTCACACGAGCGAAGCAGTTATGGCTGACGACTCCGTTCGCGATGAAGTCGCCGGTCCCCGTAGTGATGTCGTACATCGGCAGCGTCACGCCCAGCGCCTCGACGGAGATCACCCTCGGTCCGCGGGACTCGACGGCGATGCCCTCCGGCTGCCTTTTCCGAGTGATCGCGGGGTCCACGGCGTGGAAGAAGCGGAGGTGCTGACGAAGACCGCCGACGACCCGAACGCAGCGGCGCCCGTTGGGGCGTGGAGCCTCTTCTCGGAAGGGAAAACCGAGCCGGCGCAGACAGCCGGCCGCCCGGTGGATGATCTCATCGTCCGTGCCGGCGATGCGCAGGATGCCCCCCTCGTAGCTTCCCTGCGCGTCGAAGATGCCGGCAAGGAAACCCTTGCACCACCCGATCGACGGACGCGTGGGCCAACGCACGAGGTCGCGGATGGATGCGACGCCCGGGCGCGCCGAGGTCCCCATGGCGACCATCCCGCTTCGCTGTCCGGAGGCCACTGCAGAGGGAAGCTCCTGCGTTTCGATGACTCGCTCGAGAAGGAACTCTTGGGCGCGGCGCAGACCCTCGATGTCCGCAGGCGCCGAGCGGAAGCGATGGAGGTCGGCGACAGAGCAGAGATACCCGCGCCGGTAGTCGGCATCGTGCACGGGCGAAGCCGCGAACTGCCCCGTGCCTCCGAGCCGGGTGTTCGGTGTCAGGTGCGGCCGGCGAGAGGAGCCCTGCTCGGTCCCGACGACGTGCTTCCATCCGCGGTCGGTGAGGAAGCGATGATCTCCGCTCGCGACGAGCTCCGTCCCGTCGTCGAGCGTCACCCGGAACGCGGGCTTGATCGTGCGCCAGTGGGCACGAACCTCTGTCCGCACGTACCGCCTGTCGACGCCGCGCTGCTCCGTGCCGTAGATCGCGTCCCCGACCTCGAGTTCGGCGAGCGCCTTCGTCCGTCCGTCGGCCATGAGGATCGGCGTGTCTCCGGCCATGCAGTAGACGCACGCGTGACTGCACCCCCTGTAGGGGTTGATCGTCCAGTTGAACGGCAGGTAGCTGCCCGGGACGTGGTTGATGATCGACTTGGCCTCGACCTCGATGAACTCGATGCCGCGGAAGTGGGGCGTGTCGAAGGTGCGCCGGCGCAGCTCGAACAGCCTCTCGCCGCGCGCTCCCGGCTCTCCCATCCGCACATCATAGAACATGTGTTCGATGGGGCGTAGGGCCCGGATCATCCTCGAGGGCACGATCGCGGCCGCCGGCTTCGCCAGCGGGGACCGCTTCGTGGTCGGCCTCTGGGACGAGGGGCCCCTCGGCGCCATGGCCGACGTCATGTGGGCGGGCCGGGACGGGGCCCGCACCCTGCTCGCCCCCTCGGAGCCGGTCGCCGCCTTCGTCGGGGGCGTCTACGACTTCGACGCGGTCGCGGTCACGCCCTTCGAGGTCCACCACTCCGAGACGAGCCTGGCGCTGAGAGCGGGACCGCTCGAGCTCGACCTCGGCGCGGGCCCGGCGCGCCGTCTGTTCGCGCTGCGTCCCCGCTTCCTGCGGCGCTCCACGACGTGGGTCCGGGTCGAGGACGCCCTCCTGCGCCCGCTCGTGGGCGGCCTCGTGCTCCGCGGCGCCGCGGGCGTGAGGGCCTACGGACGCGCCCCGTCCGGGGTAAGGGAGTGGTACCGGATCGACTCCTACCGGCCCGTCGTGCGCGGCGCGGCGCGCCTGGACGGCGCCGACCTCGGGCCCGTCGGCCCCCTCGAGCCGCCCGCGCGCTTCGGCTTCAGCGAGTTCCCCCGCGCGCCTGCATTCGTGCGCTGCTCTCCCGTCCTCGAGGGCGCCGAGCGGTTCCTTCCGGAGGGCGCCTGAACCCCGGAGCGCCGCTCACTCGTTGCGCGGGAAGCCCAGGTTCACGCCGCGCGACTCGGGGTCGGGCCACCGGCTCGTGACCACCTTCGCGCGCGTGTAGAAGCGCACACCCTCGGTGCCGTGGACGTGGGAGTCGCCGAACAGGGACTGCTTCCAGCCCCCGAAGGAGTAGAACGCCATCGGCACCGGGATGGGGACGTTGATCCCCACCATCCCGACCTCGACCTCGTGCACGAACTTGCGCGCCGCCCCTCCGTCGTTGGTGAACACCGCGGTCCCGTTGCCGAACGGGTTGGCGTTGACGAGCGAGATCGCCTCGGGATAGCTCGACGCCCGCAGCATCACGAGAACCGGCCCGAAGATCTCGTCCCGATAGACGGACATCTCCGGGGTGACGCGATCGAACAGGCACGGGCCGAGGAAGAAGCCGCCCTCGTGCCCCTCGACGCTTACGTCCCGCCCGTCGATCGCGAGCTCGGCGCCCTCGCGCACGCCCGCCTCGACGTAGGACAGGACCTTGTCGCGGTGCTGCCCCGTGACGAGAGGGCCCATCTCGGCGCGGGGGCTCGTGCCCGGCCCCACCTCGAGGCTCTCGATGCGCGCCCGCATCCGCTCGAGCAGCGCGTCCCCCGCGTCGCCCACCGCGACGACGGCGGAGATCGCCATGCAGCGCTGCCCGGACGAGCCGTAGCCGGCCCCCACGGCAGCGTCCGCCGCCAGATCCATGTCGGCGTCGGGGAGCACGATCATGTGGTTCTTCGCCCCGCCGAGGGCTTGCACGCGCTTGCCGCGCGCGGCGGCGTTCTCGTAGATGTAGCGGGCCACCGGGGTCGACCCGACGGAGCTGATCGCGGCCACACCGGGGTGGTGCAGGAGCCCGTCGACCGCAACCTTGTCGCCGTGCACGACGTTGTAGACGCCGTCGGGGAGGCCCGCTTCGCGCCACAGCTCGCCCATGAACATCGCCGCGGACGGGTCCTTCTCGGAGGGCTTGAGCACGAAGGCATTGCCGCACGCGATCGCGACGGGGAACATCCACATGGGCACCATCGCGGGGAAGTTGAACGGCGTGATCCCGGCGACGACGCCGACCGGCTGGCGGATCGAGTAGGAGTCGACCTTGGACGAGACGTTCTCGGAGTACTCCCCTTTGAGCAGGTGCGGGATCCCGCAGGAGAACTCGACGACTTCCTGGCCCCGGCTCACCTCGCCCTCGGCATCCGAGATGACCTTCCCGTGCTCGGAGGTGATGATGCGCGCGAGCTCGTCCTTGTGGCTTTCGACGAGCTCTCGGAACGCGAACAGGATGCGCGCCCGCTTGGACAACGACACGTGGCGCCACTCCTCGAACGCCTCCGTCGCGGCGCGCACCGCCCGGTCGACGACCTCGGGCGAGGCGAACGCGACGCGCTTGGTGACCTCGCCGGTGGCGGGGTCGTAGACCTCGCCCATGCGGTCGGACCCGAGGCCCGGGGAGGCCCCGCCGATGAGGTGGTCGATCACCTCCATCAGCCGCTCTCCCCGGCACGCGCCACCGCCCCACAGAAGATGTCGAGCGCCTCGTCGGCCTCCTCCAGCGTTACCGACAGAGGGGGCGCGAAGCGGACCACGTTCGCGTAGTGGCCCCCCTTGCCGATGAGCAGGCCGTTCTCGCGGCACTCCTCGAGCACGCGCGCCGCGGCCTTGGGGTCGGGCTTGCCGGTATCGGGATCGACGAGCTCGATGCCGATCATGAGGCCCTTGCCGCGCACGTCGCCGACGTAGGGATGCGAGTCGCGCAGCTCCCGCAGGCGCGACATGAGGTGCTCGCCCACCTTGAGGCAGTTCCCCTGGAGATCGTTGTCCAGCAGGTGGCGCAGGTTCGCGAGCGCGCCCGCGGCCGCGAGGTGATTGCCCCCGAACGTCGAGATCGAGTTGGCGTTGATGGAGTCCATGATCTCGGGCCGCGCGATGACACCGCCCATCGCGAGCCCGTTGCCGATCCCCTTGGCGAACGTCATGATGTCCGGCTCGACGCCGTGGGCGTCGATCCCCCAGAAGTGCTCTCCCGTGCGGCCCCATCCGGTCTGGACCTCGTCGGAGACGAACAGGATCCCGTACTCGTCGAGGACCTCCTTCATCGCCCCGAAGAGCCCGTCGGGAGGCACGGCGAAACCGCCGACGCCCTGGATCGGCTCCGCGATCAGGCAGGCGACGTCGCCCGTGGTCGTCGTCTCGATCACCTCGCGCAGGTCGTCGGTCCACGCCTTGATGTAGTCGCGGTCCGACAGGTGCGACAGCTGGTTGCGATAGCGATATGCCCCGTTGACGTAGGAGACGTTGACCGGCGAGAGGCTCGAGGCGGACCACCCCCGGATGCCCGTGATCGCCACCGCGGAGAAGGAGCGCCCGTGGTAGCTGTTGCGCAGGGCGAGGATCTGGTTCGAGCGACGATGCGTCGTAGCCAGCATGAGCGCCGTGTCGTTGGCCTCCGAGCCCGACGACACGAAGAACACCTTGGCGTCGTCGATCGGCGACAGACGCGCGATCTGCTCCGCGAGCTCGATCGCAGGCTCGATCAGGTACAGGGTCGACGAGTGCAGCATCTTCGACGCCTGCTCCCTGATCGCGTCGACGATCTCGGGGACGTTGTGGCCGGAGATCGTCGTGAGGATGCCGCCGAAGAAGTCGAGGTACTCGTTGCCCTCGGCATCCCATACCCGCCGCCCGTCGCCCCGGACCAGTGCGATCGGCTGCTCGTAGTAGAGGGCGAGCCACGACGGCATCACCGCTCGATGGCGTTCGTGCAGCGACCTGTGCGTACTCATCCGTTCTCCTTCCCTTGTCAGCGACTCTAGGTTCTCACGATGCGTTGGCGCGGGTAAGCGCGGCCCGGATCTCCTCCGCGACGTGGGGCGGGACCCATCGGGCGATCGAGTCCGACACCGTCGCAGGCGATACCTCCACGCCCCCCGCGCGCAGCGCCAGCACGGTCTTGAACACGAACCCGCGCAGGTCCGGCGGGACCGCGAGACCGGCGACCGCCCCGGTGGCGCGCCACTCGGACTCGAGCGCCGCGAGCGCGGGGTCGTCGAGCCACGACTCGGGGGCGGGGGACGAGCGGCGAGGCCCCACCGCCAGGGGGACGACGGTGACGGGCACGGAGCCGTGCCGCCGCCACCGGGGAGCGTCGTGGTAGTCGGGCTCGAACCGCAGCCGGCGCGCCTCGACGGCCCCGGGGACGCCCGGCCGGTCGTTGTGCAGCACGAGCCTGAGGGAGCGTCCCTCCCCGTCGGGGACGTTGCCGGCGTCGCGCCGCGCGAGCGCGTCCTGTGAGGAGAGGCGGCGCGCCCCCGTGGCGGGGCGGGACGGGTCGCGCAGGCGCGCCAGCTCCGCCTCGACCTCCGCCGCCGACATCAGGTACCAGCCCTCCTCGAGCATCAGCCCGGGGCCGACGCCGGGGGGCGGGCGTGGAGGAAGCCCCAGAACATGAGGCAGACCCCCACGAACAAGCCGACCGCGAACGGCAGACCGCGGCCGTAGAAGGCGAACCCGCTGCCGAGCGCCACCACCACGGTGCCGGCGGCGATGAGCCCGTTGGCGAGGGCGAGCTTGCGCAGGTGCTGCTGGCGGGAGCGCATCTGGCGCGCCGCGGACCACGCCGCACCTCCGGCGACGACGAAGAACCCCGCGAAGGAGTAGACGCGCGCCGTGGTCCGCACCGCGGGCGACACGACCTCGCTCCCGCGCGGGATGCCGTCCGTCCGCAGCCCGGCGCGGTCGACGTCGGCGACGCCCACCCCCACCGCCGCGAGCGCGCACGCGATCCCGACCAGGACCGCGGCGCCGTGCGCGATCGCGCGCGGGCCGAGAAGGTAGATCGTTCCCGACGCAAGTACCGGGACGTTGGCGATGGCTCCGAAGAGGTAGTAGACGCGGAACCACGCCGGGGTCCATCCCGCGAGGATCCCGATCGCCGCCGCCGACGATGCCGCGGCGAACATCGCGAGCGCGATCGCCCACGCGAGCACGTGGGGACGGCGCGCGCGCCCGAAGCGGGCGAGCAGCATGATCGTGAACGCACCACTGACCGCGGCCGCACCCACGGGGAAGAGCCACACGGAAGCCTCCTCGACGGCGTCCAGCGAGGACGGCAGGGAAGCCGGGCACCGCTAACCCTGCCGCCGCCCTCGCCCGCGCTGCGCTGCGCTCCGGAGAACGAGCCTATCCCGCCTCCGCGCTCACGTCGCCCGCCCGTACACCGAGACATGCCCCCCGCTGGCGGCGGTGAACGCCTCCCGGCGCCATCCCGCCCAGCGGTGGCGCAGTTCGAGGCCGGCGAGCCGCGCCATGAGATCGAGCTCCGAGGGCCACGCGTAGCGGATGTGCACGGGCACGAGCCGCGTTCCCTCGGGCCGGATCATCACGTGCTGGCTGTCGACTATCTGGGCCGCGGCGTCGTGCCGGCTGACGTCGAGCATCACGTGGTCGATGCCGAGATCGGCAACGTGCACCCGCTGGTCGCGATCGAAGCGGGTGACGTCGGGGACGAACGCCTCCACGACGAACATCCCCTCGGGCGAGAGGCGCGCCGCGACGTTGCGGAAGCAGCGCACCTGGTCGTCCTGCGACGTGAGCGCGAACAGAGTGTTGAACACGATGTAGACGAGGTCGAACGGGCCCTCGACCCCGACGTCGGCGAAGTCCCCGAAGGAGACGGGCACGTCGGTCCCGCCCGGCTTGGCCCTCATGCGCTCGATCATCGCCTCGGAGGCGTCGATCCCGCTCACCTCGACGCCGCGCGCCCGCAACGGCAGCGCGATGCGTCCGGTCCCGATGGCGAGCTCGAGGACGCGCCCGCCGCGGGCGAGGTCCGCGAGCGTCTCGACGGTCGCATCGACGTCGAACGCCTCGCCGTAGAGGCTGTCGTAGAGGTCGGCGATCCGGTCGCCGTAGGTCGCGGGCCCGTAACCCTCCATGTCCCCAGTCAAGCACAGTGGCGCTCCGCTCCCGATGCACGGCGCGTTGCGTTCGGAGATCGAGCGGGATGCCCACGAACCGCGCGCGCCCGGCGCGCGCCGCGCTCAGCAGTTCTCGTACGGCCCGCTGAACAGCGCCGCCACGGGGCCGCGGCGGCTCTTCGTGATCGCCACGAGCCGGCCGTAGCGCGCGCTCGACACGAGGAAGTGATCCCAGTGGCGCCCGTGCTTCTCGGTGTTGGCGTTGGGATAGAGCCGCCGCAGGCGCGCCCCTCGGTCCCCCACCCTGAGACCCTTGCGGGTGTGGAAGGTGAGGGCGCCGCTGATCGCGCTCTGGATCGTGCGCTGGCGCACCGTGGCCTCGATCGCGAGGCGCGGCGTATCCGTCGTGTACATGACCTGCAGCTTGTTGCCCCAACGAACCCGGACCGCTCGGATGCAGCCCAGCCGCACCCGCTGCCTGCTCGTGGGGTCGCCGAAGTGCGCCTTGGACTCCTTCAGCGTTGTGACGCCGAAGCGGATGGGCCCGACGCGCGTGCCCGCCTTGACGGCATCGACCGGGTGCGCGGACGCGAGGCCCGCCAAGGAGAGCGTGCCGGCGGCGAGACCGACGGCGCAGAGGAGCGAGAGGCGACGGGACACGAGGACCTCCTTCACAAAGACCGCTTGGACCCATCGTTAGCACCGGCGGCCGGGCCGGGCAAGGACCGCTCCGAGGTCGTTTAGATCATCCAGAAATAGCCAGCCGGCACAGGAGGACACTTCTCCGGCGCATGCCGGAGGGGCTCAACCCGCTCTCGCCCCCGGCCGATGGAGGGGCGTGGCCGCGATGGAGCAGGGACGAGCCGTGCCGGGGGCGCCGCCCGCGGACGCCGCGGAGGCCGCCGGAGCACCCGCGGCCGAGGCCGCCCTCCCGCCGCTTCCGCGGGCCCCGGAAGGCGCCGTCACGATCGACGACCTGCTCCGCTTCTCCGTCGAAGTCAAGGCGTCGGACCTCCACGTGAAGGTGGGCAGCCCCCCCACGGTGCGCGTCAGCGGGCACCTGCAGCCGGTCGAGTACCACGTCATGGGACCCGAGGAGTGCAGCGACATGGCGCACGCGATGCTGGGCGACAAGGAGACGGCGATCCTCACCGACCAGGGCGAGGTCGACTTCGCGTACTCCCTGCCCTCCGTGAGCCGCTTCCGGGTCAACATCCACCGTCAGAGGGGGACGCTCGGGATCGCGGCGCGCCGCATCCTTCCCGGCGCGCCGGACCTGAAGGACCTCA
>DATADD010000199.1:0-27438 GCA_036258675.1 Actinomycetota bacterium | reverse complement strand
CTCGCCTCGGGACCCTTCGCGCCCGAGCGCTGCTCGAACTCCACCTTCGCACCCTCCGACAGGCTTTTGAAGCCAAAGCCCTCGATGCTGCTGTGGTGGACGAAGACATCCTTCTCGCCGTCATCGGGCGTAATGAATCCGTAGCCCTTCGCGTCGTTGAACCACTTGACTGTTCCGGTTGCCATTAACACCTCCCTTGCGCACTCATGAACGGGGTAAGGAAGGCATCGGCCGAACCGCACTCTCGTTCTCGAACCGGGTCAGTGTAGCAGGCATCGGGTCGGGGGCCATTCACGAGCAAACATGCACGAGATAGTTGGCCGCGGGCGAGCGGGACCACAAGCGGCCAGCCGGTCTCGCCGTTCACTCCTCCAGGGTGATGTTCACCTCACGAGCGTTTCTCAGCGCCGCGATCTCGTTGGCCGCGGGTTCGAGGTCGTGCGTCACCGCGGTGTCGAAGGCCCGGAACGGAGTCAGAGTCACTTGAAGCTGGTGTCTCTTGATGCCGTGCCGCCAGGTGCCGGCGATCTCGCCGTTGACGAGGATCGCTCCGGGACTGGCCTGCGCTCGCCACAGCCGGCGCTGGTCCTCGCGCTCCGGAACCACGAGTGAGCGATCCCCCAGCAGGTACGGGTCGTAAGGCGGAAGCAACGTCGTCCTGGCCATTCCCGGAGCGTTCGAGAGAGAGCCTGCGTCCGAAGTCAGCATCCAGCGCCTCTTTCCGGCGACGTCGCAGGGCGTCATCTCCTCAGTAAGCATGCTCCACGTCTCCCTCACCTCGGCGACCTTGCAGCCGAACCAGGCCGCGAGGTCGTCGGACCTGACCGCTCCGGTGAGATGGATGTATCGGCGGGCGAGTTCGACGCGTGCCTGGTCCCGGTCCGGGCTGGGGGCGAGCTCCACGTCGGAAGGCAGGAAGACGGTCGGGGAGGCCGCCGCGGTATCCAGTTCGAGTCCGGCTTGGAGCGTCGCCTGCCTGAACAGTCCCTCGCGCACGTGCCGAGACCTGCACCTCTCGCACCAGTCCCGGAGCGAATCGGGGACCCGATCGTTGATCGCCTTGCTCAACGCGGGTCGCGAGATCCGTTCGCCCCCAGAGCTCTCTCGCATCGCTCGTGCGACTTCGGCGACCTCGGCCGCCCCCTGCTCGGTGACCGGACACAGAGCGGCGGTCAGCAGTGGCAACTCCGAACGTGTCACGAGGTGAGGCGCCCCGCGCATCGCCATGACGACGGCAAGGGGACCTCCCACATCAAGCAACTCCGTAAGGGCCCGTGCGGGCTGGCTCGTGCGCGCGCTGAGCGCGATCAGGCCCGAGGTGGCCGGAGTGTTCTGGACGCCTAGACTCAACACCCGGCAGTCGACGGCCGCCCACACAGGTTGGGCTAGATCCTGGACGCCCAACCGGTGGGATAGCACTGCCTCACGCGTCACCTCGAGCTTCACGTCGTTTCAATCTAGGCCGTGAGCCCGAGATGCGTCGGGACGCGCCCCGAGACACGCCCTCGGAGAGGCGTCAGCCGACGTCGTGCTCCGCCGGCCAGGCTGTGCTTCCGGCGATGTCGACGAGGTCCATCTCCTCGGTCGCGGGGGGCGGCGGCGGCGCGATCCCGTTTCTCGCCAAAACCCTGTCGACCGCGGGGAGGACGCGCTCCCGTTGGTAGCGCTCCCACTGTTGTTGCGTCTGCCACACGTTGATGTGGCGCAGCCCATCGGCCCGCTTCACGACGAGGTGGAGCAGGAGGCCCTCCGGGCGATCCTCGCCGATCTCGCTCCTGACCCGCCGATAGATGCGCTCGTCGCCGGGGACGTCGTAGAAGAAGGCGTACGGCACCTGATCCTCCCACGCGGCGACGTCGGTGGCGGCCGTCGCCGCCGGCGCCGGGGTCTCGGTCGAGACCGTGTACAAGGCGTTCCGGAACAAGGCCGGGTTGCTCAAGGCCGTCTTCGACGTCGCGATCGTCGGTGACGACGACCCCGTTCCGATGTTGCAACGCGACATGGTCCGGCGCATCAAGGCGGAGCCGGATCCTCGACGCAAGCTGTCGATCTACGGTGAGCACCTGGCTCGAGCGGGCCCGCGCGCCGCCGCCGTACAACTCCTTGTGCGCGATGCGGCCGCGTCCGACGTCGAAGCGGCTTCGGTGTGGGACCAGATGCTGGCCGAGCGGCTCGAGGGGATGACGCACTTCGCACGGGATCTGGCGCAGGAAGACCACCTTCGGGACGGCGTCTCGTTCGAGGAGGCGAGGGATGTCCTGTGGACCCTCAACTCCGTGGAGCTCTACGAGCTGCTCGTGCTCAGGCGAGGGTGGACGAATGCCCGCTACGGCCGGTGGATCGCCGACGCCATGATCGCTGCGTTGCTGCCCTGAGCTCGCGATTCGCTACAGGCGGTCGCCGTACAGCTCTCGTGCGTTGTCCGAGCGCACCCTCTCGCGCAGGCTTTCCGGGAGCCACGTCAGGGCTCTCGCCGGGTCGTCGAAGTCCCAGTGGGGGTAGTCCGAGCTGAACATGAGCGTTCTGTCGGCCTGCACGATGTCGCACAGGGCATGAAGATGCTCGCGGCGACGGGGCTCGACGAACGGCTGGGTGGTGAACCGCACGTGCTCGAAGACGTACTCGCTGGGAAGGCGCCGGATCCAGGGGACCTCGTCGCGCAGTCCCTTCACGTTCTTGTCGAGCCGCCACAGCACATCGGGCAGCCACGCGATGCCCCCTTCAGTGACGGCCACCTTGAGCGCGGGGAACCGTTCGAAGACGCCATGGCAGACAAGGCTCGTCACGTTGGCGTGGAAGACCTGGCTGAGTCCCGTGTGCCACTCCACGTAGTAGGTGGGAGGACCACCCGCAAGGTTGGGACCGGTGGCGAATATGCCCTCCGCCGAGTTGGGGTGCACGGTGATGGGGAATCCGACCTCGGATGCGGCCTCGTAGATGGGATGGTAATGACGATCGCCCATCAAGATGTTCGTCAGCGGCAGGAGAACCGCGACGAATCCCGTACGGTCGCCGCCCTTCCTTATCTCCTCGGCCGCCCTGTCCGCATCCTGAGGCGCGACGACGAGCGCCGCTCGATAGCGTGGATCGGCTGCGAGCCACGTCTCGGCCAACCACTCGTTGTAGGCCGTTGCGATCGCCGCGGCGAGGTCGGGGTCCGGCATGGCGCCCAAGCCGAGCACCTCTCCGCCGATGAGCACAACGCGCGCGATCCCGTGAGCGTCGAGATGGTGTGAGGCGACGTAGGCGGGATCCGAGGCCGGCAGTGAGCCGTCGGGGGGGACCGCGTCACGCCTCAAGACTCCTGCGGGATTCGTGTAGAGAAGGTTGCGGGGGATCGACACTCGGTCCGCGTAAGGGTTCGTCGACGCCGGCGCGTCCCCGCCGATCCCCAGCCGGCGCCGCCACGGAAGGCTCAGGTAGGGCTCGAGGTCCTGCAGCCCGTGCCGCAGATGGGGATGGACGTCGCAGTCGATCAAGCCAGCGCGTTCCCTGTCCTCGCGCCCGGAGCTCGCGGGCGCGCGCACCTCGGCCATGCCCACCTCCCCGGTTACTCGGTCGTTTCGGAGGAAGGTTAACCTCGGCGGACCGGAGCCTGCGGGCTCGGGCGCGCCTCATCGGAGGAGGATGCTGCGTGCGCTATCGCGTCGGCTCGGTGCACGAGCTGACCTCGGAGAGATGCCGCGTCGTGATCGTCGCCGGACGCGAGATCGGGGTTCTGCGCGTCGGCTCGGGATTCTTCGCGGTGCGCAACGCGTGCCCGCACAAGGGAGCTCCCCTGTGCGAGGGGACGGTCGGCGGCACGTTCCTGCCCTCTCGCCCGAACGAGTACGTCTTCGGGATGGAGGACAGGGTCCTGCGCTGTCCCTGGCACGGTTGGGAGTTCGACCTCGCCACGGGGAAGTCGCTGTTCCAGCCGGACGAGATCAGGGTCAAGGTCTACCGCGTGACGGTCGAGGACGACGACGTGATCCTCCACCTCTAGCCTCGGGAGGACGGCGTCGCACACCCGTATCCTGGGCCCGTGATCGTCGCCGCGCTCTACGACATCCACGGCAACCTTCCCGCACTCGACGCCGTGCTCGAAGAAGTGCGTGAGAGCGGCGCGGACGCGGTGCTCGTGGGCGGAGACGTCGCGTGGGGGCCGTGGCCGCGGGAGACGGTGGAGCGGCTCCGAGAGCTCGAGATGCCGACCGCATTCGTCCGGGGCAACGCCGACCGCGAGGTGGCTCATGGAGGCGCCGATTCCCCGAGCTCGCCGGTCGACGAGATCACGGCATGGTGCCGCGGCCGCCTGACGGAGGAGCAGCGACTGTGGTTGGACGGACTGCCGGCCGCGGTATCGCTGGACGTCGACGGGCTCGGCGGCGTCCTGTTCTGCCACGGCTCTCCACGCAGCGACGAGGAGGTGATCACCGTGCTGACGCCCGAGAAGAGGCTCGCGGATGCCTTGGAGGCAACCGAGGAGGAGACGGTCGTCTGCGGCCACACTCACATGCAGTTCGTCCGCGCGAGCGGCGGCCACCGCGTGGTCAACGCGGGAAGCGTCGGGCTGCCGTACGACGGCGTCCCCGGGGCCTTCTGGGCGCTGCTCGGACCGGACGTCGCCCTGCGCCGGACGGCGTACGAGGTCCACGAGGCCGCGGACGGAATGAGGGCAACGCCCTGCCCCCACGTCGAGGAGAACTTCGTCGCCCCCCTGATGGATCCGCCCGACCCCGCGGACGTGGCGCGCCACTTCGAGTCGTTGGCCGGCTAGCTGCGCGGCCCGGATCACGTGCCGAACGATAGGCCGGAGGCCCGCCGGCCTTCCCGCGCCCGTAGAGTGCGGTCGAGGACCACGACGCAGCGAGGACCCATGGGGAAGCAGTCAGGAGCAGGGCGCTACGGCATCAGCGAGCCCGGGCGTTTCCGGGGTCGCCCCGTGACCGTGACGTTGTGGGACGTCGACGACGCCCCGCACCCCGCGCTCGTGGACCCGGACCACGTCGTGGCGCGCGACGTCACGGTCACATTCGAAGACGAGTCCTGTATCGAGACGACGGTCTCCCACCACCCCGACTCGGGTCTGCGCCAGGTGATCGTCGCAGCTCATCCCGCGCCGCCGGACTTCAGCGACGGAGAGGCGCAGCGCGAGCTGCTCGCGTTCCTCGCCGACGGCCTCGGGTGGGACGACGAGTGGGGTCCTCGCCCGGGCTGACGACCGCATCCGACTATCTCCCGGCGCGGTCCGCCCGCTCCTCGCGCCGCTCCTCGCGCTGCTCGAGACGCTCCTTGAGCCGGTCCTGGCGCGCCTCGAGCTCGGCGACGCTCGTCGGCCCCAGCCTCGCCGTTACGACCGCTATCACTATCGCGACGATCGCGAGCGCGACCAGGAGCGATGCGACCATCTGGCGGGTGTGTCTCCCATCCGCCATCGTTCAGCCAGCCAGGAAATCGCCCGCCGACGTCAGCCACGTGAGCAGGAAGAGGACGAACACGGTGATGCCGAGGGGAGGGAGGAAGCGGCCCGCGCTGTGCCACCAGCGCAAGACGACGATCTTCACAGACAGGACCGCCAGCAGCAGCGCCCCGAAGACCATATGGAGGGCCGCGGGGCCATCCTCGCCCTCGTCGAACCCGAAATACGAGATGCACATGAACGCGACCACCACCGTCACCACCACGATCGCGTCCCCGACCGCGCGATGGGTGGCGGAGGCCGGCCTCGAGCCGAGGAAGGGGAGTCGCAGCTTGCCGTAGCCCACGGCCATGAGGAAGACCTGGTAGCCCGCCAGCGCAGCCACGATCGAGGCGAGGACGACCTTGACCTCGGTGACGTTGCCGAGCGCCATCCCCTCTACGAGATGCTCCACGTCATCCTCCCGCTCGCGTTCTCGACCATCGTGAGGATACGGGCGATCCCGGCGCGCCGAGAAGCGCGCCTCGCGCGAAGGCCCCTCGTCAGGCCGTCGCTTCGGTCAGGTCGGCCACCGAGACGAGGTCCGGCGCGCCCACCGAGGGGACGTCGGGTGCGCTGCGCGGCGCGTCCCAAGAGGCGTCCAGGATGCATATCACCGCCCGCACCTGGTCCGGGGGCCGGTACCGGAAGCACCCTTCCGACTCGTCCCACTCCCGGTGCCACGGCACCGACGGCTTGCCGTTGCGGTCCTTGATCCCGAGCGGGCCCGTCACGTAGCGCGCCCACGTCGCGAGGGCTGCCTGGATGCTCCTCTGGCTGCGCCCGAGGCCGGCCGCGACCTCCGAGAGCGAGCAGCCGGGATGTGCGGCGATGTACCCCAGGACCGACCTTTGGAGATCGGTGGAGGCACACCAGGCGGACACGAGATCCATCTCGCTCCAGCCGCGACACAGGTCTGTGGCCATTCGTCCTCCCCACTTGCAACTGTCCGCGGGGACAGCCTAAGGGACGCAGGAAGCCGCCGGACTCAGACGCGGTCCGCGCGCCAACCGGCGATGTAAGTGGGCGGCGGAAGGTCGACGCGGAGATCGGGGGCGGCGAGGGGACGGCCCCAGGATCGGCGCAGAGGCACGGTTCCCGCCCACACGGGCTGGTCGAGGTCGTCGGGGGGATCGTCCGGGCCTTCCAGGTTGACCTTGACCGAGCATTCGTCGAGCGGGAGCGCGAGCACGCGCGTCGCCTTGAGCTCTTGCGGCTTGGGAGGGCGAAGCTCTGCCCAGCGTCCCGGAGCGACGTGCTCCGAGATCCGCTCGAGCGCGGCCAGCTTGGCCTCGCCCTCGACAACCTCGCACCGTCCGAGGACCATGACGCTGCCGTAGTTCATGGACGACTCGAACGCCGACCGAGCCAGGACGATCCCTTCGATGATCGTCACTGTGGCGCACGCGGGGGTCCCCGCGCCGAGGGCGCGGAAGGTGCGGGATGCAGTCGAACCATGGAAGAGCATGCGGTTGCCGGCGCGCGCGTACGCGACCGGGATGACGTAGGGCGCCCCGTCCTCGCCGACGAATCCGACGTGCGCCACCAGCCCGCGATCGAGGATGTCGCGCAAGGCATCCGAGTCGACGACCGCGTGATGGGGGAGGCGCCTGATGCGAGTACGCGGGGTGCTGCCCGGGCGCTCCAGGTCGCTCACCGAACTGCGTCCGCCTCGAGGCGCTTGCGCAGCCACCGCTTGCTGTGGCCGACGGGGTAGTCGTCGACGACCCCGATCGTCTCGTAGCCGCGCCGGGCGTAGAACACGGGGGCTTGGAAGCTGTGGGTGTCGAGCACGACCTGCCGGCATCCCCGCGCCCCGGCCTCTCGCTCCGCGACGTCCGCCGGCGCGGCCTGCTCTCGAACGGCGAGCTCCTCCATGGCGTGCAGCATGTCACGCCGCGCGGGCGGGGACGTGCCTCAATCCCCCACGGGCTCCAGCTGGCGGACGCCGAGGAACTCCTCGAGCTGGGCGGGCGGAAGGGGGTACGAGAGGTGATAGCCCTGTCCGTAGCGGCATCCGAGACGCCGGAGCCACTCCAGCTGGCGCGGGGTCTCGATACCCTCCGCCACGGTGGCGAGGCCGAGCGAGTCACCGAGCTTCACGATCGCCTCGATCAAGGCGCGATCGTCGGCCCGGTCCGCCTCGTCGACGAAGCTCTTGTCGATCTTGAGCACGCCGATCGGCATCGCCTGGAGCCGGCTGAGCGAGGAGTAGCCGGTGCCGAAGTCGTCGATGGCCAGGCGAACGCCCAGCCGGCGCAATCCCGCGAGCGCGGCCTCGGCCTTGTCGGCGTTCCGGACCCACGAGCTCTCCGTGATCTCGAGCACGAGGCTGCCGGGATCGAGACCGGTGAGATCGAGGACGTCCGCGACCGCCTTGACGAGCCCATCGCCCTGAAGGCTCTGCGTGGAGATGTTCACACTCACGTAAAGAGGCTCATCGCTCGGGAACATGGCCTGCAGCAGCGCGGTTTGCTTGCACGCCTGGGCGAGGACCCAGCGATCGATCCCGACCACGAGACCCGTGTGCTCGGCCGCCGCGATGAGCTCGCTGGGCGGGACCGGGCCCTGTAGAAGATCGTGCCACCGAACGAGAGCTTCCATGCCTGCGGTTCGCCCCGTTTCGAGGTCGACGATCGGCTGGTAGTGCACCATGAGCTCGTCTCGCTCGAGAGCGCGCTGCAGGTCGGCGTTCATCTCGAGCCGGGCAAGCGCCTCCGTGTGCATCTCGGCCCGGAACATCTCGTAGGTGCCCTTTCCCTTTGCCTTGGCCGCGTACATGGCGGCGTCCGCGTTGCGCAGCAGCTCTCCGACGTCGCCGGTGTCCGAGGCCGTGGCGATCCCGATGCTGGCGTAGGTGTTGACGGGCCTCCCCGACAGCGAGAACGGCTCCTGGAGCGCCTCGATCAACTTGATCGCTACGACCGTCGCCTCCCGCTCGTCTGCGCTCTCGAGCAGCACCGCGAACTCGTCGCCGCTCAAACGCGCCGCTGTGTCGCTCTCGCGGAGGCACCTGTTGACCCGCTCGGCGACCTGGCGGAGCAGTTCGTCACCGACGCTGTGCCCGAGGCTGTCGTTGATCGTCTTGAAGTCGTCGAGGTCCATGAACAACACCGCCAGCGGACCGTGGTGGCGCTCTCTCCTTGCCAGTGCGTGCGCCGTCCTGTCGACGAACAGCGCCCTGTTCGCGAGGCCTGTGAGGCCGTCGTGGAAGGCCTGGTGGTGCAGCCTCTCCTCGAGCACCTTCTGCGCCGTGATGTCGCTCATGACACCCTGGAGCACCACCGGCTCGCCGGCCTCGTTGCGGATCACGACGGCGCGGTCCTGGATCCATACCTCGTGGCCGTCGCGTGCGATGAGGCGGTAGACGCAGTCGAACGGGAGACCACGCTCGCGCGACCACTCCTCCTCCCGATAAACCCGGTCCCGATCGTCGGGGTGGAGCTGCGTGCCCCACAGCCCCTGGTCGCGGACCTCCTGAGGAGTGAATCCCACGATCGACTCCACCTGGGGGCTGATGTAGAGCCACTCACCGTCGGTCGTGGGGACGCAGGTGTAGGCGATCGCGGGAAGGCGCTCGACGAGCGTGCGGTATTTCGCCTCCGTATCGCGCAAGAGCGTCTCTCGCTCCTCGAGCTGCTCGACCTTGCGCTCGTTGTCCAGCACCAGGTCGGACAGCCGCAGCAGGACGAGGAAGAACACGACGAACGACGCCCCCACCACGAGGGGCACGTCGAGCGCCTCGTCGCGCAGCGCCTGGACGATCAACGTGACGGGCGCGAGAGCCCCCGCGCCCGCGAACAGCGCGAGATGGCGCCGTGACAGAGACCTCTGCGGGAGCGCGCGGGGCCCCCACAGCGTGACTCTGGAAGGGTGCAGCGCGGCGGCTCCACCGAGTACGTAGGCGAGCAGCCAGACGCCGTCGATGAACGTGCCCTCGCGATAGGAACGGTCGAGCATCTGCATGTAGTAGACGCTGTCCGCGAGCAGGTGAGTTGCGACCGCCAATGAGAGAAGGTTCAACGAGCGCGACCGGCGCGCGCTCGAGAGCACGAGGGCGACGAGCACTCCGAAGAGCAGGACGTTCCCCACGGGGAGCGCCATCGTGGCGGCCAGAAGCGCGAACGGCAGCCTCTGGTTGCGCAGGTAAGGAGCCATGAGGAAGATCCAGGACACGACTCCGCAGTTGGTGACGATGATCATGGTGTCGATCGCGTTGATCCGGAAGGCGCCCGGGTCCCGGCGGCGCACGAGCACGACGAGACAGCCGACGAAGACGGCGTAAGTGGCGATATAGCAGACGTTGCTCCACAGGATCGCCGTCTGCTCCGTCTCGAGGACGAACCGGGCGAGGTAGTTGCAGACATCCCCGGCCGACTTGATCAGCAGCCCGGCGCCGCACAGAAGCCAGAAGGCGGGGCGGTCGGGCCGGTGGAGCAGGGTCGTGGCCAGGAAGAGGAGCCCGACCGCGGCGCAGAACCCGGCGACGAACAACTGCTGTGCCGCGGGCGATGGAAGCACGTAGTAGAGGGAGCCCGCGACCGTCCCGACGACGACCCAGGTCCGCCACCACCGGCGCGCCGGGAAGGAGGGGGCGCGCCGGGCGAATAGATCGGACAAGCGGTGCTCCTCGTCGTGGGAGGGCTGGTCTGCTGCTTGCCATTTATCGACGGAGCGCCCGGTCCACCTAATAGTCCCTGGGGGTCATTTCCTCCCTCCGGGTCTGGCTAGGCTCCATCCATGCGGAGCGGGCGCGTGGGGCTGTGCTGCGGCATCGCAGGTCCGGCCGCGTTCACGGCCTCGTGGGCCTGGGCCGGCTTCCTGCAGCATGGCCGGGGCGGCTACACCGTCGCTCGAGAGCACATCAGCGGCCTCGGCGCTCCAGACGCCCTCGCACCATGGCTCGTGAACGCCGGTTTCGTCGCCCTCGGGGGGTGCACGGTCGCCTTCGCCGGGGGGCTCGACCGAGCGCTGCGCGGGCCCGGGTCCGCCCGCCCCGGAACGGCTCGCCTCGCGGTCGCGTCGCTGCGGCTCGGAGGCGCCAGCGCGGCCGCCCTCGGGCTCCTGCGACGCGACCGCATGCTGCTGGCTCCCGCCGGCGGGGCCGGCGCGCTGCAGGCGCCTTCGTGGCACAACCATGGCCACGACGCCGTGTCCGCGCTCGGGTACGGGTGTCTCGTGCTCGCGCCACTCCTGGTGGGGCGACGCGCCCTCGTGCCCGGCGAGACAAGCCGTATGCGCGGCGCCCTTGCGACATCGGCCGCGACGAGCGGGCTCCTCGCGCTGTTCGCGTCGCGCCGCCTCGAGCCCTACAACGGCATCGTCCAGCGGGTCGCGGTCACGCTTCCGCTGTGGTGGATGTCGGCGCTGGCGATCGCGCTTCTGCGCCGGGGCCGGGACCGAGATCGTCCCGAGGAGCGAAGAACATGAAGGCCCCCACGATCGCGCCGAAGGTGTTGAGGATGACGTCGTCGGTGGTGGGGGACCGACCGGACAGGAACAGGAGCTGTATGAGCTCGATCGCCGCCGAGCACGCCGCGGCCAGCAGTCCGATCCGGACGTAGGAGCGGAAGCTCCGCACCAGCAGCGGCAGGAGCCAACCGAACGGAACGAACATGGCGACGTTCCCGAGGACCTGTCCCGCGCTGTAGACCCTCACACCATTCGTCAGCATCGGCCAGATCTGGGCGAACGGGATCCACGTTCCCCGCGCCGGCCCCCCTCCGGATCTCAGCGTCAGGACGGCCACGACGGCGGCGTAGACGGCCGCGACCGACAGAAGGAACACCTTCCGAATCACCGGCCCACGTTACTTCCGGCGCACGCCTCCGAACGCCCGACCGCGACCGTCGGGGCGATGCCGTGTCGAAGCGACGGCCCCGCGAGCGCCTCACACTTAGGATGCGCCCATATGTCGCCTCGAGCGTTGATCCGTCTCTCCGGGTCCCCGGGCGACGTGCTCTTCGCGCGCGCCCGGGCCCGAGCTGAGTGACCGTCCCCGGGGGCGGGGCGGCCCGCCGGCGTCTCCGTGCGCTCGTCTTCGACATGGACGGGACGCTCATCGATTCGTCGACGGTGATCCCCGACGCCTACATCAAGGTCGTGGCCGACCTCGGGGGTCCTTCGCTAACGCGCTCGCAGGTCATCGACGCCTACTCGGTGGGACCGACCGAGGCGATGCTCACACACCTCCTCGGACGCCCGTCGACCTCGGACGAGGTCGACCTCTATCACGAGGTGCTCGGCGCGGGGGCCGAGGGAGCGACTGTGTACCCCGGGATACCGGAGGCCCTGGCGCTCCTGCGAGGACGCGCCTCCCTCGCGGTCTTCACGGGCGCGAGCCTGCGCGCATGCCGCACGCTGCTGCAGGGCGTCGGGCTCGACCGCAACTTCGACGCGCTCGTGGGATCGGACGAGGTGGAGCGCTCCAAGCCCGAGCCCGACGGCATACACCTCGCGTGCCGCCGACTCGGGGTCGAGCCCGGCGCAGCGGCCTACGTCGGCGACGCACCGAACGACCTCGAGGCCGCGCGGCGGAGCGGCGCGCTCGCCGTCGCGGCGGGCTGGGGCCATCTCTATAGGCCGGAGGAGCCGGCCGACGTCGTCGTGCGCACGCCCGGCGACCTGCCGTCGCTCGTGTCGGCATGACCGGGGTTGCCACCGGCGACCTCGTCGTGTTCAATGGTCGTCTGTTGCTCTCGCGCCGTTCGAGGAGGTGAGGTCGTATGACTGTGTCTGAATGCTTGCAGTCCACGGACGCCTCACCGCGCACGCGCCGGCGCTGACCTCCGAGCAGCACTCCTAGAGCGCGTTTCTCTCCCGTCACGTCTCCGGCGCGCCCGCCGGTGAGCGCGATCTCCACCCGAGCCCACACCGCGGCGCGCCCAAACGCGCGCCGCTCGAGAGATCTGGAGAGCTGCGTTGGATCCGACGTACCTGGAGCGATTGGGCTGGGGAGAGGACCTCGCACGGTCCTTCGACCCATATGCCCGCAGCGGGCTAGCACCTGCCCGCGTCGCGGTCGAGCACCGCGGTTCCTACGTGCTGTACGCGCAGGAAGGTGAGATAAGAGCCGAGGTTTCCGGCGCCCTTCGCCACGAGGCGGCCGGACGCGTCGACCTGCCCGCTATCGGCGACTGGGTCGCGGTGGCACCCCGTCCCGAGCGGGGGCGCGCGACGATCAAAGCCGTCCTTCAGCGCCGCTCGAGCTTCGTGCGGAAGGAAGCCGGGTTCGAGGTCGAGCAGCAGGTGCTCGCCGCGAACATGGATGTCGTCTTCCTCGTCGTCGGTCTCGACGGCGAGCTGAATACGAGACGGCTGGAGCGCTACCTCGTGCTGGCATGGGGCAGCGGGGCATCCCCGGTCATCGTGCTGAACAAGGCAGACGTCTGCGACGAGCTGCCCTCGGCCGTCGCCGCCGTCGAAGGCGTCGCCCCCGGCGTCCCCGCGCTCGTCGTGAGCGCGGTCGACGGACGAGGGATCGAGGCGCTCCGCGCCCATCTCCTACCTCACCGCACGGGGGTCCTGTTGGGCTCCTCTGGAGTGGGGAAGTCGACGCTCATCAACTCCCTCCACGGAAGCTCCCTGCAGAGGGTCGCCGGGTTGCGGGAAGACGGCAAGGGAAGACACACAACGACGCACAGAGAGCTGTTCCTCGTCCCGGGCGGGGGTCTTCTCATCGACACACCCGGGATGCGCGAGCTGCAGCTGTGGGACGAGCAAGAAGGACTGGACGAGACCTTCGACGACATCGCCGGTCTCGCCCGAGGGTGCCGATTCAGCGACTGCAGCCACGAGGTCGAGCCCGGGTGCGCGGTCAGGGAGGCGGTCGAGCAGGGAACGGTCGGGCGCGACAGGCTCGCCAGCTACCACAAGCTGCTCCGGGAGCTGCGGTTCCTCGAGCGAAAGCGCGACCAGCGCGCCGCGATCGTCGAGAAGAGGAGGATCAAGGCGATGACGAAGAACCAGCGCCGCGCCTACGCCCGCGATGCCTGACGCGTCCTCGAGCGCCGGTCCTGGGGATCAGCCCCTGGAGCGCCGCACCCAGTCGTTGTAGATCTCGCGCGCCGCGTTCGCACCGGGCCCGCCCGTGACCCCTCCGCCCGGGTGGGCCCCCGACCCGCACAGGTAGAGCCCCTCCGGCACCAGCCGGTAGCTCGCGTGCCCGAACAGCGGCCGCCACGCGAAGAACTGGTCGAGCGACGGCTCGAGGTGCAGGGGGTGGCCCTCGGTGAGACCGAAGTCCCGCTCGAGGTCCATCGGCGTGACCACGCGTCGCTCCACGACGAGGTCTCCGAAGCCGGGCGCGTAGTCGTCGAGGGTTCGCAGCACGAGGTCGCCGAGTTCGTCGCGGCGTCCCTCCCAGGTGCCCTCGCGCAGGTGATACGGGGCGTACTGCACGAGCACGCTGGCGACGTGGCGCCCCTGCGCCACGAGCGTGTCGTCGGCCAGGCTCGGGATCGCGACCTCGAGGCAGGGCGGATCCGCGATCCGACCGTACTTCGTGGCGTCGAAGGCGCGCTCGATCGCGTCGATCTCCGGCGCGAGGAGGATCCTGCCGTGGAGCCGCTCCTCGCCGTCGCAGGACCTGAAGCGAGGGACCCCCTCCAGCAGCATCTCGACCTTGGCAACCGCCCCCGGCGCCCGCAGATTGCCGGCGCGCCACCGCAGCGAGGGGCCCAGCTCGATGGGATCGACGAGGTCGAGAAGCGTCCTCTTCGGGTCGGCTCCGGATGCGACGGTCGAGGAGCCGATCTCCTCGCCGCCCGCAAGCACGACACCGGTGACTCTTCCCTCGGAGGAGGTCACCCCCGCGACCTCCGCGGAGGTGCGGATCTGGGCGCCGAAGGCGCGCGCGGCGGACTCGAGAACCGATGCCACGGCCCCGGCACCTCCACGCGCGAAAGTGCTCTGGCCCGCCGCGCCCCCCGCGTTGTTGGCCGCGTCGGCGAGCAGGACCGCTGTCGTGCCTGCCGACCAGGGCCCCATCGCCGTGTACTGGACGCCACGCCAGGCGGCGACCGCTCGCAGCGGCTCGCTCTCGAACGACTCCGCCACGAAGTCCGCTACCGCCATGGGCAGCGCGCGCAGCAACGTCTCGACGTCGTCCGCGTCCAAGCCTCGCAGCGCGCGCGCCAGCTTGAGGGCGCCGAGCCCGTCCCTCAACGAAGGGTCGGTGAGGTCAGGAGGCGTGAGAGCCTGCATGTGGGCGACGAACCCGCTCAGGGCGCGCACTCGGCGGTCGAAGCCGTAGAACGCGACCGCGTCCGCGCCCGACCACGGACGAACCTCGTCCCGGTTGCGAGCCGCGTCGCTCCACAGCGTGAGGGAGCCGCCATCGGGCCGGGGGGCGAAGACGCGCACGGGCGGCTCGATCAGCCGCAGGCCGTGGGCGTGGAGGCGGAGGTCCCTCACCACGGAGGGGGCGAGGCGGCCGACGGTGTGAGCGAGCTCCAGAGCCCCACCCACCCGCTCCCGCCTCTCGAGCACGACGGTCTTGAGGCCCGCGCGCGCGAGGTAGGCGGCCGTGACGAGCCCGTTGTGGCCCGCCCCCACGACCACGGCGTCGAACGACGGCATCGGGGTCAGGCCGCCCGCGCCTTGAGGGCCTTCAGCACCTCGAGCGCGGCGATGCGTCCCGGCGCCCCCATGATCCCGCCCCCCGGATGCGTGGCGGAGCCGCACATCCACAGGTTCTCGATCGGCGTCCTGTAGCGGGCCCAGCCCGGCACGGGCCGGTTGAAAAAGAGCTGCTCGAGGCTCAGCTCCCCTTGGAAGATGTTGCCCTCGGTGAGCGAGAACGTCCTCTCGATGTCGAGGGGGGTCAGCACCTGCCGGTGCAAGATGATGTCGCGGATGTTCGGGGCGCGCTCCTCGATCGTGTCGATCACGGCGTCGCCGAACGCCTCCCGTTGCTCGTCCCACGTTCCCTCGGCGAGGTTGTAGGGCGCGTACTGAACGAAGCAGCTCATGACGTGCTTGCCCGGAGGCGCCATCGACGGGTCGACAAGCGTGGGGATGATCGTGTCGATGTACGGCCGCCGACTGAAGCGTCCGTACTTGGCGTCGTCGTACGCCTGTTCCATGTAGTCCACACTCGGCGAGAAGCTGATCGCGCCGCGAAGGTGCTCGCCCGCACCGGGCAGGCAGGTGAAGTCGGGGAGACCGTCGAGCGCGAGGTTCACCTTGCCCGAGGAGCCTCGGAACTTGTAGCGATTGACCTCGTCCACGAACCCTGCGTCCAGATGCGAGGGGTCGATGAGGTCTACGAAGGTGAGGCGTGCGTCGACGCTGGAAAGGACCTGACCGGCCTCGATCTCCTCTCCCGACTCGAGCACGACTCCGGCGGCGCGCCCGCCCCGCACCGAGATGCGGGCTACGGGAGCCTCGGTCCGTATCTCGGCGCCGAGCGAACGAGCGGCGGAGGCGATCGACTCGCTCACTCCCCCCGTCCCGCCGCGCGGGATGCCCCAAGCCCGGAAGGCGCCGTCGATCTCCCCCATGTAGTGATGGAGCAACACGTACGCCGTCCCGGGCGACCGGATCCCCTGGAAGGTGCCGATGATGCCCGACGCGGACATCGTTGCCTTGAGAGGATCGGTCTCGAACCACTGATCGAGGAAGTCCGCTGCGCTCATGGTCATCAGCTGGACGAACACAGCCTTCTGGTGGTCCGAGAGCCGGCCGAAGTCGCGCGCGAGGCTCAGAAGAGGCCACCACTCCCCTGGAGCGAAGCGGCCGGGGTCGGGGGGGACCACAGACAAGATGGGCTTGATGAAGCGCGCCATGTCGACCATGAGCTGGCCGTACTCCTCGTAGGCCTCCGCGTCCGGGGCCGACCACCGCCGAAGCTCACGCATCGTCCTCCCGTGGTCGTTGACCCGCCACAGGTAGTCCCCCTCCAATGGTGTGAAGGTGCCGTCGAGCGGGAGGATCTCGAGGCCGTGCCTAGGCAGCTGCAGGTCGCGGATGATCTCGGGGCGCAGCAGGCTCACGACGTACGACGCAACACTGAAGCGAAAGCCGGGGAACACCTCTTCGGTGACCGCAGCGCCGCCGAGCACGTGGCGCCGTTCGAGAACGACCACCCTCAGGCCCGCGCGCGCCAGGTATGCCGCGCTCGTCAACCCGTTGTGGCCGCCGCCGATGACGACCGCGTCGTAACGCCCTGCCATGGGCCCTCCTGCCGGGATCGCCCCAAGGCCATGTCGAAGCAACACAACCTTTCGCGGCGGGATACTCTAAGCGACCCGCACTCGGAGGAGGGACCGCTTGAGCGTCGGGACCGCGTTCCATCGTCGCACGTCGACCCTGAACCGCAAGATGCAGTGGCGGGAATGGTCGGGGTACTTCGCGGCCAGCGTCTACGCCGACCACCACGACATCGAGTACAACGCGATCCGCGAGGCGGCCGCGCTGATCGACGTCACGCCTCTTTACAAGTACCGGGTCTCAGGGCGCGACGCCACGCGCCTCGTCGACCGTGTCATCACGCGCGACGCCACCAAGATCGCCTCCGGCGGCGTGATCTACACCCCCTGGTGCGACGAACACGGCAAGGTGCTCGACGACGGCACGGTGGCGCGCCTGGACGACGGCAGCTTCAGATGGACGGCGGCGGACCCGTCCTTGCGGTGGCTGCGCTTGAGCTCCGCCGGTCTCGACGTCGACGTGACGGACATAAGCGAGGAGGTCGCGGCGCTGGCCCTCCAGGGTCCTCGCTCCCGCGCCGTACTCGAAGCGCTCACGGAGGAGGACTGGAGCGACCTGCGCTACTTCCGGCGCAGAAGCGCACGCGCGCGCGGGACGCCGATCGACGTGTCCCGCACGGGATATACCGGCGACCTGGGCTACGAGTTGTGGGTCGGATCCGCAGCTGCGGAGGACCTGTGGGATTCGTTGATGGAGGTGGGGCGCGCCTTCGGGTTGAGGCCGGCGGGCATGCTCGCGCTCGACGTCGTTCGAATCGAGGCGGGTCTGATCCTGATCGAGGTCGACTTCACGAGCTCTCGCCACGCTCTCATCCCGGAGCAGTCCTATTCCCCTTTCGAGATCGGGCTAGGGCGCCTCGTGAACTTCGACAAGGCCGGATTCATCGGCAAGCGCGCGCTCGAAGCGGAGCGGGACGCGGGCGGACCGGCGCGCCGCCTCGTGGGCCTGGACATCGCGTGGGAGGGGATCGAGGCGCTGAACGCGTCCATGGGGCTTCCCCCTTCGGTCCCGGCCGAGGCCTGGAGGAGCCCCGTGCCGCTCTACGCGGGCGGGAGGCGGATCGGCAGAGCGACGAGCGGAACGTGGAGCCCGACACTGAAGAAGAACATCGCGCTTGGATCGGTGCCTCCCTCCTACGGGCAGGAGGGCGTGGAGCTCGCGATCGAATGGACGGTGGAGGCTCGGCGCGGCAAGGTAGGCGCGACCGTCGTCCCGTTGCCGTTCTTCGACCCACCGCGCAAGCGCGCCTGACCGGGAGGGAACGATG
Source organism: Actinomycetota bacterium (assembly GCA_036258675.1). GTDB lineage: Bacteria > Actinomycetota > CADDZG01 > CADDZG01 > WHSQ01 > DATADD01. The sequence goes on along the minus strand of DATADD010000199.1, from coordinate 9,520 downwards.
ACCGCTTCGTTGTTGGATCGGCTCGCCGACGACGTCGTTCTGGGCGACGGCGGGTATCTGCTCGAGCTCGAGAAGCGCGGCTACGTACAGGCGGGGCCGTTCACGCCCGAGGTGTCACTCACGAACCCGGAGGCGCTCGCGCAGCTCCACCGCGAGTTCATGCGCGCCGGGGCCGAGGTGCTCCAAGCCCTGACCTTCTACGCGAGCGAGGACAAGCTGTCGACGGTCGGTTTGGGGGGAAAGGTGCCCGACATCAACCGAGCCGCGGTCGAGATCGCGCGCCGGGTCGCGGACGAGGGCGACGCCCTCGTGGCCGGCAACCTCAGCCTGACCTGGGCATACGACCCGGCGGACCCCGGCTCGTCGGACCGGGTGCGCGCGTTGTTCGACGACCAGCTGGAGATCTTCGTGGACGCGGGGGCGGACCTCGTGATCGCGGAGACGTTCACGTGGTTGGGCGAGGCCGTGATCGCCACCGAGCGTGCGCGCGCCACGGGCTTGCCGGTGGTGACGACGATGTCGTTCGAGGCGGAGCCGCGCTCGTACGAGGGTGCCGGGCCGGCTGAGTGCGCGCGCCGGCTCCAGGATGCCGGGGCCGACGTCGTCGGCATCAACTGTCTCCGCAACCCCTCTCTTACGCTCCCCTTGATGCGAGAGATGAGGGAGGCGGTGACGGGGTACCTGGCCTGCCAGCCCGTTGCCTATCGCACTCCCGCGGACAAGCCCGATTTCACGTCACTCGACGAGTTCCCGCTGGCCCTCGATCCGCTCCAGCTCACGCGCGCCGAGATGGCCGCGTACGCGACGGAGGCGCGCTCCCTCGGGATCAACCTGATCGGGTCCTGCTGCGGATCCGTCGCCGCTCACGTACGGGCGATGGCGAAGGCGCTCGGCAAGATGCCCGAGCCCGAACGGGCATGGCGCGTCGACTACGACAAGCCGATGTCGGCATACGAGTACTACCGTCACGAGTCTTGACCAAACGGCGGGACTTCCGCTACGTCGTCGTAGGCCTAGGAGGCATCGGTTCGGCGGCGGTGTATGCGCTTGCGCGGCGCGCCGGCTCGGATGTCTTGGGGATCGAGCAGTTCGCGATCGGTCACGACCGTGGCGCGTCTCAGGACCATTCGCGCATCATCCGCCACTCGTACCATTCCCCCCTCTATGTCTCCCTCACTGTTGCCGCCTACGAGGAATGGCGCGAGCTCGAGCGCGCCCTGGGCCGCGACCTGCTCGTCGTCACGGGAGGCCTGGACCTGTGGCCGCCGGCAGCCGCCATCCCCATGGCGGACTACACGAAGAGCCTGACCGGTTGCGGCATCCCCTTCGAGCTGCTTGACGCGGGCCAGATAACCGGGCGCTGGCCGCAATTCGAGCTCGGCCGCGACGTCGTGGGGCTGTGGCAGGAGGACGCCGGGATAGCCCCCGCCGCCCGGTGCAACGCGGCCCACATCGACCTCGCTCGGCGCAACGGCGCCATCCTGCGCGAGCACTCCCCCGTGTCGTCGATCACCGAGCGGGGGGGCGAGATCCTCGTGGAAGCCGGAGACGCCACGTTCGCCTGTGAGAAGTTGGTGCTCACCGCGGACGCATGGACGAACGAGTTGCTCGCGCACCTCGACCTCCGCCTGCCCCTCACGGTGACCCAGGAGCAGGTCACCTTCTGGGCGACCCCCCGCCCGGAGCGGTTCGCACCCGGGAGGTTCCCCGTCTGGATCTGGATGGACGACCCGTCCTTCTACGGCTTTCCCGTCTACGGGGAGCGCGGGGTCAAGGCGGGCCAGGACGTGGGAGGCCGCGAGGTCACCGCTCGCACGCGGACCTTCGAGGTCGACGAGGCCGCCCTCGAGCGCCTGTCGACGTGGATGCAAGAGCACCTTCCCACGGCCCTGGGCCCGGTCCTGTACACGAAGACATGCTTGTACACGATGCCCCCCGACCGGGACTTCGTCATCGGCCCTGCGCCCGGGCGCGCCAACATCTTCATCGGGTTGGGGGCGGCGCACGGCTACAAGTTCGCGTCGCTGATCGGGAAGATCCTGATGCAGCTTGCGTGCGACGGGACGACGCCTTACCCGATCGAAGCTTTCTCCTGTGAAAGGCCCGTCCTCACGCAGAGGGATCCAGAGAAGAGCTTCCTCGTGTGAGGGCGCGGTCGCATAGATCGATGATGCGGGGAACGACGTTTTCGTGTGTGGCCTCGCCCTTGACGAGGTAAGCGTCGGCACCCAGCCCCAGAGCCGCCTCGGAAGTCGCGTCTTCGTGGGACGACAGAACGATGATCTTTGTGGCGGGCGACGTGCGAGCGATCTCGGGGATCGCCGAAAGGCCGTCCATGACCGGCATCGAGACGTCGAGTATGACGACGTCCGGACGTCGTGCCGTTGTCAACGCGATCGCCTCCGCCCCGTCTTCGGCTTCACCGACGACCTCGAAGCGGCCATCGAGCTCGAGCGTGAGCCGAAGAAGCTGTCGTATCTCCGCCGCGTCGTCGGCCAGCAGCACTCGTAACGCACCGTCCATGGGTACATTCTGCGCGCCGGACAGCCGAGCACCCAAGACCATCGCGACTATCCGTCGTGAAAATGACCCAGAAGGACTAGTGAAGCGGCGCGATCTGCCATCATTTGCCGTCCCGCGCGGTGGTGCGATGCTTCGATGGAGCGGCGCACGAACGCGAAGATGCTTGCGGACATCGACATGTTGCACGATTCGGACTTCTCGGGTGGTTCCGCATCGTCTGTCGCGATACGGCTAACCTGTGAGCCGCAAAGGATCGGCGCCGCCGGATCGGCCGGGGAAAGGTGAGGAGTTGGACGCAGACCTGATCAGGAGCTTGCTCACGACGCCGGGCATCTCGGGTCGCGAGGAACGGATCCGCGAGGTCGTGGCCAAGGCGCTCGAGCAGCTCGTCGACGAGGTCAAGACGGACAGGCTAGGCAACCTCGTCGGTGTCCGGAGAGGACGCACCCCCCGCGTGATGCTGTGCGCGCACATGGACTCGATCGGATTCCTCGTGAGCCACATCGACGACGAGGGCTATCTGAGGATCTCCCCGGTCGGCGGCTTCGATGCCCGGACGCTCGTCATGCAGCGCGTCCTCGTGGCAGGGCGCAGCGATTACACAGGGCTGTTGGCACCTGCCACGAAACCCATCCATCTGCTCAAGAAAGAGGAGCGCGAGCAGGTGCCCAAGCTCGAAGACTTCTTCGTCGACCTCATGCTTCCCGCCGACGAGGTCAAAGACAACGTCTCCGTCGGCGATCCCGTCACTCTGTTGCGCGACCCGCTGGTCACGGACCGCGCCGTCACGGCTCCCTATCTCGACGACCGGCTCGGTGTCTATGTCCTGCTCGAGACGTTGCGCAGGATGGAGGACTCTTCCGCGGAGATCTATGGTGTGGTCAGCGTCCAAGAGGAGGTCGGATTGCGCGGCGCCGCGACGAGCGCATTCGGGTTGGAGCCGGACGTCGGCGTGGCGCTCGACATCACGATCGCCACCGACCTCCCGGGAGCGGACAAGCGCCACCCCGGATGCAGCGTCGGCGGCGGTCCGGCCGTGGGGGTCATGGATTCATCATCGATCTCCGATCCCCGGCTCGTGCGGAGGTTCAAGTCGGTCGCCGAGGAACATGACATCCCTCTCCAGCTAGAGGTCTCCCTCGGCGGAGGCACCGACGCCGGGGCGATGCAGTTGGCGAAGTCGGGCGTCCCGGTCATCACCATCTCGACTCCGGTGCGGTACGTCCACACGGTCAACGAGATGGCCCTCGTTTCCGACATCGACGCGACCGTGGACCTCATGGTGGGATTCCTCGACAGCGCGTCGGAGCTGCAGCTCGAGTGGTGAGCGCCGCTCAGGCGAGCGACACGAGGTCGAGGAGGTCGTCGCTCCAGTAGTCGAGGGTCCCCTCCGGCATGACCAGGACCCTCTGAGGCGCCAGCTCGGCGACGAAGTCCTTGTCGTGACTCACGATCACCATGGCGCCGGGCCAAGCCTCGAGCGCGCTCCCCACCGCCTCCAGCGACGGCGGGTCGAGGTTGTTGGTCGGCTCGTCGAGCAGCAGGAGATTGTGCCGGCCGGCGACGAGCTGCGCCAGCGCCAGCTTCGTCTTCTCGCCTCCCGACAACGTGCCTGCGTCTTGACCCGCCACGTCGCCGGTGAGCCCGAACATGCCGAGGAGGCGACGCAGCTGCTGCTCCGGCGCGCTGGACTGCGACGTCATGTGGGAGAGGACGGCGACTCCGGGCTTGATGCCCTCGTGCTCCTGTGCGTAGTAGCCGATCGAGACGCCCGATCCGAGCACGACCTCCCCCTCGTCCGGGGCGCTCAGCCCGGCCACGATCCTCAACAGGGACGTCTTTCCCGCTCCGTTCAGGCCCATCACGAGCAGGCGCTCATGGCGACCTAGGTCGAAGCCGATCGACGCGAAGACCGGAGGCCCTCCGTAGCTCTTGGACAGGCCGCGCACGCGCAGGACGACCTTCGCCGCGCGCGGCGGCTCCGGGAACCGCACCCTGATCGACCTCTCCGATCGAGGCGCGTCGACAGCGTCCGCCTTGAGCCGGCGCACGCGCGTGTCGATCGAACGGGCAACCCGCGCCCGCCGCTGCGTCTGATGCCGCATCGCGTCGGCAAGCGTGGACAGCCTCGCGATCTCGGACTGCTGGCGGCGCGCCGTCCTGGCGATCCTGTCCTCGTCGCGCTTGCGCGCGGCCCGGTACTCCGAGTAGGTGCCCTTGTACTCGATCAGCTCGGTGTCGTCGAGGTGCATGATCCGGGTGATCGCCTGGTCCAGCAGCGAGAGGTCGTGGCTCACCACGAGCAAGGCGCCGCGATAGGAGCGCAGGAACTTCATCAGCCATGCCTTGGCGTCGGAGTCCAGGTGATTGGTCGGCTCGTCGAGAAGGAGCAGGTCGCTGCCTCCGAAGAGGATGCGCGCCAGCTCGGCGCGCCGTCGCTCCCCCCCGGAAAGCGCGTCCAGAGGCAGGTCGAGGCGGTCCTGGGCGAGCCCGAGCCCGGAAGCTATCCGGCGCGCGGTCGCCTCCGCGGAATAGCCACCCGCGCTGCGGTAGATCTCTTCGGCGCTCGAGAACCGTGCCACGTTGCGCTCGTTCGGGTCTTACTCGAGCTGAGCCCGCAGCTTCTCCAGCCGGGTGGCGGCCTCGTCCAGGCCGCGACCGGAGACGATCCGCGCCAGAGCCGTCCCCTCCGCCTCGGGCCCGAGTCGCCTCGGGTCCTGTCTCAGGTACCCCATCGCTCCCTTGCGGGAGACGCGTCCCGATACGGGCGCCTCCTCGCCGGCGAGCACCCTGAGGAGGCTGGTCTTCCCCGCGCCGTTGCGGCCGACGAGACCGACCTTGTCGCCCGGGGCGAGCGAGAAGCTGGCATCGGCCACTACGGCACGGCCGGCGACCTCCACCGTGAGCTGGTTGACCTGAAGCATGGAGACCTCGGGTAGACGGACAGGGCTCCATGGTAGGCGCCGCCGCCTGCCGGATCAGATGGCCGGAGCTCCCAGGTCGCATGCGCGCACGTGCCTGTTCTTGCCCGCACGCTTGGCGGCGTACATCGCCGCATCGGCCGCACGCAGGATGTTGTCCGCGTCGTCGTCGAGGGCCTCGCTCAACGCCACTCCGATGCAGACGTGCACCGCCACCTCCGTTCCCTCCAGCTGGAACGGGCTCCTGAAGCTGTCGATCACCCGAGCCGCGACGTGCGTCGCGCCCTCGTAGGACCCAGCATCCCCGAGGAGGATGGCGAACTCGTCTCCGCCCACGCGCGCCGCCGTGTCCGCCGGTCTGACGCACGCCTGCAGGCGTTCCCCGATGGCCGCGAGGAGGGCATCCCCGGCCGCGTGTCCGTAGGTGTCGTTCACCTTCTTGAAGTCGTCGAGATCCAGGAACAGAACCCCTATCGGCCGAGGGTCTCTGAGGCGCGAGGCGACGGCGTGCGCGAGCCGGTCCGTGAACAGGGCGCGGTTCGCGAGGCCGGTCAGCGAGTCGTGGAACGCCTGGTAGCGGAGCTGCTCGACGAGTTGCCCTTGGTGCCTGAGCTGCGCGCGCAGCGCCTCGTTGGCGGTTTCGAGCTCTTCGAGGCGGGCCCGAAGATCGGCCTGCCCGTTCGTGACCTGCATCGCGTCTCTCCCCCCGAGGTCGCAACCGCCGTGGTGGGCCGCGAGGCCCTCTCCCTGCTTCATGGGTTCTCGACACCCGAACGGGGGTAGCTTGATAGCTCGCCATGATCATGTTTGCTAGTGCGATGGGACTAGTCATCGCGGCGGACGCCCGATGAGCACCGTGGCCCCGGTGCCGGATCGCCCCGCGCTGACGGGCAACGACGCGCTCGAGTCGCTGCGGCGCGCCGGCTGGGTCGAGCTCGCCCGCGCCTCGTTCGAGCGGTTCCGCCGCGCGGACGGCTTCAGCCACTCGCGGGCCCTCGGCTTCCAGATCACGCTCACCGCGATCCCCGCCGTCATCGCGAGCATCGGGCTCGCGACCGTCCTCGACCAGCCCGCGCTGCGACGCGTCATCCAGCAGACGCTGCTGGGGCTCGCCCCCGGGCCGACGGACACATTGCTGCGCCGAGCCTTCGAGCAGGGCGCCGGCAAAGGAGGGGCGTCGGCGCTGTGGCTCGGCCTCGCGGCGGCCGCTGTATCGGGAACGGTTGCGATGGCCCTCGTCGAAAGAGGGGCGAACCGCATCTACGGCGAGGACGAGGATCGCAGCTCGGTCCGCCGCTATCTGATCGCCTTCACGCTTGCGGGGACCGCCGGCGTCCTCCTGCTCGGCGGCTTCGTCGCCTTCATCATGGGACGGGCGATCGGGGAAGCGGGCCGAGGAGCGGGGTGGGACGAGAGCCTCGTCACCGCATGGAGGATCGCCCGCTGGCCCGTCGGGCTCGTGTTCGTGATCGTCGCCTTCGCCCTCTTGTTCAAGAGGGCGCCACGCAGGCGGCAACCAGATGCCTCCTGGCTCGTGTTCGGGTCGGGCCTCGCAGTGGCGCTGTGGACGTTGTTCACGAGCGCCCTGGCGCTCTACCTCACGCTCAGCTCGAGCTTCGGCGAGACGTACGGGCCCCTCAGCGGACTCATCGGCGTCCTCCTGTGGGCGTACTCGAGCTCGCTGGCGCTGTTCCTCGGCATCGCCTTCTCGGCTCAGCTCGAGACGGTGGCCCGTGGAGTGGGCCCGGCCCGCTAGCGGCGACCCCCGTTGCTCGCTCCGGCGACCTTTTCGTACTATCCGCCCCTGAGAAACGGAAAAAGGGGAGGGCCCTCGTGCGAGGGCTCCGGGGCGGCCGGCCGGAGGAGGACGCTGAGGAGGATGGCATGAGGGTCTGCTACAACACCGTCTGCGACGAGTCGGTGGCCCTCGCGTGCCCATCGTGCGGCGCCGACATCCTCCCCGGGGCCGAGTTCGATGTCGCCGAGGACGGAGCCATCCTGTGCCTGGAGTGCAGCTCCCCAGCCCCTAGATGAGCCAGGCGCCGACGACGTAGCCCACCAGACCTCCTCCGAGCACCACGAGCAGGTTGCGCGACGGCGAGGCCGCCAGGGCGCCCACGGCTGCGGCCCACACGGCGCCGGGCGCCGGCCCCGACTCCGCTCCCGCCAGCGACACGATCGCGAGGCCTGCGAACAGCGGCGCCGGCATCCTGTCGAGCGCTCGGCGCAGCCCTGCCCCGGGCTCGGGCAGCAGGACGAGAGCCAGCGCCCGGCTCCCGTAGGTCAGAGCGGCCAGCCCGACAACGAGCGCCCAGCTCACCGGCGCGGACCCAGGAGCGACGCCGCGAGCGCGCCGAGGAGGGGCGCGAAGCCGCTCCCGGCGGGCCAGGCGATGACGACGACGCCGGTGACGCCGGCGCCCGCCACGGCTCGAAGAGCGTGCGCGCCCGAGGACGACGACACCGCCGCCAGACCGATGAACAACACGGGGAAGGCCGCCTCCGCCGGACCCGCGAGGGCGTCCGCGGACGCACCCAGCACGCCGAGCGCGGTGCCGGCCAGCCATGCTGCGTACGCCAGCAGACCGGAGACCACCAGGGTCCGGCCGGCGTCACCCTCGGACGTGATCGCGAGACCGAAGCTCTCGTCTACGAGGAACCACGCGACCAGGGCCCGACGCAAGGCGCCACCCTTCACGCGGGGCCGCAGGATCGCGCCGAGGAGCACATGACGCATGTTCAGCCCGCAGGCGGCGAGCAGGATCGCGGCTGGTCCGGCGCCCGCCGTCGCCAGGCCGACGGATGTGAACTGAAGCGCGCCCGAGTAAACGATCATCGACGAAGCCAGGGCGAGCCATGGTCCCATGAGCGAGCGGGCGACGACGCCGTAGACGACGCCGAACACGGCGATCGCAAGCGCTACCGGCAGCATCGCGACGATGGTCGAGCGGTCTCCAGCCATCATCGAACGAGTCTAGAGGGGCTACGGCTCGAGGCGCGAGTGTGCCTCTATCCTGAGAGAAGTCAACCGAGCGCGCGAGGAGCAGCCGTGCCCGAACGCAGCGTGACCGCGACCGCAACGTCGAGCTTCGGTGTAAGCCGGCGCGAGAGTCACGACTCGAGCCACTTCTACTCTCGGTTCACGTCGCCCGACCTCTCGCGCGACGAGAGAGTCACGCCCGCGGACCGGTCGAAGGTGGACGTCATTCACTGCTGGGATGCACGCGACATGAGACACGTGGACGATCGATCGGTCGCACTCGTGGTCACGTCACCTCCTTACTTCGCCGGCAAGGAGTACGAAGAGAGGCTCGGCGAAGGTGACGTTCCCGCGACCTACCTCGACTATCTCCAGCTCCTCGAGGATGTCTTCGCCCAATGCGTCGACAAGCTCGAGCCGGGGGGACGCATCGCCGTCAACGTCGCCAACCTCGGCCGCAAGCCGTTCCGCTCCCTCGCCTCGGACGTGATCCACATCCTCCAGGACCGGCTCCGCCTCCTCCTGCGGGGAGAGATCATCTGGGTGAAGGGCAAAGGCGCGGGCAGCTCGTGCGCGTGGGGCTCCTTCCAGAGCGCGGCGAACCCCGTTCTGCGCGATCTCACCGAACGGATCGTGGTTGCAAGCAAGGGCCGCTTCGATCGCGCTCTGTCGCGGCGCACGCGCGCGTTGAGCGGGCTGCCGTCCGTCGTGACGGTGTCCGAGGACGAGTTCATGGAGTCGACCACCGACATCTGGCACATGCAGCCCGAGAGCGCGAATCGCGTCGGTCACCCCGCCCCCTTCCCGCTGGAGCTCCCCGAGAGACTGATCAACCTCTTCACCTACAGGGACGATGTCGTCCTGGATCCCTTCATCGGTTCGGGAACCGTCGCCGTGGCTGCGGTGCAGACGGGACGCAGGTACATCGGATACGACACCGACGCCGGTTACGTCGAGACGGCGCGCCGCCGGGTGGCGGCCATCGACCGGTCCGCGGGACGCACCCAGGTCGCGGTGCCCGCCGCGACCGCGCCCGATGACGACGAACGGGATCCCCTCGAGGCCGCGATCGGAGCCGGCATGCAGGCGAAGGAGAT
>DATADD010000198.1:0-12048 GCA_036258675.1 Actinomycetota bacterium | reverse complement strand
ACCGGGATAGCGCTTCTGCAGCAGGGCCCCACGGCGCCCATGGCCGTCGCCTTCGGGCTGGCGGCGTTCGCGTTGTGGGTCGTCGCGGCCCACGATGCGTACCGGGAGTCGTTGCGCCAGCCCTCCGACGCCCTTCTGCGGGGACGGGCCCTGCTGTGGGTCGTCGTCGGCCTGCTCGTGCTCGCGTTCGCGATGCTGGCAGCGGGAGCGCTCGGCGCCCGTACGCCCTGACCCCGCGCTCACGCCACCGGCACCGGCGCAAGGGCGCCGCCGGGCCCCTCGACGGCCCACGACCCTCCCCGGAAGGCGGCGCCGACGCGCCCGCCCGCGTCGAGGGCCAGGACGCCGGCCGCGACCCCCGACCGCCCTCCGAGGAGGGCGATGACCTCCTCGCACGCCCCCTGGGGATCGGCTCCCTCCTCGATCAGGCGTCCCACGCGGAAGCAGGCGAGACCCTCGAGGAAGAGCTCGCCCACGCCGGTCCCCACCGCCGCGGCCGCCCCCGAGGCGTAGAGCCCGGCCCCGAAGACCGGCGAGTCTCCCACCCGGCCGGGCATCTTGCCCCTCACGCCGCCGGTCGAGGAGGCCGCCGCCAGACGGCCGGCGTCGTCGAGGGCGACCGCGCCCACCGTCTCGACCTCGTCGGCCCGCCCGAAGTGGTCGGGGGCGAGCCGCCCCTCGGCCCGCGCCCGCTCCCAGGCGTCCGCCTCCCGGGGGGTGGGCGGCCCAACGGGCTCCATGTCGCTCGCGAGCGCCATCGCACCATGGCCCACTACGAGGACGTGCGGCGTCTCCTCGAGCACCCGCCGGGCAAGGGTGACGGGGTGGCGGACGGCGACCGCGGCCACGCCCCCGCACCGTCCCGAGGCGCCGTCCGCGATGCCCGCGTCGAGCTCGAGGACGCCCGCGAGGTTGGCGACCGACCCGACCCCGGCGTTGAGCTGGGGATCCTCCTCCAGCGCCCGGACCGCGGCCTCGACCGCGTCGAGGGCGCGCGCGGCGCCCGCGCCGGCTCGAACCGAGTGGGCGAGGGAGGGGAGCGGATGTTTCGCCACCCCCGACACGCCCCCGTGCACGAACACCCGCAAGCCCGCCTCCTCTGGATCGCCAGGCCAGGTGGATGAGTACCATGCGGACGTGGCGATCCACGTGGTGTCGGACCTCCACGGCGCGCCGGACGCGCTCCGCAAGGCGGTCCCCGAGGGCGCCGTGCTCCTTCTCCTCGGCGACCTCGTCAACTTCATCGACTACACCTCGATGAGCGGGATCCTCACCGAGGTCTTTCCCCTCGACGCGGTCGAGAACGTCGTCGCGCTGCGCACCCAAGGTCGCATCGAGGAGGCGCGCGCCGTCATCAGGCGCCGATCGGAAGGCCGCGAGCCGGAGATCCGCGCCGCGATCGAAGCGCGCGTTCGGCTCCAGTACGAGCAGGTGTTCGCGGCGCTGCCGGAGCCCACCTACCTCATCCAGGGCAACGTCGACAACCCCGCCCTGCTCGCCGAGGTCGCGGCGCAGCACCCCCATGTCCGCCTCCCGGACGGCGAGGTCGTGGACATCGAGGGTGAGAGGTTCGGTTTCGTGGGGGGAGCCCTGCCGACGCCCCTGCACGTCGCGGGCGAGATAAGCGATGAAGAGATGGCGGCGAAGGTGGGCGGGCTGGGCGACGCGGACGTTCTGTGCTCCCACATCCCGCCCGCCGTGCCCGAGCTCTGCTACGACACACTCGCGCGCCGGGCAGAGGCGGGAAGCGTGGACCTCCTCCGCTACATCGAGGACGTCCAGCCGCGACGCGCCTACTTCGGCCATGTGCACCAGCCGCTCGTATCGGCTCTGCATATCGGGGCGACGCTGTGCGTGAACGTGGGCTACTTCCGCGCGACGTGCAAGACCTGGCCCCACTGAACCGTTCACTATCCTGAAACGATGGCATCGGGGCACGTCGCCGTCGGCATCGACGTCGGTGGCACGAAGACGAAGGGCGGTCTCGTCTCGAGGGACGGGTCCGTCTCGCTGCGGATCGAGCTCCCCACCGAGCGCGACGCGGGCACGAAGGGGATCGTTGCGGTTGCCGAGGGGATCGTGGGGCGGGCGACCGAGGCCGGGATCGAGCTCGCCGGCATCGGTGTGGGCGCGGCGGGCTTCGTCGACGCGGCTACGGGATCCGTGACGTTCTCGCCCAACATCGTCTACGACGACCCCTGCATCGCCGACGCGGTGCGGGCGCGCACCGGGCTGGCGGTCGTCGTGGACAACGACGCCAACGCGGCCGCCTGGGGGGAGCGCGCCTTCGGCGCGGCGCGCGGCTGCGCGCACGTCTCGTATCTGACGATCGGCACCGGCATCGGGAGCGGCTTCATCGTCGAAGGGCGCCTCGTCCGGGGCCACACCGGCGCCGGCGCGGAGATGGGCCACACGGTGATCGATCCGAGCGGCCCCCGCTGCGGGTGCGGGCTGCGCGGCTGCCTGGAGCAGCTCGCCTCCGGGACCGCGATCGCACGCATGGCGCGCGAGGCGCTGGCGAACGACCCCGACAGCGCCATCCTGTCCTTCGCACCGTCGATCGGTTCGGTGACGGCCCTCGAGGTCGCCCGGGCAGCCGAAGTCCTCGACGAGACCGCGTGCGCGGTGCTGCGGCGCGCCGGACGGTCGCTCGCACTCGGACTGTCCAACGTCGTCAACGTCTTCGACCCCGAGGTCATCGTTCTCGGAGGCAGCGCGGTGCGCGCGGGGGAGCCGTTCCTCGGGCCGTGTCGCGACGAGCTCGCTCGCCTCACGCAGGCGCAGCGGCGGCGGCCCCAGCGCCTCGTCGTGACGAGCCTCCAAGGCGACGCCGGCATCGTCGGCGCGGCCGCGCTCGCCCTCGACCCGGAGGCGGCTCCGGCGAGGGGTCGCGATGGTGATTGAGCGCCGAGGTGGGGTAGGACTGACGGCCGTGAGGGAGTACGTCCTGCTGCTGCCGCGCCTGGCGAAGCTCATCGCCGGGCTCGTGCGCGACCCGAGGGTCCCGGCGAGGCCCAAGGCGACGCTCATGCTGGTCGCGGTCTACCTCGTGTCCCCGATCGACCTCGTCCCCTCGTTCGTCCCCGGCCTCGGCCAGCTCGACGACCTCGTGGTGGCGGCCCTCGCCCTCGACGGGCTCCTCAACCACGTCCCCGAGGGGGTCGTGCGGGAGCACTGGGAGGGCGAGGAGGACGTCCTCGAGGTCGTGCAGGAGATCCTGCGTCAGTTCACGGCCCGGGTCCCGTTCCCCCTGCGCAAGCTCTTCAGCGTCTAGGGGTGGGTGCCGTCGCGCGCGGCGGCCGCGGGGGGCCCCGGCATGCACGCCCGGGTCCTCCGGGCCGGCCGGGTCCGTGAGCGGGCCCGCCGCCGTCACCGCCCTCGTGCTGCTCGAGTGCGCCACCGGCCTCGTGGCGGGAGCGGCGTGGACCCAGTCGTGGCGCGTCGTCCGGAGGGGGCACTTCCGCATCGCCGCGTGGAGCGCGTTCGCGCTCGCCTGCCTGGCCGTCGCCGCGCAGCGCGGCGCGCTCGACGGAGCGCAGGACGACACCCCTGCGCGCGCGCTCGCGCTCGCCACCGCGGTCGGCGCGGGCCTCTACCTCCTCGCCCAGTACGTTCGCTCGGACTCGGTCGGGGTGATCACCGGTGCGCTCGCCGGAGCGGTGGGTGCCGCCGCACTGGCCGCGAGCGCCGGACTCGTCGCCGGGTGGCCCGGGCCCCTCGCGGCGCTCGGGCTCGTGGCCGGGGCGGCGTTGGTCGGCGCGACGGTGAACGGCATGCTGCTCGGTCACTGGTATCTCAATCAGCCGGGCCTGCAGCCGTGGGCGCTCGCCCGCCTCACCGGGGCCGGCCTCGTGGCGGTCGTGGCCGCCGCGCTCCTCGGCCTCGCGGCCGCGCCCCGGCTCGCGGACGCCTCCACCGAGGGGGCGGTGCTCGGTCTGCCGGGCTACGGAAGCTCGTTCGGGGCCGTGTTCTTCGCCGTGTGGCTCGGCCTCGTCGGTCTCACGGGCGCGGTGGTGGGTATGGCGCGCCGCTGCGTGCGGATCCGCTCGATCCAGTCCGCGACCGGCCTCCTCTACGTCGCGGTCGTGACGGCCGCGGTCGCCGAGTTCGTCGTCCGCTTCCTCATGACGAACGCGTGAGCGCGCGGCCGCCCGGTCGCCCGGCGGTGGGGGTGACGCTCCCGCAGTTCACCGGCGACGCCGGCCCGTTCGTGGACGGCGCCCGGCGCGCCGAGTCTCTCGGGCTCGACTCCGTGTGGGTCTTCGACCACCTCTGGCCCCTGTCGGGAGGGAAGCGCCGGCCCGTGCTCGAGTGCTGGACCGCGCTGGCGTGGCTCGCGGCCGCCACCGAGCGCATCCAGGTGGGGACCCTCGTGACGCGCTCGTCGCTGCGGCATCCGGCGGTGCTGGCGAAGATGGCGGCGACCGTTGCCGAGATCGCGCCGGGGCGGCTCGTGGTCGCGGTGGGGAGCGGGGACGAGGCCAGCCGCGCCGAGAACGAGGCCTTCGGGATCCCCTACCACGCCGGCACCGACCGGGTGGCGCAGCTCGAGGAGACGGTCGAGGTGCTCGCCCGTTGGCGGGCGGACGACGAGGTCACGCTGCGCGGGGGGTTCGTGACGCTCGACGCCCTGCCCCCGAGCCCGCCCGGCGGCGGCTTCCGGCTCTGGGTCGGCGGCCGATCCGAGAGCGCGATCGACCTCGCGGCGCGGCGCGCCGAGGGATGGAACGCGTGGGGCGCGTCCCCTGAGCGCTTCCGCGCGGGGGCGTACCGCCTCGCCCGTGTTGCGGGAGCCCGGAAGGTCGAGGCGACCTGGGGAGGGCTCGCGCTCATCGGAGGCGACGACGCGGGCGCAGCAGCCAAGCTCGGGAGCCGCCCTCCGCGCCTGTACCTCGTCGGAGGACCGGAGAGGATCGCCGCCCACATCGATTCCCTAGCCGATGCGGGCGCGTCGCACGTTGTGCTGACGTTTCCGGACTCGGCTCGGCCGGAGAGCTTCGACCTGCTCGCGCGCGCCGTTCTCCCGCGCCTCGACGCGCGCCGCGCGCGCACTTCTGCGCGCGACGGGTAAACGCGGCCGCGACCGACGTGCACGAGCGCGGGCGCGCGTGCTATAACGGGGACACGATGAAGGCCACCTCGATGCTCCGCCGTGCCGACAGCAGCATGCGTGCCGCGCGCGCGTTCGTGCTGCGAGATCGGTCGCAGCCGAGGGGCCCGTCGTCCACCGGCGCCTAACAAGGCGTCCGCCCCCCGCACCACCAGCTCTCGTCCGCCGGCGACCCACCGCGCGGCGAGCTCCGAGACCGTCGTTCCGCACCACGCCAGAGGTGTCGTTCCATGAGCCGACTGCAGCAGAGATTGGAGATATTGAGGCCCCTGTCCATCAGGGACTTCTCCTTGCTGTGGACCGGTTTGTCCGTGTCCATGGTCGGAGACGGGATCACGTACGTCGCGCTCGCCTGGCAGGTCTACGAGCTCTCGAACGTCCCCACGGCGATGTCGGTCGTGGGCGTCGCGTGGACGCTGCCCATGTTGGTGTTCCTGCTCGTCGGCGGCGTCGCGAGCGACCGCTTCGACCGCAGGCGCGTGATGATCCTGTCCGATATCGTGCGCGGCTCCGCAGTGGCCCTCATCGGGGTCCTGTCGGTCACCGGGCGGATCCAGCTCTGGCACATCCTCGTGCTGATCGCCCTGTACGGGAGCGGAGAAGCGTTCTTCGGGCCCGCGTTCGGCGCCATCGTTCCCGACATCGTCCCGGGCAACATGCTCGTGCAGGCGAACTCTCTCGAGCAGTTCGTGAGGCCCGTGGCGTTCCAGCTCGTCGGTCCCGCCCTCGGCGGGTTCGCGATCGCGGTGTTCGAGCGCGCCGGGGCGGGGGTGGGTCCGGTGTTCCTCGTTGACGCCGCCAGCTTCACCTTCTCCGCGCTGTGCCTCGGCGCGATGCAGTCGCGGCCTCGGGCGCGCGCGTCCGATGCGAAGGGCGGGGGTGCGGCGGCGGCGCTCAGGGAGATCGGGGAGGGGTTCCGCTTCGTGCGCTCGCAGACGTGGCTGTGGGCGACCCTGGGCATGGCCCTGTTCGCCCTGCTGTTCTTCCTCGGCCCCTTCGAGGTCCTGCTGCCCTACATCGTGAAGAACAAGCTGAACGGGGGCGCGGACGCCCTCGGCCTCGTGTTCGCCGCGGGAGGGGTCGGGGCGGTCCTTTCGTCGATCGTCATGGCGCAGCGCGGGCTGCCTCGCCGGCACATGGTGGTCATGTACGTCGCCTTCGGGTTCGACATCGCAAGCGTCGCCGGATACGCGTTCGTGACGGAGCCGTGGCAGGCGATGACGATCGCGTTCGCCGGCGGCGCCTCGCTCGCCGTTGGCATGATCGTGTGGGGGACACTGATGCACAAGCTCGTGCCGGCTTCCCTACAGGGTCGGGTCAGGTCGGTGGACTGGTTGGTGTCCATCGGGCTCGTCCCCGTGTCCTTCGCCGTCACGGGTCCCATCGCGGGGCTGTTCGGGGTGAGCGCGACGTTGATCGGTGCCGGGGTGCTCGGCGGGCTCGCCACGGTCGCGTTCATGTTCATCCCGGGGCTCTACGACACCGAGGGCGACCCGCGCCTGCGCGACGCCCACGAGGGGGGACGCGAACCGGTCGAGGCGGAGCTCGTCGCGAGCGGTCGTAGCGGCCCTTAGAAAGAGCCGGCGCGTCCCTCGCTCGGGGCCGCTCGGCACGTCGACGGGGCGAGCTTGCCCGCACGTCCGCGACGCCCCGCGAAGGAGGCAGAGGTAGAGGGCCGATCGGCCGAGCTCGTGGTCCACTAGACCTGCCGTGGACACACTCCTGCTCGACGCGCCCACGCTCGTCTACCGGGCCTTCTTCGCCCTCCCGACGAGCCTGACCGACGCGTCGGGCCGGCCCGTCAACGCGGTGCGCGGCTTCATGGACATGGTGGCGCGCCTCCTCACCGACTTCCGCCCCGCGCGGGCGGTCGCGGTGTTCGACGCGGACTGGCGTCCCGCGTGGCGCGTCGAGATCTATCCCGGCTACAAGTCGGAGCGGCCCGAGGACCCTCCCGAGCTCCCTCCCCAGTTCGACGTCATCGCGGACGTGCTCGACGCGGCGGGGATCGAGCGCGCCGAGGCGAAGGGGTACGAGGCCGACGACGTCCTGGCCACGCTCGTCGCGCGGAAGTCGTCGGACGATGTGGTCGGCATAGTCACGGGCGACCGTGACCTCGTCGCGCTCGTGCGCGACCCCGACGTCAAGCTGCTGTGGCTCGGGCGAGGGATAAGACGACTGCAGGCGATGGACGAGGAACAGGTGCGGGCCGCCTACGGGGTGCCGCCCGCTCTGTATCCGCAGCTCGCGATCCTGCGCGGCGACCCCTCCGACGGGCTGCCCGGCGTGGCCGGCATCGGGCCGGCGCGCGCCGCGGGTCTGCTGCTCGAGCACGGCTCGATACAGGGCATCCTCGACCGCGTGGACGATCTGCCTCCTCGGCAGCGCGCGGCCCTCGACGGCGCGCGCGACTACCTCGCGGCGATGCAACGCATCGTGCCGCTCGTGGACGACGTCGAGGTGGAGGCGACGCGACCGGAGCCTCTCCGGGCCGAGCGGCTCGTGCAGCTCGCCGCCGCGCACGGGCTCGGGGGAGCTGCGACCCGGCTCGCGCAGGCGCGGTCCCTCGAACCGGAGGCGCCCGCATAACGACGCTGCTGCTGGTCCGTCACGGCGCGACCGACTGGAACGACGCCAACCGAGCCCAAGGTCACGCCGACATCGCGCTCAACGCGCGAGGCCGGGCGCAGGCCCGGGAGGCCGCCGAGCGCCTCGCCGCGTGCGACCTCCACGCGGTCTTCTCGAGCGATCTCGTGCGCGCGCTCGACACCGCGCGGGCGATCGCGCGCGTGCACGGCCTCGAGGTGGTCGTCGACCCGGACCTGCGGGAGATCGATCAGGGCGACTGGACCGGCCTCACCGACGGAGAGATCAAGATGGAGTGGCCCGACCGGTGGGGCCCGGCGCGCCACTTCAGCGCGCGTCCCGGAGGGGAGTCGCCCGCGCAGGTGCGCCATCGGGCCCTGCGCGCCGTTGCCCGCATCGTGGACGCGCATCCGTCCGGCACCGTCGCGGCGGTGAGCCACGGGGTGACGATCCGGACCCTCGTGGCCGAGGCCCTCGCGCTCGACGAGCGCGGCTCGGCGCGGCTGCGTGGATTGGGCAACGGCGGCATCCTCTCGCTCGAGGCCCGCGTTCTCGACGGCCGCGCGCTCCTGCGCGACCCGGTCCGGTGGGACGGACGCACGCCCGACCGCGACGACCCCAACCAGTGACGGGCGCGGCGTCGTCGCGTCTAGGCAATACCGCCGAGGCGGGCACAACCCTCTGGAGATGCACGCGACAACGGGGTACCCTTCGCTCCGGATGCGGAACGATTCGGCTCGCAGAGTCATCATCGTGGGCGCCGCGGGGCGCGACTTCCACAACTTCAACGTCGCCTACCGCGACGACGACCGTTACGAGGTCGTCGCCTTCACCGCCACGCAGATCCCCGGCATCGAGGGCCGCGTCTATCCCCCCGCGCTCGCGGGGCCCCGCTACCCGGAGGGCATCCCGATCCACCAGGAGGACTCGCTCGAGCGGCTGGTCGCCGAGCTCGAGGCGGACGAAGTCGTGTTCTCCTACTCGGACGTGTCGCACGAAACCGTCATGCACATCGGATCGCGCGCGCTGGCCGCCGGGGCCGACTACACGCTTCTGGGACCGAGGTCGACGATGCTGCGAGCGACGATACCGGTTGTCGCGGTCTGCGCCGTGCGCACGGGGTCGGGCAAGTCGCAAACGACGCGCGCCGTTTCCCGCGTGCTGAAGGACGCGGGCAAGCGCATCGCGGTCGTGCGGCACCCGATGCCCTACGGCGACCTCGCGAGACAGGCGGTGCAGCGGTTCGAGACGTTCGACGACCTCGTCGCCGCGGACCCGACGATCGAGGAGCGCGAGGAGTACGAGCCCCACCTCGCGCGCGGATCCCTGGTGTACGCGGGCATCGACTACGCGCGCATCCTCGGGTCCGCCCAACGGGAGGCCGAGGTGATCCTGTGGGACGGTGGCAACAACGACCTTCCCTTCTATGCGCCCGACGTCCACATCACGGTCGCGGACCCTCTGCGCGCCGGTCACGAGACCGCGTATCACCCGGGCGAGGCGAACCTCCGCATGGCCGACATCGTGGTCGTCAACAAGGTGGACTCCGCCGAGCCCGACTCCCTCGCGACGCTGCGGGAGACCATCGCGACGGTCAACGGAAAGGCCGACGTCGTGGAGGCCCGCTCGCCGATCACGGTCGAGGACGCGCCCTCCCTCGCGGGCCGGCGGGTGCTCGTGGTCGAGGACGGTCCCACGCTGACCCACGGCGAGATGTCGTTCGGCGCCGGCGTGGTGGCGGCGCGGCGCGCCGGCGCCGACCTCGTCGATCCCCGGCCCTGGGCCGTCGGCTCGATCCGCGAGCTGTTCGAGCGCTACTCCCACATAGGTCCGCTGCTGCCCGCGATGGGCTACTCCGACCGCCAGCGAGACGAGCTCGCCGAGACGATCGACTCCTCCGACGCCGACGTGGTGCTCATCGCAACGCCGATCGACCTGCGCAAGGTCTTGGACATGAGGAAGCCCGCGGTGCGCGCCACCTACGAGCTCGACGAGGACTCGACCGCGGCGCTCGGCGAGCTCCTGCGCCGGCGCCTCTCCCTCTAGCGCGCCCTCCTCAGCGGCGGGTGCGGCTGCCCGCCTCCCTCGCGCCCCGCTCCTCGGCGGGATCGCGCAGCTCCTCCGGCGCGAGCCGCTCCGCGAGCTCGCGGATGAACAGACCCACGTCGGTGATGATCCCCATGGACTGCCACGAGCCCCTGTCCATCAGCTTCGTGACGGTCGCCTGGTTTATGTCCACGCACGCGAGCGGCACCGAGGCGGGCAGGCAGTTGCCGGTGGCGATGCCGTGGAGCATCGTGCCGACAACGATGCAGTACCCGATGAGGTCGTCGCCGCGGCGGCCCCAGATCAGCTCCCGCAGCCTGCGCTGCACCTCCGTCATCTCCGACACGACCTCGGGCAGCGGTCCGTCGTCCCGCACGCTCCCTCCGAAGAGGTAGTCCGCGCCGCGCTCCACGAGGTGGTACACGATCCCGTCTCGGAACAGTCCGGCGCCGATCGCGGCCGCGAAGGAACCGTGGCGCCGCAGCTCGTTTATGGCCCGGATGTGGTGCTCGTGGCCGTGCTCGGCCGCGACCCCGTGCTCGAGGTAGACCCCGAGCGAGGTTCCGTACATGTGCGACTCGATGTCGTGGGCGGCGACCCCGTTGCCGGCGAAGAAGGCGTCGACGTAGCCACCCCGTATCAGCGCGCACAGGTCGGGCCCGGAGCCGGTGTGCACCACCGCGGGCCCCGCCACCCACAGGATGCGAGCCCCGCTCTTCTTGACCTCGCGCATCTGGGCCGCGACGCGCTCCACGAGCAGCGCCTTCGGCTTCTCGCTCGAAACGTCGGAGGACATGAAAGCGAAGGTCTGCTCGCCCTCGCCGCCCGAGGGCTCCTCGAGCGGCAGCACGCGGATCCCGAGTCCCGCCATGACGACGTCCATGCCGGCGACCACGTCCGCCATCGGGAGCGTGCGGGCCCCGCCGTTCTCGACGACGATGCCGCAGTCCATCTCGGGGTGCGCAACGGGGACCCAGCGGCCGTCGAGGCGCACCTCGGTGGCGAGGTTCGTGGTCGAGTAGAAGCCGTGGGGGAAGGCGCCGTCGACGTCGGCGGTCGCGACCGTGGCGTCCTCGACCGTTTCGGGGTTGGCGCCGAGATGTTGCAGGCGATCGAGAAGCTGGGCGAGCCCCTCGGCTGAGGGCGCCGACACCACGATGCGCGCGGAGGACGTGTCGGCGTGGGTGGGTCCGATGCGGAGGTCGACGATCTCGTAGGTGGCGCCCTCCGCCGCTCCGATCTCGTCGAGCACGGAGGCGAGCAAGCGCCCGTCGATGAGGTGGCCGTCGAGGTCGACCTGCTCCGAGAACATGGCGGGCCTTCTCCTTGGGTCCGGGGTCGGAGCGATTGTGCCAGCGGGGGGGCGACGTTCGAAATCCCCGCCGAGGGGGTACAGAAAGGCCATCCTGTCAGGCGGAGGACCCACTAGCAGTGGAGCGGTCATATCGACGGCTCGTGTGAACGGAACGGGAAGAACGGGCGCAGCTGCCCTCTAAGCGACGAATCAGGCCTGTCCGGCATCAGACGGTCGCTGCGCACCGACCTCGGGCGCGCCGGCGTCAACTCGAGCTGCGTGTTCGACTGCCTCATCGCGGTGACCGAGGCGGCCACCAACGCTCTCGTGCACGGCCGGGGAGAGGACGCCGCGCGCGTCAGCTGGCAGATCGAGGACTGCACGGCCCGGTTCTGGGTCCAGGACTATTCCGGTCAGCGGTGGTCCAAGGCGGCGCATCCGTCGCGCAACGGCCTCGACGACGGCGGTTGGGACGGCCGCGTCGGGGGCTTCGGGCTCGAGCTGATGGAGGGGCTCATGGACGAGGTTGCGATCCGCAACGAGCCCGAGGGCACGACCGTGGAGCTGGTCAAGAGGTTCTGCTGACCGCGCGCGGGCGCGCTGTCAGCGCCGCTCGGGGACGAGAATCTCCGCCGTCACCCACCCGAGCCCGAGACCGATCGCATCGGCCGCGGCCTGGCTGAGATCGAGGATCCGCTCCTCGATGTAGGGGCCCCGGTCGTTGATCACGACGACGACGCCCGCGCCCTCGTGCCGCACGAACAGGAGCGTCCCGAAGGGCAGGTCGCGGCTGGCCGCCGTGTAGAGGTCGGGGTCGAAGATGTCGCCCGTGGCCGTGGGGTTTCCCTCGAAGCCGGGGCCGTACCACGAGGCGATGCCCTCGAAGGTGATCCCCGTGCCCACGAAGCCGTCCGGGACGGCGGCCGCAGGTCCGGCGGGCTCGAGCAGCTCGGCGAGCGCCGCGTCCGGCTGGGCCGCTCGCGCCGCCCTCGCCCGGGCGCGCGCCTCGAGG
>DATADD010000197.1:0-12440 GCA_036258675.1 Actinomycetota bacterium | reverse complement strand
CGTCGTCGGGCACCGCGCGCGCGGCGGCCTCGACCTCGGCGGGATCGACGCGGAGGGGGCCGCTGCGCGCCCCCGCGTGGCCGCGCAGCGCGGCGTCGCCCTCGAGGCGGACGCGGCGGACGACGCCTGCGACATCCTCGGCCCTCCGGCCGGGCGCGGCGCTCGGGCGGGACACCCGCACCGGCGTCGCCTGGTCGCGTCCGTCGACTAGCTCGAGCACCCGCGCAGGCTATGGCACGCGGCCGACGCGGCTCAGCCGGCTATCGAGACGCTGGCCCCGAGATGGGCCTTCAGCTCCGCGTGGAGGCCGTTGCCCGTGTCGACGCAGAACTCGCTCCCGAGACGGAGCACCGTGGTCCGGGGCCCGCCCGCGAGATGGAGGAACACCTGGGTGCTCCCGGGATGGTTCGCGAGGATGTCTCTCAGCCTGTCGACGGTCGAGGGCGTGCACGACTCCGTGGTGAGGTTGATCACGAGCGGGCGGTCGTCGAGGCGAGGTTCGGCCACCTCCATCGCGATCAGCTTCACGGAGTCGTCGCGCGCGTCGCGGTCAACCCGCCCCTTCACGAGGAGGACCGCGTCGGGGCGGACGAGCTCGGCGAACTGCTCGTAGGCGCGCGGGAACAGGATGACCTCGACCCCGATGCCCGAGAGGTCTTCCACCATCGCCGTCACCATGATGTCGCCTCGCCGCGTCACCCTCTTCGAGAGGCCAGCCACGACCCCGCCGACCGTGACGATCTCGCCCGGCGAGCGCTCCGACAGCGACGCCACGGACGCATCCGTCACGCGCGCGAGCAGCCCCTCGACGCCGAGCAGGGGATGGTCGGAGACGTACAGGCCCAGCATCTCCTTCTCGTGCGCGAGCAGCACCTTGCGCGGGTACTCCTCCAGCGGCACGGGCGTGTCCTGTCCGCCTTCGGGCGCGTCCTCGCCCGAGACGGCTCCGAAGAGGGAGAACTGTCCCGCCTCCTCCTGGCGCCGGCGCGCGATCGTCTCCGCGCACACGAGCTCGAAGACCTCGAGCAGCCCCTTGCGCGTGTGGCCGAGCGACTCGAATGCGCCCGCCCAGATCAGAGACTCGACCGTCTTCTTGTTGAGGCAGCTGTAGTCGACCTTGCGACAGAAGTCGTGGAACGACGTGAAGGGCGACCGTTCTCGGCGCGCCTCGATGATCTTCTCGACGACCCCCTCGCCGACGTGGCGCACGGCGGACAGGCCGAAGCGGATCGAGTCCCCGATGGGAGTGAAGTCCATCTCGGACGAGTTGACGTCGGGCAGCAGGACCGGGATGCCCATCTTGCGCGCCATGCCCAGGTACTTGGGCTTGTCGTCCTTGCGGTCCTTGACGGAGGTGAGCAGGGCGGCCATGTACTCGACGGGGTAGTGGGCCTTGAGCCATGCGGTCTGATAGGCGACGTAGGCGTAGGAGGCCGAGTGGGCCCGGTTGAAGGAGTAGTCGGCGAAGGGCTGGATCAGGTTCCACAGACGGCGAGCCTCGGCCTCGTCGAGGCCGGCTTTGCGGCAGCCCTCGATGAAGCGAGGCTCTTCCGCGGCCATGATGGCGCGGTTCTTCTTGCCGATCGCCTTGCGCACGAGGTCGGCCTCGCCCGGCGTGTAGCCGGCCAGCTTCTGCAGGAGCTGAACGATCTGCTCCTGGTACACGAGCACTCCGTAGGTCTCGCGCGTGATGTCCTCGAGCACCGGATGCAGGTAGACGACTTTGGCGGGGTCGTTCTTGCGCTCGATGTAGGAGGGGATCTGCTCCATCGGCCCCGGCCGGTAGAGGGCAATCAGCGCCATGATCTGCTCGAACCGGTCCGGCTTCAGCTGCGCGAGCAGACGCCGCATGCCCTCGGACTCGAGCTGGAAGATCCCGTCCGAGTCGCCCCGCTGCAGGACCTCGTACACCTTCGGATCGTCGAGCTCGAGAGAGTCCACGTCGACCTCGACGCCGCGGTTCGCCTTGATGTAGTCGCACGCGAGCTCGATCACCGTGAGGTTGCGAAGGCCGAGGAAGTCCATCTTGAGGAGCCCGAGCTCCTCGACCCCCGTCATGTCGAACTGCGTGACGACCTCGCCGTGCTCCCCGCGCTTGAGCGGGAGGTGCTCCACGAGCGGATCGCGTCCGATCACGACGCCGGCGGCGTGGATCCCCGCCGAGCGCTTGAGGTTCTCGATCTTGAGCGCGGTGTCGATTATCTGCTTGGCGGCGTCGCCCGACTCGTAGGCCTCGCGCAGCTCGGGCGAGGTCTCGAGCGCCTTCTGGAGCCCCGCGTCCCGCCCCATGACCAAGGCCGGGTACATCTTCGTGAGGCGGTCCCCCTCTCCGTAGGGGAACCCGAGCACGCGCGCCGCATCGCGGATGGACTGCTTCCCCTTGATCGTGCCGTAGGTGACGATCTGCGCGACGTGGTCATCGCCGTACTTCTCCGAGACGTAGCGGATCACGTCGCCGCGCTTGCGCTCGTCGAAGTCCACGTCGATGTCGGGCATGGCGACGCGTTCTGGATTGAGGAAGCGCTCGAACATGAGCCCGTAGCGGATCGGATCGAGCTCGGTGATCCCGAGGGCGTAGGACACGACCGACCCTCCGGCGCTCCCTCGCCACCCCACCCGGATGCCCTGGCGGCGCGCCCAGTTGACGAAGTCCTGCACGACCAGGAAGTAGCCGGCGAACCCCATCTCGGCGATGACGCCGAGCTCGTAGCGCATGCGCCTCTCTATCTCCTCGGTCACGACGCCGTAGCGTCGCCGGAGCCCGGCGACGGTGAGCTCCTCGAGGTAGCTCTCGAGCGTGTGGCCTGCCGGGACCTCGAAGCGCGGGAGCAGGAGGTTGCCCATCCCGATCGTCACGTCGCAGCGCTCCGCCACCTCGAGCGTTCGCTCGCACGCGCCCGGCCAGCGGGCGAAGCGCTCCTGCATCTCTGCCGGCGTCTTGACGTAGAACTCCTCCGAGTCGAACTTGAAGCGGTTCGGCTCGGACAGCTCGGACCCGGTGTTGATGCACAGGAGCACGTCGTGGGCGGCCGCGTCGTCCTTGTGCGTGTAGTGGGAGTCGTTCGTCGCCACCCACGCGATCCCGAGCTCGCGTCCGATCGCCACGAGCTCGTCGTTGAGCTGCTTCTGCACCGGGATCCCGTGGTCCTGCAGCTCGAGGTAGAAGCGATCCCCGAACATCTCCCGGTACTCGCGCGCGACGCGGCGCGCCTCGCCGAGCCGGCCCGCGACGATGAGCTTGGGGATCTCGGCGGAGAGGCAGCCCGAGAGGCAGATGACGCCCTCTGCATGCTCGGCGAGCAGCTCCCGGTCGGCGCGCGGCTGGTGGTACAGGCCCTCGAGCCAAGCCCTCGAGGACAGCTTGACGAGGTTGCGATAGCCGGCGTCGTCTGCCGCCAGCAGCGTGAGATGACAGGTGCGCTCCCCGTTCTCGCGCTGGGGAGGCCGCTCCCTGCGGTCGCCGAGGAAGAGGTATCCCTCCATCCCCAGGATCGGCTTGACGCCCGAGGCCCGGCCCGCCTTGTAGAACTCGAGCGCCCCGTACATCACGCCGTGGTCGGTGATCGCGCACGCCGGCATGTCGTACGAGGACACCGCCGAGAACATGTCGGCGATCCGGCTGGCGCCGTCGAGCATCGAGTACTCCGTGTGGGCGTGGAGGTGCACGAAGCTCACGCGGGCCGACCTTCCTCTAGTCGTTCCGAGGGCGGAGAATCACAACGATGTGGTTCCTCTCGTCTACCACCGCGCGGCGGCACGTTCAACCATGCCTCCGCCACCTGGGGCTGAAGCGCTGTCAAGCACCCGTTACGGGGTCAGCCTGGGGCAGGGCGGGTGTGGGCAACAACCCCGACTACCTGTGGGCAACCGCCCGGCCCACCCCCGGCGCCTCGAGCCGGGCGTCCAGCCCCGCCCGCGCGAGAGCCTCCTGCAGCTCGGGGGGGAGGCCGTCGCGCACGGTCACCACGTCCTCGGGGCGCGCGGGATCGGGCCAGGAAAGGACGCAGGCGTGCAGGAACGGCCGACGCAGCCCGAGCGCCGAGGCCGCCTCCGTCGCGCCCCCGTAGGGCCGGTCGCCCAGGACGGGGTGGCCGATGTGGGCGAGGTGGGTCCGGATCTGGTGCGTCCGCCCGGTGTCGAGACGGACGTCCAGCAGGGCGAGCCCCTCGCCCGCGGCCCGAACCCGGTAGTGGGTGACGGCCTGCTTGCCGCCGGGCACCACGGCGCGCAGGGTGGGGCGCCCCGGGTCGCGCCCGAGGGGGGCGTCGACCGACCCCGACGGGACCCCGGGACGGCCCCGCACGAGAGCGAGGTATCGCCGCTCCACGCGGCGCGCCCGCAGCGACGTCTGCAGGAACGACAGCGCGTCGTCGTCCTTGGCCACGAGGAGGAGCCCCGACGTGTCCTTGTCGAGCCGGTGCACGAGGCCGGGGCGGGCCGAGGCCCGCGCCGCGAGCGGCTCTCCCAGGGCGAGGAGCGCGTTGACCAGGGTCCCGCCCGCGTGCCCGCGGGCGGGATGCGTCACGAGGCCCGCGGGCTTGGAGATCACGAGCACGCGCTCGTCGGAGTAGCGGACGGCGAGCGCCATCCGCTCCGGCTGCGGGGAGAGGTCGGGGGCCGGCGCCGGCTCTCCGCGCACCCGTTCGCCCGCCGCGAGCCTGTGGCTGGGCGCGACGGGACGGCCGTCGACGGTGATGGCGCCGGCCCGGAGAGCCTGCTGCACGCGCGCCCTCGTCGCTCCGGCGCGCCGCGCGAAGACGACGTCCACGCGCGCCCCCACCTCGGCTCCCTCGGCGGCGAACTCCACGACCACCCCTCTCCCGTCCCCGCCTCAGTGGCCGGGTCCGGGGCGAGGCGACGGTCGGCGGCGGGCTCCGAGGAGCAGCACCAGGCAGACGCCCACGACGATCGCGGAGTCGGCGACGTTGAACACCGGCCAGAAGTGCAGGTCGACGAAATCGACGACGCGGCCGCCGAGGTCGCGGGCGATGCGGTCGGCGGCGTTGCCGAGGCCCCCTCCGAGGATCATGCCGAGGGCGACGGCCGAGCCCCGCTCCTCGACGCCGCGCGCCCACACGAGGATGAGGCCGGCGATGACGAGCGTGGCGAGGAGGAAGAGACCCGGCAGTCCCTGCAGGAGGCCGAAGGCGCCGCCCGAGTTATAGGTCAGGCGCAGCGTGACCGCTCCTCCGAAGAGGTCGATCGCGCCGTCGCGCAGCGAGCGCAGCGCGAGCTCCTTCGTCACCTGGTCGACCACCGCGACCACGGCGGCCGTCGCCACCAACAGGGGATAGACGCCGCGCGCGCGCCGCGTCCGGCCGTCCGCGACCGACGCTACCGAGCCCGCTCCTCGCGCCGCTTGCAATCCGTGCACTGCAGCGTCCGCGGCAGCGCCTTGAGGCGCGCCGCGTCGATGGGGCGCCCGCACCGCTCGCACAGGCCGTAGGTCCCATCCTTTATCCGGTACAGCGCCCGGTCGACCTGATCGATCAGATCCCTGATGTTGTTCTGGATCGACAGCGCCTGCTCGCGATCGAAGGTGGCGCTCCCCGCGTCCGCGAAGTCCTCGTCGATGCCGACCTCTCCCGTCAGCTCGCTCTGGGTTCCCTGGAACGACTCCTCCTCGAGCTCCGCCATCTGGGCCTCGAGCGAGGCGCGCTCCTCCTCGAGCTGCTTGCGGATGCGCGCCAGAGACGGGGAGTCGAGCTTGGCGGGGCGAGAGGAAGTCCGTTTCGCCTTGCTCGCCTGGGTCGCCTGCGTCGATTGGGTCGCGGGGCGCGACGTCTTTCGGGCGCGGGCCGAGGTCTTCTTGCGCTTTGTCGCGGTCGTCTTCTTGGCCGTCTTGCCCCCGGCGGAGCCCCGGCGCGCCGCCGTCTTCTTCGCGGTCGTCTTCTTGCGCGCGGTCTTCTTCGGGGTCGACTTCGCGCCCGACTTGGGCGTCTTCTTAGCGGTTTTCTTCTTGGTCGGCTTGGACCTGGAGCCGCTCGATCGGGAGGCGCCAGACCGGCCGCCGGAGGACTTCTTGGCGGCGCTCATGGGCGGGGGACATTAGCACAGCATCCGGGCGCGGCCTCCCTCGCGGGGTCGCCGGTCGACCGGCGGGAGCCGCGGCTAACCTTGCCGCGTGAGCGCCGCCGACAGCGATCCCCTGTACCGCCCCGTCGAGCCACAGGTCTCCTTCCCGCGCCTCGAGGAGCGCGTCCTCGAGCGGTGGAGGGACGCCAAGGTGTTCGCCCGCTCCGTCGAGCAGCGCTCCGACCGCCCGGAGTGGATCTTCTACGAGGGCCCGCCGACGGCCAACGGGCGTCCCGGGATCCACCACGTCGAGGCCCGCATCTTCAAGGACATCTTCTGTCGCTTCCAGACGATGCGCGGCCGCCGCGTCCCGCGCAGGGCCGGATGGGACTGTCACGGACTGCCCGTCGAGATAGAGGTCGAGAAACAGCTCGGGATCACGCGCAAACGGCAGATCGAGGACGAGATCGGCATCGAGCGCTTCACCCAGCTGTGCCGGGAGTCGGTCGCGCGCTACGTCGATGACTGGGCGGAGCTGACCGAGCGCATCGGGTTCTGGGTCGATCTCGAGGACGCCTACTGGACGATGTCGCCCGACTACGTCGAGAGCGTGTGGTGGCTGCTGAAGCGGATCCACGACGACGGATTGCTCGAGGAGGACTTCCGCGTCGTGCCGTACTGCCCGCGCTGCGAGACGTCGCTCTCGTCGCACGAGCAGCATCAGCCCGACGCCTATCGCGAGGTGTCGGATCCGTCTGTCTACGTCCGCCTCCCCCTGCGGGATCGCCCCGGGGTCGCGCTGCTCGTGTGGACCACGACCCCGTGGACCCTCCTCGCCAACCTCGCCGCGGCCGTGAACCCCGACACCGTCTACGCGCGGGTCGCGGACCCGTTCCTCGAGGGCAGGTCCCTCCTGCTCGCGCGCGAGCGGGTCGCACCGCTGCTCGGCGACGACGCGCGTCCGCTCGAGGAGCTGCGCGGTGCCGACCTCGTCGGGCTGCCCTACGAGCCCCCCTTCGACTTCGTCGAGCCGGGCGAGCGCGGACACACCGTGCGCCCGGGAGACTTCGTCACGACCGAGGACGGCACGGGCATCGTGCACCTCGCCCCCTACGGGGAGGACGACATGGCCGTCGCCAAGCGGGACGGGCTCCCGATCGCCCACATGATCGACCCCAGCGGCCACGTCGCGGCCGCCGGGGGCGAGTTCGCGGGGCTGTGGTTCAAGGACGCCGACGATCGCATCGTCGCCGACCTCGAGAACCGCGGCCTGCTCCTGCGGGCGGAGATCCACCGGCACGCATACCCTCACTGCTGGCGGTGTCGCACACCGCTGCTGTACTACCCGCGACGCGACTGGTACATCCGCACGGCGCGCGTGCGCGATCGCCTCATGGCCTCCAACGAGGCGACGAACTGGCAGCCCCCCAGCATCAAGCACGGCCGGTTCGGTGACTGGCTCGCGCACAACGTCGACTGGTCGCTGTCGCGCGATCGCTACTGGGGGACGCCCCTGCCCATCTGGCGGTGCGACCGGGGCCACGCCACGTGCATCGGATCCTTCGCCGAGCTCGAGCGTCTCAGCGGGGCCGACCTCTCCGACATCGACCCTCACCGCCCCTTCGTCGACGAGATCGTGATCGATTGCCCCCGGTGCGGGCGTCGGGCGCAGCGCGTCCAGGCCGTGATCGACGCGTGGTTCGACTCCGGGTCCATGCCGTTCGCGCAGTGGCACTACCCGTTCGAGAACGAGGACGCCTTCGAGCGGCGCTTCCCCGCCGACTTCATCTCGGAGGGGATCGACCAGACCCGTGGCTGGTTCTATTCGCTGCTCGCGGTCTCGACCCTGGTGCGCGGCCGCAACTCGTACAAGAACGTGGTCTGCCTCGGCCTCATCGTCGACGGCGAGGGCCGCAAGATGTCGAAGTCGTTCGGCAACATCCTCGACCCCTGGACCGTGCTCGCCGAGCAGGGCGCCGACGCGCTCCGCTGGCACATGTTCACGGGGGGGACGCCGTGGTCGGCGCGGCGCATCTCGGGCGAGATCGTGCAGGAGGCGCTGCGCAAGTTCCTGCTCACGCTGTGGAACACGTATGCCTTCTGGGTCACCTACGCGTCGATCGAGCGCTTCGATGCGTCCCGCGAGGCCCCGGCTCCCGCGGAGCGCGCCGAGATAGACCGGTGGATCCTCGCGGAGCTCGACGACACCGTGCGCATCGCGACCGCCTCGCTCGAGCGGTTCGACGCGACCACGGCCGGCCGCCGGCTCGACCGCTTCGTCGATGACCTCTCCAACTGGTACGTGCGTCGCTCCCGCCGTCGCTTCTGGCGCTCGCGCGCGGAGGCGGACACGAGGGCCGCGTTCGACACGCTGTGGCGCTGCCTCGTGACGGTCGCCCGCCTCGCCGCACCGTTCACACCCTTCGTCGCCGACGAGATCTACACGAACCTCACGGGGCCGGTTGCCGGCGCGCCCGACTCCGTCCATCTCGACGACTGGCCCGCGCCAGACGACGCTCTCGTCGACGACGCCCTCAGGGAGAGGATGGGCCTGGCGCGCCGCCTCGTCACGTTGGGTCGCGCCGCGCGCACGGAGGCGCGCGTGCGGACGCGCCAGCCGCTGGGACGGGCGCTGGTCGTGATGCCTGCGGCGCAGGCCGGAGCCGTGGGCGGCCTCGAGGCGCTCGTCGCGGACGAGCTCAACGTGAAGTCGGTCGAGCACGCGCACGGTCTCGAGGAGCTCGTGTCCTATTCCGTGCGCCCCAACTTCAGGACGCTCGGGCCCCGACACGGGGCCCGCGTCAAGGACATCGCGCGCGCCCTCGCGGAGGCGGACGCGCGCGCCGTCGTCGAGGCCCTCGAGCGGGACGGTCGCGTGACGGTCGACGTCGGGGGGGACGCCGTGGAGCTCGGCCGCGACGACCTCGACGTGCGGGTCGAGGGGCGCAGCGGGTTCGCCCTGGCGCAGGACGGCCCGCTCGGGGTCGCGCTCGACCTCGAGCTCACCCCCGAGCTGCGGGCCGAGGGCGTCGCGCGCGAGGTAGTCAGGTCGGTCCAGGACCTGCGCAAGTCAGCCGGCCTCGCGGTCGAGGACCGCGTCCGGCTGTGGGCGACGTCGGCGTCCGTCCCTCTCCTCGACGCGCTGCGCGCGCACGAGAGCTACATCGCGTCAGAGGTGCTCGCGGTCTCCACCCTGTTCGAGGATCCGCCGGACGACGCGGCCCGCGCGGATGTGGAGCTGGAGGGGGGATCGGTGCGCGCCGGCCTCGTGCGCGCCGAGCGAGCCTAGCCCTCGTCCCGGGTGAAGAGGCCGCGCACGCCGCGGCGAGGGGGGGCGACCTCCGCCTCCTCGGGGAGCCGCACGGTGCGATCGTCGCCCTCGTCCCCGGCCTCGCCGCGGGCCCCGGCCGAGACCGCGCCCGGGCGCGACTCGCCTCCGTTGGCCTCCGCGGGCGCGGGCGGGCGGGGCGTGACCTGCCGCTCCGCGGCCTCGCCCTGGGTGAGGGCGCCGAGGGCCCGCGTCTGCTGCTCGAGGAAGGCGCTCAGCCGCCGCTTGAGCTCCGACTCGAACGAGCGCAGGCGCTCGATCGTCGCGTCCATGTCGCGCCGGCGCGCCTGGTGCTCGCGGTCCGCCTCCAGCGCACGCCGCTTGATCTCGGCGTCGACGTTGGCGAGCTTCTGACGCGTCTCCTCGTTGGCGCGCGCGGCGCGCTCCTCGGCATCGGCCAGCAGGGCGCTGGCCTTGTCCTTGGCTTTGGCTATGGCCTCCTCCGCCGCCTGCTGCGCGGACACGAGCGTCTTCTTGAGCATCTCCTCGGTCTCTCGGCTCGTGGTGAGAGCCTGCTCGAGCTCGTTCACGCGCCGGTGCAACGCCGCGTTCTCGCGGCTCGTGAAGTCGAAGGCCTCGGCGACGCGATCGAGGAAGTCGTCGACCTCCTCCTGGTTGTAGCCGCGCCAGGCGTCGTGGAACTGCTTCTCGTGGATGTCCCGCGCCGTGAGGTCCATGCGGGCAGTATCGCGTAGAGGGTCCGGAAAACGCGGGTTTGCCCGGGTCGCTAACCGCAGCCGATCTGCCCGCGCAGGATCGAGAGCAGGAAGAAGATCAGCAGCGGAGACAGATCGAGGCCTCCCACCGGCGGGATGAAGCGGCGGAAGAACGACAGGACGGGCTCGGTGAGGTCGTAGATGACGCCGATCGTGGGGGCGAGCGCGGGCGGCGGGGTCCACGCCATCGTCACCCACGACAGGATGATCCGTGCGAACAGGATGAAGGTGTAGACGGTGAGCGCGGCGCAGACGAGGGTCACGGCGCGGGGCTATGCCTGATTGAAGAACCCTCGCTCTTCGAGGAACCGACGGCGCTCCTCGGCCGAGACTTGGACGCCCTCGGGCGTGACGAGGAACACCTTCTCCGCGACCGGTTTCATGGAGCCCCCCAGTCCGTACGCGAGTCCGCTGGCGAAGTCGATGATGCGCTGGGCGAGCTCCGGCTGAGCGCCTTGGAGATTCATGATGACGGAGTAGCCCTCGCGGTACTTGTCGCCGAGCTCCTGCGCGTCGTTGAAGCTCGACGGCCTCAAGAGATGGAAGCGCGCGCTGGGAGCCGTGGGCATCGCGCGCACGACCGCATCGTTCGAGGACGACCTGCTTCCGGCCTCCGACAAGCGGCGTACGGGGGAGGGCTCGGGCTCCTCCGGCTCGTAGTCGTCGGGGTACTCCTCCTCGTATTCGTCCTCCGCGAGCCCGAGGTAGACCATCGTCTTCCTCCAGATGCCGGCCATGCGCGAAGGATAGCCTGAGGCCACTCCCGGGGGCCGTTTTGGGTCCGCTCCCGTCGGCGGCTTATCGTGGGCGCCGTGTCTCGTTGCGTCCTCGTCACCGGCGCCACCGGCGCCCTCGGGACCGCGGTCACCCGCCGCTTCCTCGGCGCGGGGGACAACGTGGTCGCGAGCTGGCGCCGCGAGCCCGAGGCCGAGCGGCTCGCCGCGGACCTCGGCGGCACAGGGCGCTCGCTCGCCCTCGTGCGGGCCGACGTGACCGACCCCGCGTCGGTCGCGGCCCTCGCGGACGAGGCCGCCGCCGCCTTCGGTCCCGTGGGGGTCCTCGTCCACCTCGTCGGGGGCTGGCGCGGGGGCGAGCCGGTCCACGAGCATTCGCTCGAGACATGGGACGGGGTGCTCTCGCTCAACCTTCGGTCCGCGTTCCTGTGCTGCCGGGCGCTGCTGCCGGGGATGCGCGCCGCGGGATGGGGTCGGGTCGTGCTCGTCTCGAGCCGCACGGCGCGCCGCGGCCGCGCGGGACAGGCCGCGTACGCGGTCGCCAAGGCGGGCGTCGCGGTGCTGGCCGAGGCGATCGCGGAGGAGACGCGGGGCATGAACGTGACGGCGAACTCGATCGAGCCGTCGACGCTCGACACCCCGGCCAACCGCGCCGCGATGCCGAACGCCGACCCGTCGCGGTGGGTGCCGGTCGAAGACGCGGCCGCGGCGATCGCGTTCCTGGCCTCGGAGGAGGCGGGCCAGCTGCGGGGCGCCCGGCTGCCGGTTCACGGCGCGGCCTGAGCCGGTCCGCGGGGAGATCGCGCCGGCGTCCGCGCCGGACCTCATGAACCGGGTCGGGACGAGACGGCGCGCGGAGGGATGCGCGGCCCGCGCTAGGGCCGCGCCCGCCGGCCGAAGATCGCCTCGCCCACCCGCACGATCGTGGCGCCCTCCTCGACCGCCACCTCGAAGTCGCGCGTCATGCCCATCGAGAGCTCGGTGGCGCCGGGCACGCTCGCCGCGACCGCCCGCCCGATGCGCGCCAGCTCGGCATAGACCGGCCGCGAGTCCTCGGCGCGGTCCGGCCACGGGGCCACCGTCATGAGCCCGCGCACGCGCACGCGGTCGAGGGCGGCGACCTCGGCGGCGAGCTCGACCGCGTCCTCCGGCGCAACCCCGTGCTTGCTCGCCTCGCCGGCGACGTTGACCTCGATCAGCACCGCCTGCTCGACGCCGAGCCCGGCCGCACGCCGCGACACAGCCCGCGCGAGCTCCACCCGATCGACGGAGTGCACCAGGTGCGCGACCCCGACCACGTGACGCACCTTGTTCGTCTGGAGATGGCCGATGAAGTGCCACCGGGCGCGGTCTCCGAGCGCGGCGACCTTGTCCCGGAGCTCCTGCGCTCGGTTCTCCCCGAGGTCGCGCACCCCCGCGTCGAGCGCCTCTTGGAGCGCGCCCGGCGGCCACGTCTTGCCGACCGCGACGAGGCAGACGTCGTCGCGCCCGCGTCCCGCCCGGCGCGCGGCGGCTTCGATGCGCGCGCGCACCGCGGCGAGGTTGGAGGCAACGTTCACGGTCCCAGCAGCGCCGCGAACGCCCCCTGGCGTCCCGTCACGCCGTCGCGCCGAAACGAGAAGTGGTGGGGCGAGCAGCAGGTGCACT
>DATADD010000196.1:0-13972 GCA_036258675.1 Actinomycetota bacterium | reverse complement strand
GCCGCCGACGCGGCCGCGAGCGCCGGCATGACGATGGTGCTCAACCCCGCCCCGGCGCGCCCCTTGGGCGACGAGGTCCTGCGCCGCGGGCCGGTCCTGACGCCGAACGAGGGGGAGGCGACCGCCCTGTCGGGCGAGGAGGACGCGGAGCGCGCCGCGCGCGCGCTCGGCGAACGGACGGGGGCGGCGGTCGTGGTGACGCTCGGCGCGCGGGGCGCGCTCGTCGTGGACGGCGGCCGCGCCACCGTGCTCGACGCCTACCGGGTCGACGCGGTCGACACGACGGGCGCCGGCGACGCCTTCAACGGCGTGCTCGGCGCCCGGCTGGCGCGCGGTCTCTCGCTCGACGAGGCGCTCCCCTACGCGCTCGCCGGGGCGGCCCTGGCGGTGACGGTCGCAGGCGCCCGCGAGGGCATGGCGTCGAGCGAGCGCATCGACGCGGTCGTGGCGCGCGGGTCCTGGGACGGGAGCGACTAGGTCACGTCCGCGCCCTCGTGCGGCGGGGCCCGGCGCGCCGAACGCGACCCCCGCCGCGAGGGCCACCGCGCTCGGAGCGGGAGGGCGCGTAGGATCCGGGCCGGCGCAGGATCGAGCGTGGAGGTGGGGCGATGACGGTCACGGGGCTCTTCTGTTGGGTGCGGGCGCGCGCCGCGCTCGCCGCGGGTGTGGCCGCGGCGGTAGCCGGCGGATACGCGCTCGCCGGCTCCCCTCCGGCGGGGGAGGGGGAGGGCCGGGCCCCCTTCGGCTTCGACGAGGTCGTGTACCTGAGCCATGTCAACACGCTCGACATGCCGATCTTCCCCGGCGATCCCCCGTTCAGGCTCCGGACCCTCTTCACGGTCGAGGAGGACGGCTTCCGACTCAACTACATGTCCATCGCCGAGCACTCCGGGACGCACTGGGGCGCGCCGTGCCATTTCAACGTCGGTGTCCCCTGCGCGGAGGACATGCGCGCGAGCGACTTCTTCCATCCCGCGGTCGTGATCGACGCGCGCGCCCAGACGCGACGCGACGTCGATTACGCCCTGAAGGTGTCGGACCTCAGAGCGTTCGAACGCCGTCACGGCCGCATCCCGCGCGACGCCATGGTCGTGATGTGGACCGGGTTCCAGAGCCGCTGGGACGACCCCGCGCGATACGTCAACGCGGACGAGGAGGGCGTCCTGCACTTCCCGGGCTTCGGGGTCGAGGCCACGAGGTGGCTGATCCGCGAGCGCCGCATCGGAGGCCTCGGCATCGACACCCTCGGCGTGGACCCCGGCGTGGACGAGGAATTCAAGACCAACACGCTGTTGCTGCGGGATCACCGGATCCACCTCGAGAACCTCACGGGGCTCGGCAAGATGCCCCCCACAGGCGGCTGGGTGGTCGTGGGCGGCGTACGCAACGAGGGCGGCTCGGGCTCGCCCGCGACGGTCTTCGGCCTCGTCCCCTAGCACCGCACCGGGTCCCGGCCGCAGGGGTGCGCTAGGAGCCGACCGCGTCGGCGAAGGCCCCGAAGTTGTCGACGTAGCGCTGAACGTCCTCGACCGTGTGCTGAACGGACAGCGTCCACTCCCCTCCCCACGGGGTGAGGAAGACGCCGTGGCTCAGCTGCCACAGCCAGTGGGCGTAGACGATGTCCGAGCGCAGCCGTTCGGAGTCCCGGTAGTCCATGACACGGGTCGGCGAGAACACGAGGTTGCCCTTGGCGCCGTAGGCGACGACGTAGGCCTGTAGCCCGCTGCGCGCGATGACGCGCTCGCACCCGGACACGACGACGTCGCCGAGCTCGGCGAAGCGCGAGTAGGCGTCCGCGTCGAGGACGTCGAGCAGCGTCGCCTTGGCCGCCGCGATCGACAGCGGGTTGCCGTTGAAGGTGCCCTCCTGCTCGAAGCGATCGGAGGCGACCATCTCCATCACCTCGGACGTCCCGCCGATCGCCCCGCACGGCAGGCCGCCGCCGATCGCCTTGGCGAGGCAGACGAGGTCGGGGGTCACGCCGAAGAGCTCGGTCGCGCCGCCGGGCGCAACCGTGGCGCCGCTCTTGACCTCGTCGAACGCCAGCAGCGCGCCGTGGCGCCGCGTCACCTCCCGGACGCCCTCGAGGAAGCCCTCGACCGGCGGCACCATGCTCATGTTCATGGGGAGCGGCTCCAGGATCATGCCGGCGATCCGGTCCCCCCGCTCCTCGAACACCGCCTCGACTATGTCGACACGGTTGAAGGGGACCACGATCGTGAGGTCGATCATCTCGCGGGGGAGCCCGAGGTAGGACGGGACCGTGACGGGGCGCTCGACCGGGCCGTGATCGACGTCCTCCTCGTATATCGAGACCATGAGCGAGTCGTAGTGGCCGTGGTAGCACCCCTCGACCTTCACGATCTCGGACCGGCCGGTGAAGGCGCGCATGATGTGGACGGCGTCCATCGTGCACTCCGTGCCCGTGTTGTTGAACCGCCACAGCGGCAGTCCCCAGCGGCGCGCCAGCTCCCCCGCGACGATCCCGGCGTCCTCGTGAGGTTGGCAGAAGTGGGACCCCGCGCGGATGCGCTCCTGCACGGCGTGCACGATCGCGGGGTGGCCGTGTCCGACGACGGTGACCCCGTAGCCGGCATGGAGGTCGACGTACTCGTTGCCGTCGGCGTCGCACACGCGCGATCCGGACCCTCGCTCCACGAACACAGGGTGGGGACTCGAGCTCTGCCACGAGCACGTGACGCCGCCGGCGAGGTGGGCGCGCGCCCGCTCCAGAGCGCTCGCCGACGCCGGCATGCGTTCGATGAAGACCTTCTCCTGCTCCTCGATCAGCTCCTTCAGCCGGCCGTCGTCGATGTCGCACCTCCCTCCGAGCGTGGGGACGAGGGCACCCTATTGCGCGCCGCCCCCTTTCCACAGGCGGCGCCCGAGGACGCGCCGCTAAACTGCCCGCTCGGGCGGAACAGGGGGTGTCTCTGAGCGGCTCTCGGAGGCCGTGGATCGCCGGAGGTGTCGTCGCATTGCTGGCCGGCGGCGCACTCGCCTACGCGGCCCTGCGACCCCCGGCTTACTCGAACCCCGTGCTCGCGCACGACGCCCCCGACCCCTCGGTGATCCGCGCCGACGACGGGAGGTTCTACGCCTACACGACCCAGAGCGACTGGCCCACGCTCGTGAACATCCCCATCCTGCGCTCCTCCGACCTCGTCCGGTGGCGCTTCGTGAAGGACGCGATGCCGCGCAAGCCGCGCTGGGTCACGACCGACATCTGGGCGCC
This sequence comes from Actinomycetota bacterium, assembly GCA_036258675.1. GTDB lineage: Bacteria > Actinomycetota > CADDZG01 > CADDZG01 > WHSQ01 > DATADD01. The sequence continues at coordinate 10,737 of DATADD010000196.1, read as the reverse complement.
GCACATCCACCGGATCGGGGCCGACTACCTCCTCTACTACTCCGCGCGCCGCTTCGGTGCGAGCGGCTTCGCCATCGGCGTGGCGCGCGCCCGTTCCCCCACCGGGCCCTTCGTCGACCGCGGCGCGCCGCTGCTGACGGGTCCCGGGTTCACGACCATCGACCCGTTCGTGTACACGACGCCCGAGGGACGGCACCTCATCTATTGGGGCTCGGACTCCGCGCCGATCCGCGTGCGCGAGCTGTCGGAGGACGGCATGGACGTCGTCGGCGAGTCCAAGGCCGTCCTCCATCCCGACGACTCGATCGAGTACGAGGGACTCGTCGAGGGGCCGTGGCTCGTGCGCCACGGAGGCTTCTATTACCTCATGTACTCGGGCGACGCCTGCTGTGAGCCCGATCCCCACTACGCCGTGCTCGTGGCGCGCTCGCGCTCGCCGTTCGGCCCCTTCACCAAATACGAGGACAACCCCATCCTCGAGGCCAACGGGGACTTCTACGGACCCGGCCACAACGCGACGATCGAAGACGCCGACGGCAACCACTGGATGCTCTACCACGCCTTCGAGCGCGGCGACGTGACCGCCATCCGGCAGCTGCTCCTCGACCCGATCGAGTGGGTCGGCGGGTGGCCGCGGGTCAACGGCGGCGCCGGGCCCTCGACGTCCCAGGACACGGCGCCCGCGGTGGACTGACCCGCGCGCGGCCTCAGAACCTGAGCACGACCTGGACCGTCTCCGCCGGCGACCGGTCGAGGAGCTCGAACCCGCGGGCCGCCTCGTCGACTGGAAGGACGTGGGATACGAGCGGCGCCACCTGCACCCGGCCCCGCGACACGAGGTCCATGAACGTGGACTTGAGCCGCCACTCGTCCCAGCGGTGGTCGAGCGCCGGAGACACCCCGGAGATCTGGGAGCAGACCAGCTGGATGCGGTTGTGGTGGAACTCCTCGCCGAGGTAGAGGCCGCGGGCGTCGCCCTGGAAGAAGCCCGACACCACCACCCGTCCGTTGTAGGCGGTGGCGCGGATCGCCTCGTGCAGCGCGAGGTAGGAGCCGCTCAGCTCGATCGCGACGTCGGCGCCCCGGCCCTCCGTCGTCTCCTTGATCGCTTCCGCGGCGCCCATCTCGGTCGCGTCCAGAGCCCGCGCGGCGCCGAGCTCCTCGGCGAGCGCGAGGCGGCGCGCGATGCGATCGACCGCGACCACGCGCCCTCCGTTGAGGGTCGCCAGCTGGGTCGCGAGCAACCCCGGGACCCCTTGACCGAAGATCGCGACCGTCTCCCCCACGTGGATGTCGGAGTCGAGGATCGCGTTGAGCGCGATGGCCCCGATCTGAGAGAAGACGCCGCCGATCGGGTCCACTCCCCGGGGCAGGACCCGGCGGCTCGCATCCGCCTCGTCCATGACGTGGGTGCTGCGGTGCCCCCACGTCCCCCACACGACGTCGCCCTCGGCCACCTTCGTTACGCCCGTTCCCACGCCGGCGACCTCGCCGACCTCCTCGTATCCCCATCCCTCGACGGGGTACTCGAGGCTGACGTCGTGCTCGACGAACAAGCGCCGCTCCGGCTCCCACCTCTTGTTGAGGTAGGGGTTCGAGCCGCGGTACGCGGTCAGCTCCGTCCCCGCAGAGATCCCGGAATACAGGGTCCGCAAGAGGACCTCTGTGGGACCGAGCGCGGGGTCGTCGTAGTCCGCCAGGACGACCTCGCCCGGCGCCTCGAAGCGAACGACCCGACCCACGCGTCAGCCCTTCAGGCCGGTGAGGGTGATGCCCTGGACGAGGTGACGCTGCGCGAGCGCGTACACGACCAGCAACGGGGTGAGCGAGATGAGGTTCCCGGACATGAGCCGGTTCCAGTCCGTCGAGCGGGCGTCGTTGACGAACGCGAGCCCCAGCTGGATCGTGTACTTGGGAGGCGTGTTGAGCATGATGAGCGGCGACAGGAAATCGTTCCAGTTCCATATGAACAGGAACACCGTGAGCGTCGCGATCGCGGGCCCCGACAGGGGCAGGACTATGTCTCGGTAGATGCGCCAGTAGCTGGCCCCGTCGACCCGCGCCGCGTCCTCGAGCTCGCGCGGGATCGTGAGGAAGAACTGGCGCAGCATGAAGATGCCGAACGCGCTCGCCATCGACGGCACGATCAGCGCGGTGTGCGTATCTATCCATCCCAGCTGGCGGGCTATGACGTAGTTCGGAAGGATGTTCACGACGTCGGGCACGAGCATCGAGCCTACATAGAGGTAGAAGAGCAGGTCGCGTCCGGGGAACTCGAGCCGGGCGAAGGCGTAGGCGGACAGCGAGCAGATGAAGACCTGCGCGCCCACGATAACGATCACGATCTTGAAGGAGTTGAGGATCCAGGTGTTGAACAAGGGAAAGTCCGTCCAGAGGGTCACGTAGTTGTCGAAGCGGAACTCCCGCGGGATCCATCTCGGTGGATAGACGAACACCTCGTCGAGCGACTTGAGGGACGTCGACAGCATCCACAGGAACGGGAGCAGCGAGACGGCTGCGAGGAGCCCGAGCGCGCCGTAGCCGAGCACGCGCCGCACGGTCCTGCCGCCGCCGGCGCGAGCCGCTGCCCTCGGAGCCGCCTCAGCCGAGCTCATAGTTGACCCTCTTGTTGAGCACCTTGAACTGGACGAACGTGATGACGAGCAGCAGAGCGAACAGAACCCACGACATCGAGGCCGCGTATCCCATGCGGAAGAACTGCCAGCCCTGCTGCTGGAGATAGTTCAGATACAGAAGCGTGCAGCGCTCCGGCCCCCCGGCTCCCCCGGTGAGCAGGAAGACCGAGTCGAAGGTCTGGAAGAACCCGAGCATCGACGTTATCGAGACGAAGAACGTGGTCGGGCTGAGCAGGGGCCAGGTGATGTCGCGGAACTGCTGCCAGCGCCCGGCGCCGTCGAGCTGTGCGGCCTCGTAGAGGTGCGCTGGGATCGCCTGGAGCCCTGCGAGGAACAGCGTCATGTTGAAGCCGAGGCCCTTCCATACGCTCACGAGGGCGACCGCCGGCAGCGCCGTGTTGCAGCTCCCGAGCCAGTCGATGGGGTCGATGCCGAAGATCCCGAGAAAGCCGTTGATGAGCCCGTAGTCCTTGTTGTAGAGCCATCGGAAGACGATCGCCACCGAGACCATCGACGCGACGTAGGGAAAGAAGTAGGCGGTGCGGAAGAAGGTCATCCCGCGCAGCTTCGTGTTGGCGGCCAGCGCGACGGCGAGCGAGAGCCCGATCGAGAGCGGGACGCTGAGGACGACGAAGATCGCCGTGTTCTGAAGGGCGCGCAGCCAGATGCCGTCGCGGAACAGGCGCGTGTAGTTCTCGACCCCCACGAATTCCGGAGGGGAGATGAGGTCCCAGTCCCACGTGCTGATGAGAGCCGACACGAACACGACCGCGACGATGAAGACGAGGCTGTGCAGGAGGGCCGGGGCGATGAAGAGGTATCCGGCGAGCGTCTCGGCCCGCCGCCACCGCCGGCGGGGCCCGATGGGGGCGGCCGCGGCCGCCGTCGCGGCGGCCGAGCGCTTGCTCGCTATCCCCGTCGTCGACATCGAGACCGGTCGGCTAGCCGCTCTCCGCTATGCGCTGCTCGATCTCGTCACAGGCCTCCTTCAGGCCCTGCTCGACGGGCTTCTCTCCCGTCCACACCCGCTGGAGAGCGACCTCCATGGAGTCGAGGTACTGCTCGAGGTTGGGGACGTAGGGGGCGGGATGCACGTCGGGCAGGGAGGCGAGGAAGGGCTCGAGGGTGTCGTGCTTCTGGACCAGCTCGTCCTTCTTGAACGCCGGAGCGGTGGCGAGCTTGGGCCGCGACGGGATGCCCTGCTGGTTGGCGACCGTGGCCTTGATCGCCTCCTTGCTCACCATGTACTTGAGGAACTCCCACGCGTTCCCCGGGCTGTCGCTGTTCTTCGTGATCGCGTACATCGAGATGTGGAAGAAGGGAGCGCGACCCTCCGGTCCCCGGGGCAGAGGCGCGACCGCCCAGTCCACGCGCTTGGTTTCCTGCAGCTCGAAGGCCGCCCACCGCCCCGCGTCGATGATCATCCCGGCCCGGCCCGAGAGCATGAACTGGTTGGGGGCCTGGCCCTCCAGCTGTTGGGGGGTGGGGGCGACGCCCTCCTGGATGAGGTCTACGATCGCCTGCACCGCCTCGACCGCGGGGGGCTCGTCCATGACGCACTGTTTGCCGTCGGCGCTGAGGATGTCGCCGCCGTGGGCCCAGATCGCGCTGAAGACCGGGGCGAACCAGGTCCCGTGGACGACCCCGAACACCTTCTCGGGCCCCTGGCCCGAGGTCAGGGCGCGCGCGGCCGCGCGCAGGTCGTCCCACGTCCAGCTCCCGTCCGGATACTCGAGGCCCGCCCGGTCGAAGAGGTCACGGTTGTAGTACAGGACCTGGGTGTCCCAGTTGTCGGTGAGGCCGACCAGCTTGTTCTGGAACTGCAGCCCCTCGATCACCTCCGGGTAGAAGACCGAGAGGTCGTAGTTCTCCTTCTCGATGAACTCGTTGAGGTCATAGGCGTAGTCCTTCGAGACGATCGTCGGGATGATGATGTCGCCCGAGTTGAAGATGTCCGGCGGGTTGCCCGCGGCCACGGTGGTGAACACCTTCTCGTTGTAGCCGTTGCTCGGGATCACGGTCACCTTCACGGGGATGTCGGGATGGGCCTTCTCGAACCGCTCCGCGAGCTGTTGGCGAACCTCGATGTCGCCGGGGTTGTCGGCCGGCAGCCACACGACGACGGTCTCGGGCGAGACCTCCGAGCCTCCGCCCGCGTTGCACGCGGCGAGGGCGACGAGCGCTGCCGCCGCCGGGAGCCAGCGGGCCGCACGACCGCGATACCTGCGCATCAGATCCCCCCAACCCGGACCCGCGGGCGCGCCCGGAGGGGCGCGCGCTCCACCACGGATAATAGCGAAGGCCGCTCTGCACAGGGAGGTTTGGCGCCGTGGCCGAGATAGGGCTGGAGAGGGTTCGCAAGGTCTTCCCCGACGGCACCGAGGCGGTGGCGACCCTCGATCTCGACGTCCCCGACGGCTCCCTCATGGTCCTGGTCGGCCCCTCGGGCTGCGGGAAGACGACGCTGCTGCGCATGGTCGCGGGTCTCGAGGACATCACCGAGGGCACGGTGCGCATCGGCGACACGATCGTCAACGACGTGGCCCCCAAGGACCGGGACATCGCCATGGTGTTCCAGAACTACGCCCTCTATCCGCACATGACCGTCTACGACAACATCGGCTACGGCCTCAAGCTGCGGAAGGTGGACAAGCGGGAGCGGGACCGGCTCATCCGAGAGGCGGCCCGGACGCTCGGGCTCGGGGACCAGCTCGCCAAGAAGCCGCGGGCCCTGTCGGGCGGGCAGCGCCAGCGCGTCGCCATGGGGCGCGCCATCGTGCGCCAACCCAAGGCGTTCCTCATGGACGAGCCCCTCTCCAATCTCGACGCCAAGCTGAGGGTCCAGATGCGAACGGAGATCGCGCGCATCCAGCGCGACGTGGAGGTGACCACGATCTACGTCACCCACGACCAGACCGAGGCCATGACCATGGGCGACCGCGTCGCGGTCCTGAAGCGGGGGGTGCTCCAGCAGGTCGACACCCCGCAGGCGCTCTACGACACCCCCGCCAACCTCTTCGTCGCAGGCTTCATCGGCTCGCCCGCCATGAACCTGGTCGAGGCGACCCTGTCCGCGGACGACGGCCACCTCGCCGTCGAGTTCGGCGGAACGCGGCTGCGCGTCGATGACGAGGCTCGCCGCAGGAGGCCCGCGTTGGCCGCCTTCGAGGGCCGCACGGTGGTCCTCGGCATCCGCCCCGAGGACATGGAGGACGCGGCCCTCTCGGGGGAGGCGCCGGCCGAACGCCGCATGCGCGTGACGGTCGACGTTCGCGAGGCGATGGGCTCAGAGGTCTACGTCCACTTCGGGGTCCCCGCCCCGCCGGTCGTGACCGAGGACACGCGCGAGCTCGCCGCCGACGCGGGCGAGGATGCGGTCGAGGAGCTCGAGGAGCGGGCCGGCGCGCGAACCAGCAGCTTCGTTGGCCGTCTGCACGCACGCACGTCCGCGCGCGAGAGGGAGCCCCTCGAGATCGTCGTGGACACACGCAACCTGCACTTCTTCGACCCCGCCACGGGCCGGGGGGTCTACGAGGTCGCCTAGGCCGCCACCCGGACCCTCGTTCCCCTCTCGAACGACTCGATGCACGCGTAGGTGAGCTCGAGCGCGGCGAGCCCGTCGTCCCCCGACACCGGGGCGGGCGCGTCCCGGGCGACGGCGTCGACGAAGGCGTCCACGTGCGCGTCGATCGTCGTCCAGAAGTCGCGCGCCCCGGAGTCGAACAGGTTCGGCCTCCACTCCGTGTACTCGGACGCGCCGGCGCGGTAGAAGCGCACGGAGTCGACGACGTTGTCGACCACCACGCGCCCGGACGTGCCGGCGACCTCGAGCACCTGGGCGTGGGGGTGGTCGTAGGACGAGTCCCAGCTGCCGAGCAGCGTCCCCACCGCCCCCCCGGCGAACGCCAGGCTGACGGCCGCGCTCGTGTAGACGCCGATCCCGCGCGGGTCCGCCAGCGTCGCGCTCACCTCCGCGACCGCGCCCCCGAAGAGGCGCAGGAGGTCGAAGCTGTGGCCCTGGGTCTCGATCAGCTGACTGTAGGGGTCGTTGAGGTCCTTGTAGAGCTCCCCCGCGAACTTCATGTCCAGGTAGCAGAGGTCGCCCAACCGCCCCTCGGCGACGAAGGCGAGCGCCCGTTGGAACGGATGCGAGAAGCGGTGGTTGAAGTTGACGCCGAGCGTCCTCCCCCGATCGCGCGCCGTGTCGACCATCGCGCGCGCCTCGTCGAGCGCGAACGCCATGGGCTTCTCCACGAACACGTGCGCTCCCCCGCGCAGGGCGGCGAGCGTGGGCTCGGTGTGGTCCTTGTTGCCGGTGCAGACACAGACCACGCCGGGCCTCTCCGCTCGCATCATCTCGTCCACCGACAGGTAGGCAGCGACGCCCAGCGAGCGCGCCAGCCGCTCGGCGCGCGGCGACGAGCGCCCGCACACGGCGACGAGCCGGGTCCGCGAGTGACGCTGCAGGGCGCGCGCATGGACCGCTCCCACCGGGCCGGCGCCCACCACCGCCGCGGTCACGGCACGCGCGTCGGTCACGGCCGGACGATGACCTTTCCGCTGTTGCCGCCCATGAAGGTCTCGAAGGCCTCTTCGATGTCGTCGAGCGAGAAGGAGTGCGTGACGAGCGGCGCCGGGTCGAGCGCGCCGGACTCGAGCAGCTCGCGTGTCGAATCGAACTCCCCGATCGGGAAGTACTCGGAGCCGAGCAGGGTCTTCTCCTGCTGGATGAGGTCCTCCAGGGTGCGCACCGCGAGCGGGTCGTGGTTGTGCGCGACGAACACGACCCGGCCCGCCGGGGCGGACAGCGCGATCGCCTGCGCCTGGGTCTCGAGGAGTCCGGCCGCCTCGATGACCGTCCCAAAGCCCTCGGGGGCGATGGCGCGCGCGGCCGCGACCGGGTCCCGGGCGCGCGCGTCGACGACCTGAGCCCCCAGTCGGGCGGCGAGCTCCAGCCGATAGGGCGCGACATCGATGGCGACGAGCGCCGCGGCGCCCCGTGCGGCCGCCATGGCGATCGCCCCCAGCCCGATGGGCCCGCAGCCGACCACGGCGACGCGGTCCGAGGGACGGTGCCCCGCGCGCCGCAGGGCGTGACCCGACGTCCCGTAGAGGTCGAGCAGTGTCGGAGCGAGCTCGAGCGGGACGTCGTCGGAGACGGGCAGGAAGCACTGCTCCCGCACGCACACGAGATCGGCGTAGCCGCCGTCGGCGGTGAAGCCGTACATGCTCCTCTTGGCCAGGCACATGTTCGTCCACCCCGACCGGCAGCAGTAGCAGGTCCCACAGAAGTCGACGAGGTAGACGACGCCCCTCGTCCCGGGGGCCGTCCGAACGCCGTCGCCCGCGGCGGCCACGACCCCCGCGACCTCGTGGCCGGGGGTCACCTCGCTGCCGCGGAGATACGCGCCCCGGTCCGTCCCGCACAGCGCGCACGCGGCGACCTCGAGCAGCACCTCGCCGGAGCCGGGCTCGGGCTCCCGGCGGTGCTCCACGTTGATGCGCCCTCCGCCGAGGAAGCGCGCCGCCCGCATCACGCCGTCCGCGGCCCGGGCGGGGCCGTCTCGCACGCGCGCGCCAGGTCCAACATGCACCCACCTCGTGCTCGGATCGTGATCGCCGGTCCCATCTTCCCCCGGACGGCGCCGCCGGGGGAGGCGGCATAGGATGAGTGCTCCGCCGCGAGAAAGGGGAGTCGATGACCGACACGCGCACCCTTGCCGACGACGACATCAGGACCGTGTGGCCGAACGAGCGGGCCTCTCGCGCCGCAGCGGACGACGACGACACGACCGACGCCTCGGACGCCACCGACACCGGCGACGACAAGGCCGACCCCACCGACACGACCGACACCGACGACGACGGAGACGACGCCTGAGGGTCTTTCCCGATGAACGGCCGCTCGATGCGCTCGAGCGCTGTGTCGGAGACGTCGACGCGTTCCTTGCCGAACATTGGTCGCGCGCGCCGCTGCTGCGCCAGGACTCCGCCTCGGACGGCTTCCACGATCTCCTGACGCTCGCGGACGTCGACACGATCCTGACCGAGCGCGGCCTGCGCTGGCCCGCGCTCCGCCTCGTGCGCGACGGGGAGACGGTGCCTCCGTCGAGCTACACCAAGAGCGCCCGCATCCAGTCGCGCGCCCTCGACGACCTCGTCGACCCCGGGCGGGTCCTGGCGCTGTTCGCAGACGGGGCAACGATCGTGCTGCAGGCGCTGCATCGCTACTGGGAGCCTGTGGCGAGCTTCTGCCGGGACCTCGAGACGACGCTGACGCATCCGGTCCAGGTCAACGTCTACCTCACCCCGCCCGCCTCGCGCGGCCTCGACGTGCACTACGACACCCACGACGTCTTCGTGCTCCAGGTCTCGGGCGCGAAGCACTGGGAGGTGTTCGACCGGGCCTTCCACGATCCCCTCGCACACCAAAGGCGCACGGGGAGCTACCCCGATCCAGGGACCCCTGCGATCGACGTCGAGCTCAAGCCCGGCGACTGTCTCTACATCCCGCGCGGCTTCCTCCACGGGGCCGAGACGACGGGGAGGGAGTCGACGCACATGACGGTGGGGATCCTCACCTCCACGTGGATGGACGTCCTGGCGGCGGCGACCAGGCGCGCAGAGCACGAGCCGTTCATGCGCGCCGCCCTCCCGCCCGGGTTCGCGTCCGACCCGGCCTCCGTCCGCGCCTCGGCGGCCGACGCGTTCCGCCGGCTCGCCCGATGGATCGAAGAGCTCGACCCGGTCGAGCTGGTGGACGACGTCGCGCAGAGGTTCTGGGCGACGCGCGCGCCGCTGCTGGGCGGGCAGCTGCAGGAGCTCCTCGACCTCGACGGGATCTCCGACGCCACGACCGTGCGCCGTCGACGGGGCACGGTCATGCGCGCGCGCCTCGACGCCGACCGCCTTCTCGTCACGCTCGGCGACCGCGTCCTCGACATGCCGGCGCACATCGCGCCCGCTCTCCGGGCCATCGAGGAGCGCACCGAGCTGAGGGTCGGAGAACTCTCCCCCCACCTCGACGAGGCGGGGAGAACCGTGCTCGTGCGCCGGCTCGTCGCCGAGGGGGTGTTGGAGCGGGCGCGCGCCAGTGAGCGACTGCGCTAGCTGCTCGTCCCTCGCGCGCTCCCGCGCGGAACCGATGCTGGGGACGGCCTCTCGGATCCGCAGCTGGCTGTTGGTCGAGCAGCCAGGGGCATGGGGACCCAACGCCGTCACGGAGAGCGGCCTCGACCGGCGCCTCGCCACCGAGCTGAAGGCGCGCGCGGGGGGCCGCGTGCGCGTCCTGCTCACGAGGCGCAGCGACGAGGAGACGCCGGCGCGCCGGAGGTGCTTCCTCGTCCACAGCGGGGCGGCGCATCCCTGGGTGCGGAGCTGGGACGTGGATGACGCGCGCGAGCTGCTCCGCATCGACTTCGGCGCGCTCGCCGCCGGCGAGCCGCTCGACGTCGGGCGGGCGCAGCACTCCTCGCTCTATCTCGTGTGCACGAACGGCAGCCGCGACCCGTGCTGCGACACGCGCGGGGCGCCGACGGCCGCGGCCCTGAGGGCGCTGCGCCCCGACCACAGCTGGGAGTGCTCCCACGTGGGCGGGGATCGGTTCGCGGCGAACCTCGTGTGCCTGCCCCACGGGATCTACTTCGGGCGGGTCGAGCCCGAGGACCTCGCGCGCATCCTCTCGCTCTACGAGAACGGCGTCATCGATCTCGCGCACTACCGGGGGCGCTCCTGCTACGAGCCGGTCGTGCAGGCGGGCGAAAGCTTCGTGCGCGCCCGCACGGGCCTCGCGCGCATCGACGACCTCGTCCCCGAGGAGCGGCGCGACCGCGGCCCCACGAGCACGACGCTGACCTTCCGCGACCGGTTCGGGGGCCGCCACGATGCCGTCGTCGGCGTTCGCCGGGCGGCCCCGAGGCCGCTGACGTGCACGTCCTCGGCGCCCGGCGCGCCGCGCGAGTTCTTCGAGGCCGAGGAGCCGGTCCCCTAGGCCCGGTCTAGAAGGAGCGGACCGCGGCCACCCAGGCCGCGCCCGCGAGGACCAGCACCAACACGATCTCGGCGGTCATCGCGCCCTCCTTCCTTGTCGCTCTGTCGCCTT
>DATADD010000195.1:0-10079 GCA_036258675.1 Actinomycetota bacterium | reverse complement strand
CGACGCCTCTTCCGTCGAGAGACTCGTGCACGGGTCCACCGTCGTGGTGAACGCGATCGTCCAGCGCAGCGGGCCCCCGACCGCGCTCGTGATGACGCGGGGATTCGCCGACGTCCTGGCGATCGGGCGCGCCAATCGTCCCGACATGTACAACTTCCGCTACGAGAAGCCGGTGCCCTACATCGACGAGGAGCTCCGTTTCGAGGTCGACGAACGCCTCGACGCCTCGGGTGCCGTCGTCCGCGGGCTCGATGCGGCCTCGCTCGATGAGCTCACTCGGCGGGTCGAGGCGTCGGGCGCGGCCGCGGTCGCCGTCTGCCTCCTGCACGCGTACGCGAACCCCGTGCACGAGCGGCTCGTCGCCGAACGCCTCCGCAAAGAGCTCCCCGCGGTCGCCGTAAGCGCCTCGCACGAGATCTCGGAGCTGTGGCGCGAGTACGAACGCGCCTCGACCACGGTGCTGAACGCGTACACGCAGCCGGCCGTCGACACCTATCTCGGTGAGCTCGCGACCCTGCTCGACCGGCGCGGGTTCGCCGGCCGGCTCCAGCTCGTGACCTCATCGGGCGGGCTCACCGACACCCGCGACGCGAGGGCCCACCCCGTCATGCTCGTCGAGTCGGGGCCGGTCGCGGGCGTGGCCGGCTGCGCCCGGCTCGGGGCCGCCCTCGGAGAAGCAGACGTCCTGGCTCTCGACGTCGGTGGGACCACGGCCAAGGCCGCCGCGGTCAGAGACGGTCACGTCCCGATCACCGACGACTACGCGATCGCCAGGACCCACCGCTTCCCCGGGTATCCGATCCAGGTCCCTACCGTCGACGTGGTCGAGATCGGCTCGGGAGGGGGGAGCCTCGTGCGCGCCGCGGCCGACGGGTCCGTGTGGGTGGGGCCCGAGAGCGCGGGCGCCAGTCCGGGGCCTGCGTGCTACGGCTGGGGCGGCGCGGAGCCGACCGTCACCGACGCCGCTCTTGTGAGCGGCTGGCTCGACCCCACCTACTTCCTCGGGGGACGGATGCCGCTTCATCCCGAGCCAGCCGCGGACGCGCTCGGGCGCCTCGGTGCCCGCATCGGGCTCTCGACGGAGGCCACCGCGGCCGGGGCGCTCCGGCTCGTCCACGAGGGTCTCGCCGGGGCTCTGCGGCTCGTGACCCTCGAGCAGGGCTACGACCCACGCGACTTCACGCTGTGCGCCTCGGGGGGAGCGGGCCCCATGCACGCCGCTCTCGTTGCCCGCGAGATCGGCGTGGGACGCGTCCTGGTGCCGCCGAGCCCGGGGATCTTTTCCGCCTGGGCGATGCTGCTCCTGGAGCCCCGGGCCGACGCCTCCGCAACGAGGGTCGTCCGGCTGGACGAGGCCGACGGGTCGATCTTCGAGGGCCTGCGCGCCCGCGCCGAAGCCCGGCTCGCGGTGCCCGCGGAGCGGGAGAGCCGCGCGGTCAGCATGCGCTACCGAGGCCAGGAGCACACGCTCGAGGTTCCCTACGGCGACGGTCTGGCCCAGCGCTTCCACGCGGCCCACGACGAGCGCTTCGGGTTCAGCCTCCCGGACGCCGCGATCGAGTGCGTCACGTTTCGGCTCACCGTGTGGGGAGCGCCCTCCGAGGCGTCGTTAGGGCAGTGGCCGAAACACGACGTCGAGGGGCCGCGCGGGCATCGTCGGGTGTCGTTCGGCGACGAGGTCGGGGAGCGCGTCCCGGTCTACCGGCGCGACGGGCTCGGCGCCGGCGTTCGCCTCGAGGGCCCCGCGATCGTGGAAGAGCAGACCTCGACGACCCTCGTGCCGCCGGACGCCGAGGTCGAGGTCGACGGGCACGGAAACCTGCTGGTAGAGCTGTGACGGTCGACCCGTTCGTCCGGGAGATCGTCGGGGCGCAGCTGCGCTCGGCCGCGCGGGAGATGTTCGTGACCCTGGGCCGGGCGAGCCAGAGCCCGATCATCTACGAGGTCCTCGACTACGCCTGTGGGCTTTGCGACCGGGACGGCTACCTCGTCGCCGAGGCGGAGGGGATACCGGGCTTCATCGGCACGCTCGGACACGCCGCGCAGGAGATCCTCGCCCAGCACGAAGGCGGCATGACCGAGGGCGACGTCTACGTCTTGAACGACCCGTTTCGCGGAGGCGGCACCCATCTCTCGGACGTCGCGCTCGTGGCTCCGGTGTACTTCGACGGAGCCCGCGTCGCCTTCGCGGTGAACAAGGCGCACTGGACCGAGGTCGGGGGCGTCAGCGCGGGGTCGTGGAGCCCCGACACCCGCGAGATCCACCAGGAGGGGTTGATCTTCCCGGGCGTTCCCCTCTACCGGCGCGGGGAGCTGAACGACGCGCTCGTGGAGCTCATTCGCGCCAACGTGCGGCTCCCGGATGCGACGCTCGGGGACCTGTTCGCGGGCGTCGCGGGGCTACGGACGGCCCGGGAGCGCGTGCAGGACATCTGCCGTCGCCTCGGCGTCGGGATCCTGGCGGACGCGATGCGCGAGCTCCACGAGGTCGGCGCCCAGAGCGCGCTCGCCGCACTGCGCGCCCTGCCGGCCGGCGTCTACGAGGCCTCGGATTTCATGGACGACGACGGTGTCTCGGACGAGCCGGTGCCCGTGCGCGTCGCCGTCGAGATCTCCCCCGAAGGCATGCGGTGTGACTTCACCGGCTCGGGCGCGCAGGCGCCGGGCTCGGTGAACTCGACGTGGTCGTCGCTTCACGCTGCCTGTCGGAGCGCCTACAAGGCGGTCATCGGCCCGGACCTCGCGACCACCGATGGGCTGTTCCGGCCGCTCGAGATCGTGGCTCCCGAAGGCTCGATCTTCAACGCCACCTATCCCGCCCCGGTGGGCGTCTACTGGGAGTCGTCCGACTACGCCACCGACCTCGTGTGGAAGGCGCTCGCGCCGGTCGTCCCGCACCGCCTAACCGCGGGCCATCACCTGAGCGTTTGCGGCACGCTCGTTTCCGGCCCCGGCTTCATCCTGGTCGAGGCGCAGGCCGGCGGATGGGGCGCGGCCTTAGACCGAGACGGCGTGAGCGCGCTGTATCCCTGCGGTGACGGCGATACCCGCAACATCCCGGCCGAGGTCTGCGAGCATCGCTATCCCGTGAGGGTGCGGCGCTACGAGCTGCGGCGCGACGACGCCGGGGCCGGGCGCCGGCGCGGGGGTCGAGGGCTCGTCCGTGAGTACGAGGTCCTGTGCGACGGCGCCTCTTTGACCGCGTCGTTCGGACGGCACCGCTTTGCTCCCTGGGGCGTGGATGGTGGCGCTCCGGGGAGCGAGAACGCGGTCGAGGTCCTCCGCGCCGGCGGGGTCGTGGCGCGCTCCGGGAAGCTGTCGGGCTTCGCTCTCGAACGGGGAGACGTGGTCCGAATCATCACGGGCTCGGGCGGGGGCTGGGGACCGCCGGCGTGACGCAGGCTCGCATCGGGATAGATGTCGGCGGCACCAACACCGACGCGGTCGTGATGCGGGCAGGCGAGGTGGCGGCGTGCGCCAAGGTGCCTACGACGGCGGACGTGACCTCCGGGATCGTCGCCGCGCTCGAAGAGGTCTTGCGGTTGGTTGACGGCCCGGTGGCCGCGGTGATGATCGGCACGACGCAGTTCACGAACGCGGTCGTAGAGCGGTCCGGTCTCGAGCCGGTCGCGGTCGTGCGGCTGGGCGCTCCCGCGACCGAGAGCCTCCCACCGCTCGTGGACTGGCCGGAGAGCCTCGCCCGATCGATCCTCAGCGAGGCGTGGATCCTCCCCGGGGGCCACGAGTTCGACGGCCGCGAGCTCACTCCCCTCAGCGAGCCCGACCTGCGCCGCGCCGCGCGGGCGATCCGCTCTGCGGGCTCGAGGTCCGTGGCCGTGAGCGCGGTCTTCTCTCCTATCGACCCGAGCTCGGAACTACGCGCCGCCGCGATCCTGAGCGAGGAGCTGCCCGGCGCGGACATCTCGCTCTCGCACCTCGTCGGCGGACGGCTCGGCCTTCTCGAGCGCGAGAACGCCACGGTTCTCAACGCCGCGCTCCTCCGCTTGGGGCGGGAGACGATCGAGCGCTTCGAGCGGTCGGCGACCGAGGCCGGCATCGATGCGCCCCTCTACCTGACGCAGAACGACGGGACGCTCATGAGCGCTGGGTATGCGGCGCGCCATCCCGTGACGACGTTCGCGTCGGGACCCGCCAACAGCATTCGCGGCGCGGCCTACCTGTCCGGCATCCAAGACGGCTTCGTGGTCGACGTCGGGGGGACGACCACCGACGTCGGCGCGCTCGTACACGGCTTTCCTCGACAGGCTGCCCTCGGGGTGGAGGTAGGCGGAGTGCGAACGAACTTCCGGATGCCCGACCTCTACTCGATCGGTCTCGGCGGAGGAAGCGTGGTCGACTTCGATCCGCCGCGGGTCGGCCCTCGAAGCGTCGGGTACCGCATCACCGAGGAGGCGTTGTCGTTCGGCGGCAAGACGCTGACCGCGACCGACGTGGCGGTGGCCCTGGGGCGAGCACGGGTGGGAGACGTCTGGCCCGCGGTCCAGGTCGAACGCGGGGATCTCGAGTCGGCGCTGCGGACGATCGATCTCACGCTCGAGGCCGCGGTCGACCGCATGCGCACGCGCGCCGGCGCGGCGCCCGTCGTGGCCGTGGGCGGAGGGAGCTTCCTCGTGCCCGATGACCTCCCCGGCGCAGCCGAGGTCATCCGCCCCCCGCATGCGTCGGTCGCCAACGCGGTCGGCGCCGCGATCGCTCAGGTTTCGGGCGAGGTCGACCGGATCGTCAGCCTCGACGGCGTGACGCGGGAGCAGGCGATGCAGCGATGCCGTCAAGAGGCGGTCGCGCGCGCCGAGCAGGCGGGCGCCGCAGCGGGCTCGGCAGCGATCGTGGATCAGGAGGAGGTGCCGCTCGCCTACCTGCCGTCGAATGCGATCAGGGTCCGCATGAAGGCGGTGGGTGATGTCCCTCTCTGAGCCCCCGGTCAACGCGGACGGCGAGTGGGAGATCGACGAGCGCGCTCTCGAGGCGATCGCTCTGGGCGCGGGGGTGCTCGGGACCGGCGGAGGTGGCAGCCCCTACCTGGGATGGCTCCGGGTCCGGCGTCAGCTCCGTCTCGGGCGCCGGGTCGCCGTCGTCCGACTCGACGACCTCGACCCCGACGCGCTCGTGATCCCGACGAGCGGCATAGGCGCCCCCACGGTCGGGATCGAGAAGATCGAGCGCGGCACCGAGTGCCTCTCCGCCGTTGAGGCGATCGAGGACCTCCTCGGACGCGCGGCCGCCGCTGTCATGACCGACGAGATCGGAGGGGCCAACGCCCTCGAGCCGATGCTGGTCGCCTGCCACAAAGGCATACCCGTGGTGGACGCCGACGGAATGGGCCGCGCCTTTCCCGAGGTCCAGATGACTTCGTTCTTCATCTACGGCCTCGAGCCCTATCCCACGGCCCTCTGCGACGAAAAGGGAAACAAGGTGCTGTTTCCGCGCGCCGACTCGGCGGAGTGGCTCGAGCGGGCGGCGCGCGCGGTCACGATCCAGATGGGCTGCCACGCAGGGATGGCGGGGCCGCCGATGTCCGCGAACAGGGCGCAAGAAGTGGCGATCCCCGGGACGGTGCGCCGGGCATGGCGGCTGGGTCGTGCCGTGCTCGAGGCCCGGTCCGGGAGGACGGATCCGATCGCCGCGCTCCTCGACGCCGGTCCGGGCGTGGCGCTGTTCGTCGGCAAGATCGTCGACGTCGACCGGCGTACGACCGAGGGTTTCGCCAAGGGCTCGGTCGCACTCGAGGGGCTCGACTCCTCGGCGGGCGACCGCTGTGTGATCGAGTTCCAGAACGAGAACCTCGTGTGTCGCGTCAACGACGAGGTGCGCGCCACCGTGCCCGACCTCATCTGCGTCATCGAGTCCGAGACCGGGACGCCCGTTAGCACCGAAGAGCTCCGCTACGGGTCCCGCGTGACGGTCGTCTGTCTCGGCGCGCCGGCCGAGCTGAAGACGGATGAGGCACTCGATGTCGTGGGCCCGCGCGCCTTCGGGCTGGAGGCCGACTACCGCCCGCTGTGAGGGCCCCGACCTCGCGCGGGAGCTAGGCGCCTGGACCCGCGACCTTTGGTCGCGCGGCGGTGCACCTACCGATCGCCACCTGACTTGCCACCCTTGCTGTTCTACGGCGCACCCGGCTCCCGCCTCTTCTGTCCCGACCTCCATGCAACCGTGGCCGCAGGTGTGCAACTGATAACCATCGATCGTCCTGGGTACGGGGGCTCCGATCGTCACGTCGGCCGCGCCCTCCTCGACTGGCCCGCAGATGTAGAGCAAGTGGCTGACCAACTCGCACTCGAGGACTTCGCAGTGGTGGGATTCTCGATGGGAGGCGTGTATGCGCTGGCCTGCGCGGCCGCGATGCCTGCGCGCCTGCACGCCGCGGCCATCGCTGGAGGCGCGTGCGGGCCGCTCGAGAAGGATCCAGACGCATACGACGATGACGATCGAGCCTTGACAGAGCTCTTGCTGCATGACCCTGAGCGAGCGCGCGCAACAGCCGAGACCGCGCCGTGGCTACTCGAGCGCGTTCGCGATCCCGAGGGCTTGCTGAGCGAAGACACGACACCGGAGCCCGACATGTGGGTCCTGCGAGAGCGCGGCCCTCGTACTGCCCTCGAAGCGGCACTGCGCGAGGCGATGGTGCAAGGACCCTACGGCCTCGCCGATGATTGGATAGCGTCCGTCAGCCCGTGGGGTTTCGATCTCGCCGACATCCCGATCGAGGTGAGCCTGTGGCATGGGGAGCACGATCACCTCGAGTCGAGACGGTCCGTGGACCTTGTCGCGGAGGGCATCCCACGCTCTCGCGTCGTGTCCTGGCCCGACGCGGGCCACCTCGGCCTCATGAAGCACTGGGACGAGGTGCTGGCGACCGTGACGGGCTGACCATAGGGGGCGCCTGGAAAACGCCGCCACCTGTCGCCGGAGGCCGCGGTGTGAGATATTCCGCCCTGGAGGGCTTGCGGCCGTCCCGTGGGCTCCGCTCGCCCTCGCCACTGCCGACTGGGCTCGCTGGGAGGGGGCATGGCGAAGCGTGAGGAGTGGGGCTCGAGGACAGGATTCATCCTCGCCGCCGCGGGCTCGGCTATCGGACTGGGGGATGTGTGGCGCTGGCCGTACATCGCATACTCCAACGGCGGCGGCGCCTTCTTCATCCCCTACCTGTTCGCCTTCCTGACCGCCGGGATCCCCATACTGCTTCTGGAGTATGCGATCGGTCACCGTTACAGGGGGTCGACTCCTCTCTCGTTCAGACGGATAGGCAAAGGGTTCGAGTGGGTGGGATGGTGGCAGGTCGCCATCTCGTTCGTCATCGGCTGTTATTACGCCGTCATCATCGCGTGGGCGATCTCCTACACGCTCTTCTCCTTCGGACTCAGCTGGGGACAGGATCCCGAGTCGTTCTTCATCACCGAATACCTTCAGGCTCCCGCCCAGCCCTCCGGCCTCGGGGGCCTCGTCGGCGGGGTCCTGATCCCGTTGCTCGTGGTGTGGGGCATCACGCTCTTCGTGCTGGCGCGCGGGGTCAAGAGGGGGATCGAGCTGGCCAGCCGCATAATGATGCCTGTCTTCTTCGTGCTGTTCATCCTGATCGTGATCCGCTCCGTCACCCTGCCCGGGGCACTGGACGGCCTCAACACTCTCTTCAAACCGGATTGGGCCGCTCTCACCGACAGCAACGTATGGGTCGCTGCTTACGCTCAGATCTTCTTCTCTTTGTCGATCTGTTTCGCCATCATGGTGACCTACGCGAGCTACCTTCCGAAGAAAGCGGATCTCTCCAACACTGCACTGATAGTTGGCTTCAGCAACTCGACCGTGGAGCTCCTTGCCGGTATCGGCGTCTTCGGCGCCTTGGGATTCCTCGCAGCGGCAAGCAACTCACCCGTCACGAAGGTCGTCGACGACGGCATCCCCTTGATCTTCATCGCGTTCCCCACCCTGATCGATCAACTGCCCGCGCTCAATCAACTCTTCGCCATCGTCTTCTTCCTGTCGCTTGTGATAGCCGGATTGACGTCGCAGATATCCATCGTAGAGGTGTACGTATCCGCCTTGAGAGAGAAGTTCGATATGGGTCGGACCGCTTCTGTTCTGATCGGAGGCGGGGCTGCCGCACTGGTCTCGGTGGCGTTCGCGACCAGGGGAGGTCTGTACATCCTCGACGCGGCGGACCACTACATCAACGAGATCGGTGCCGTGTCGGCGGGACTGCTCGAGGTGGTACTAGCGGCGTGGATCTACCGGCAGATCGAGCAGCTGAGGGAACACTCGAATGCCATCTCCGACGTCCGAGTGGGGAAGTGGTGGAGTTGGAGCCTCATGTTCGTCACACCCGTCGTGCTGGCTTTCATACTCTTCGACAACCTCAGAACCGAGCTCTTCGGCGCCCGCAACTACGAGGGGTACCCAACGGATTTCCTCCTGAGGTATGGATGGATGGTCGTGGTCGCCAGCCTCGTGTTCGGCGTCGCCCTCACCCTGAAGCGGTGGAACGAGGAAGCGATCGATCTGGGAGCCGCTCGGGAGGTGGGAGCTTGATGGATATCAGCGCCATCATCCTTATGCTCGTCGGCATGACGATCATCTGGGGGGGATTGATCGCGAGCATCCTCTATGCCATCCGTGTCGGCCGCCACAAGGACGGAGGAGACACCGGCTTCTAGGGCCGTCGACGGCGCAACCCGGCTCAGGTTCCCGGCTTGATCACCATGTCGGCGATCACGACGGCCAGCACGACGAGGTCGATGCGCGCGATCACGAAGAGCCGAGCGATGTCGTTCTGCACCCCCTCGTCCTCGGGTCCCCGCTGAGCTATCGCCTCGCCGATCTTCTTCAGGCGGGGCCCGATCACGGCCGACCCGGTGATCGCGGTCGCAACGACCCCGGCGATCCCAATGGCGATCCAGAGGTCCTCGAAATCCCAGCCGCTGATCACCACCATCCAGATGCCGAGAGCGAGGACGACGAGCGATGCCGGGAGGAAGACGGCGTTGCCCACCACCGCCATCTCCCGCGCGACTCCCGCCAGCGCGCGCGGGTCGTTGGCGCGCCGGAGACGCGTGGCGAGGATGTTGAACGCCAGCGCCCCGCCCACCCACGTCACGGCGGCCAACACGTGAAGGGTCTTGAGCACGTTGTAGGTCGTCAGCACCGCCACATGATGTACGAGCCCCCCGTGCCATTCAAGCGGCGCGCCGGGTCATCCGCGCGGCGGGTCGCTGCGGTTGAGCCACCGTCCGACGACCAGGGACATCCCCGTGCTTTCCTCGTCGAACCCGAGAGCGCGGTAGAAGGCGACGTGATCATCCGTGAAGAGGCCGACGTGGTGGCCCGGGACCCCCTCGAGCAGACGGGAGACCATCGCGGATCCGATCCCGCGCCTGCGGTAAGGCGATGCGGTCCAGACGTCGACGAGGTACGCGTTGCAGACCCCGTCCGCCAACAGACGAGCGGTGCCGACGACGCGTCGCCCGTCCCAGGCCATCACGACGGAGTGGCTGTTGCCGAAGGACGCGCTCAGCTCCTCGGCGGTGCGGCCGTTGTCGAATCCGTCGGCGGCGAGGTCGGCCTTGAGCTCGCGCCAGTCCACCTCCGCGAGGTCGTCGCGGTAGCGGATCGAGGTCACCCCCGCATGCTAGGGGGGCCGGCCGAGGCCGGTCCCGCTCGTCTCCCCCCGGCGTTGCCAGCCTTTGCCATCCCGCCGACGCCTCAAGGCCCTTGCGCGCCCTCCCGAAAAAGGGAGGGGGCATGCGCTCCCGTCCCCGACGACCGCCGAGGAACGGTAGACGCCGATGGCTGGCCACCAGTCGATACCACCGGACCGGACCGGATCCCATAACCCGGGGTCGCAACCGCCCTCGTCTTACGCTGTCGCGATGGCGGAGTGCCCTCGTTGCGGACGTCCGCTGCCCGCGGGCGCCGCGTGCCGCTCCTGCGAGACGAGCGCGCGCGCACGGGCCGTCGGCACGACCGTCCTGCGAGCAAGGCCCGCCGTGCCGCCCGCCGCGCCGCCCTCGCCGCAGGGACGTCGCCCGCCCGATGCCGGGCCGCGACAAGCACCACCGGGCTCC
>DATADD010000194.1:0-1810 GCA_036258675.1 Actinomycetota bacterium | reverse complement strand
CATCGTGACCGCCGCCATCCTCATCGGAGCAGAGCAGATCCTCCGCTACCACGAGCGGCGCACGGCACAGAGGGGCGCGCGCCTGCGTACGTTGGGAGAGCTGGGTCCGAGCGACGCGGGGATCATCGGAGTGGCGCAGGCCGTGGCGATCCTGCCGGGCATCTCGCGCTCGGGCACGACGATCGGGGCCGGGCTTGCGCTCTCCGTCGCGCGCGACGACGCGGCGCGCTTCTCGTTCCTCGTGCTCATACCCGCGCTCGTCGGCGCCACGATCGTCGAGGCGCCGGAGCTCGCCGACGCCTCGATAGGGCTCGGCGCGGGGGCGGCGGGCTTCGTCGCGTCCGGGCTCACCTCCTACGCGGCGATCTGGTCGCTGATCCGCTACCTTCGCACGAACACCCTTTATCCGTTCGCGGCGTACTGCATCGTCGCGGGGCTTGCGTTCTACGTCGCGCTGTAGCTACTCGCCCGCTACCGTCATCTCCGAGACGAGCGTCGTGGCCCCGCCGTAGGAGCCGCCGAAGGGAAGCCAGCGACGGTCGGACGCGACCACCTCGATGCGGTCCAGGATGTCGAGCATCGGCGCCGCGATCGTGACCTCCTTCACCGGTTGGCCGGGCTCGCCGCCGTCGAGCAGCAGTCCGGTGGCCCCGACCGAGAAGTCGCCCGACACGGGGTTGGCGCCCGAGTGCACGCCGTGGAAGTCGCGCACGAGCAGGGCGCGCCCGGCGCGCCGCAGGACCTCCTCGGCCGTGACCGGGCTCGACTCGAACGTAAGGTTGGTGGGCGACGCGTGCGGCACCGACTTGAAGCCGGCGCGCGCCGCGTTGCCCGTCGATGCGCGCCCCTCTCGCCGGGCGCTGCGCATGTCGTAGAGAAACGATGCCAGCCGGCCCCCCGAGATGACCTCGGTGCGGCGCGTCGGCACTCCCTCGTCGTCCCACGGAGCCGCCCCCGGCGCGTCCTCGAGGCGGCCGTCGTCGACGAGCGTGAGGCCCTCGGCGGCGACCTTGTCGCCCATCCTCCCCGCGAACAACGACCTGCCCTTCTGGACCGCGTCGCCGGTGAGGGCCTGCCCCAACACGCCCAGGAACTGGCCTGCGACGTAGGGATCGAACACGACCGGGAGCTTGGCGGAGGGGATCTTGCGCGCGCCGAGGACCGCGAGGCCGCGGCGCACGGCGTTGGCCGCGATCCACTCGTGGTCGAGCGTCTGCATCGAGCGCGCGAGGCCGAACTCGAACCCCATCTGCGTATCCGAGCCCTCCTCGACGATCGCGACCGCGTAGGACCACGCGTCCGTGCGCTCGTAGACGCCGCCGACACCCGTCGAGGTCGCGATCGCGACGCGCGTGTGCGAGTCGGCGTAGACGGCGTCCTCCACCGCCTTGACGCGCGCGTCCTGGCCCCGTGCGGCGCGTTCGAGCGCGAGGACGAAGTCCGTCTTCTGTTCGGGCGTGATGCGCTCGTGGCCGGCCTCGACGAGGGCGGGGATGGCCTCGGGGGCACGCTCCCAGCTGGGGGCGAGGCCGGCGGCCTCGTCGCGGGTGGCGTGGGTCGCGTTGTCGCGCGCCGCCGCGACGACCCCCTCGAGACCGCCTCCGCGGAGGTCGGTCGTGTACGCGAAGCCGACGCGGCCGTCGGCCACGACCCTCACCCCGGCGCCGCGGGGCTCCGCCGAGGACACGGACTCCACCTCGCCGTCGTAGGCGCGCGCCTCGAACGTGCGCGCATGGGTGACGTAGGCCTCGACCTCCTCGCCCGGACGGGCGCCCTGCACCAAGCGCCCGGCGAGGTCGGCGAGGTCGGG
>DATADD010000193.1:0-4807 GCA_036258675.1 Actinomycetota bacterium | reverse complement strand
CCGCGAGGAGCCCGGCCCGCGCGAACCAGGCCGCGAGGCCCGCCAGGCCCGCGAGGAAGACGACGCCGGCGCCGGCGAGCAGAGCGCCCTCGGTCTCCCTCGACCACGCCGCGACCATGACGCCCGCGGCGAGGACCCAGGCGAGGTTGTAGGCGATGTCGTAGAGGGAGAAGGCGCGCCCGCGGAAGTCGTCGCCGAGGGCCTCCTGGACCATCGTGTCGAGCGAGATCTTGGCGACGAAGAAGCCGAGGCCGAGGACGAACGCGAGCGCGGCCAGGGATGCGGCCGCCTGCAGGGCGCCCAGGAGCGCGACCGCGAGACCGGCGCAGGCCGCGGCCGCGAGGACGAGGCGGGCCGTCGTGCGCGCCCGCTCGTGGAG
Source organism: Actinomycetota bacterium (assembly GCA_036258675.1). GTDB lineage: Bacteria > Actinomycetota > CADDZG01 > CADDZG01 > WHSQ01 > DATADD01. The sequence goes on along the minus strand of DATADD010000193.1, from coordinate 4,428 downwards.
GCGAACCGCGGCGAGGAAGCCCAGGGCCGCGCCGAGGGCGCCGCTCCCGCCGATGAGAGCCGCGATCGCGAGGTCGTCGCCCGCGAGCAGACGCCGCGCCACGAAGCCGATGCCGACGAGCGTGAAGCTCCACAGGAAGCGCAGCCACAGGTAGGTCGCGATCGATGCGCCCGCCTTGGGGGTGCGGGCGACCTCGACCAGCCCCGCGGCGATGCTGCGCGCGATGCGCGCGAGCTCGGCCCCGAACGAGGAGCCGGGGCGGGTCTCGCCCGCGCGCCGCAGGGCCCGCGCGCAGAGCGCCCCGCCGCCGTACACGAGCGCGCCGGCGAGCACGATCGGCTCGACGTCGACCAGCTCCGCGGCGACGAACGCCACGCCCACCCCGCCGAGCTGGAACAGAGCGCCGCCGAGCTGCGAGACCGCGTTGCCCTCCACGAGCTCCCCGGATCCCACCGTCGAGGGGAGGGCCGCGGCCTTGGTCGCGAGCACGATGCGCGTCGACACGAGCGTGAGCATGAAGGCGAGGAAGAGCGGGAGGTCGCCGACCGCGTCCACGCCCGCGAGGGCCACCGCGGCGAGCGCGACGGCGCGCAGCCCGTTCGCGAGCACGAGCAGCTTGCGCCGGTCCCAGCGATCGATCACGACGCCGAGGAACGGCGACACGATCGTGTAGGGCACCATGAGGTAGAGCGCGATGCGGAGCAGCTCGTCCGGGGAGCGCGCCCCTTCGATGTCGAAACCTCTCTGGTCGCCGAACGCGATCGATTTGGCGAGCGCGGTCTGGACGACGCCGTCGCCCGCCTGGGCGAGGAACTGCGCCCCCATGAGCCAGGTGAAGTCGCGGCTGCGCGCGAACAGAGCGATCCCGCGCCGAAGCATGCCCACGGCTATCCCCCCGGGCTCCGGACGTCGAGGTCGCCCTCGGGATAGTCGCCGTCCCCGAAGGAGGCGATCTCGTCTTCCGTCAGGTCCCTTAGATAGCCCGTGGGAAACGCGCCGGCGAACAAGCGCTCGTCGAGGCGATCCTCGGGCACGAGCCCCGCGCCGGGCTGGGCGTCCGCGATGTTGTCCCCGATCGTGTAGGTGGCGAGGAAGCGCGCGACGTTCGCCAGGTCGACGCCCTCCTGCTCGACCAGGTCGTTGTCCATGAACAGGTCGACGGTCGTCACCTTCTCGATGATCGCGGCGCCGAAGCGCTCCTCGACATCGCGCTCGAGCTCCTTGCCGTTGATGCGCCAGCCCCCGAACAGCTCGGGCAGAGGCTGTTGTCCGTGGTCCGCGGTGATCCCCAGCACGTAGCCGTTGCGTCCGATGTTGTCGTCCAGCCACGCCACGACGCGCGCGATCTGGCGGTCCGTCTCGAGCAGGACGTCGCCCTCCTCGGGCCGCAGCATGTTCCACGCGTGCCCGGCGTAGTCGGGCATCTTCATCTCGATCCAGAAGAGATCGGTGAGCTCGTCGTCGCCGATCGGCTCGTTGGCGAGCACGTCCAGGATCGCGTCGCCCGTGAAACGGACGAACGCCGGCGTGCCCGGCCGAACGGTGGGCACCTGCAGCTCATCGAGCGTGTGGCCGAACCAGGTTCCGTCCGCAAGGCCGTCGCGCTCGTCGAGCGCCTCCTCGTAGGCGTGCAGCCGCTGGAGGTCGGTCGTCTCGAGGTAGGTGGGCAGCTCGTAGAAGTCCTCGTTGACCCACCACTCGTCCTCCTCCTCCTCGTCGTCGTCGGGGTCCGGCTCCCACAGGACCGCGACGTCGCGGTCGCCCCCCCGGCGCTCCGCGCCGTGGCCGATCATCCCCAGGTGCCACCCCTCGTAGGACACGGTCCCGACCCAGGGCCGGTTGCCCTGCGCCTCGTCCCACAGCTCCGACACCGTCGCGGAGCGAAGGAACGAGGGGTCCGCGTTCTCCCTGTAGGCGTCTTCGTTGTTGCCCTCGGGGTCCCGCAGCTGGTTGCCCGGGATGCCGTGTGTCACGGGGTAGTCGCCGGTGCCGATCGTGGCGTGGATTGCGCCGGTGATCGACGGCGCCGAGCCGATCGTGGCGTTCGTGTACAGCGTTCCCTCGCGCATGAGGCGCGCGATCGTCGGCCATTGTCCGGGGTGCTGCTGGAGCACGTTCCACCCGCCTCCGTCGATAACGACGGTGACGATGACCTTGGGCCGGGGGCGCCCCGCGCACGCTGCGCCGGGCGGCCGGCACGGCTCGGCGACCTCGGGAAGGGCGGCTGCGTCGGAGCGGAACCCCCTCATCTTCAGCAGGCGCGCGTACGTCGGCGCGATCCCGGCCACGTCCACGGGTTCGTCGACCTCGCGGCCGCGCTCGACGTAGCCGGGGCCGTACAGGACGATGGGCACGCGCGCGGTGTAGGCCCACGGGTTCGGGTGCGACGACGTCGTCACCGGCGCGTCGGTCGCGAGCGTTCTGAGGTCCCACGCCCCGGCGAAGTAACGGTGCGGCCGCGGCACCGTCATGATCTCGCCCGAGCGGCCCGGCACGTGGCCGCGGTGGAGGTTGCGCATGATCGACGTGCCGATCGATCGCGCCATCTCGTCCAATGTGGGCGCGCCCGAGGGCGCGCCGCGCTGGGGCCGCAGCATGTACACGGCGGCCCCCGCCACCACGATCGCGACCGCGGCCACGATCAGGACGCGCCTGGACAACGGGTTCTCCTCTCGGGTTTTGAGGGGCAAGACACTAGAGCACCCCTGACCGGGCGGCGTCGACGCTCCGCAGCCACCGCGGGACGGCACCAGTAGAGGTCAGTAGAGATAGGGGTCCTCGGGTTCGGACCGCGGCTCGACGCGTTGAGCGCGCACGACATACGACCCGTCCTCGAGCGCCACCGTGCCCCACACCTCGAGCCACGAATCGACGCCCGCCGCATCGTCGCCGCGAGCGAGAACCACGGTCGCGGAATACGGGATGGCGTCGGCGGCGCAGCACGAGACGTAGAAGCGCGTCAGCTGCAGCGCTTCTCCCGCGTCTCCGCCGCGGGCCACGAACCCAAGAAGGTGTATCGGCGCGCCCTGTGCCACCCCCCTCGAGACGGCGTAGCTCTCGGAGCTGTTCGCGTAGTGGAGGTCGATGAAGGAGAGCGGCGTGCCCGGCGCGGGCGCGGCCAGCGAGCCGAGCGCGATCGGTCCCTGGACGGGCGCCTTGCGGGAGGCCGCGAGCGCTCCCAGCGACGGAGCCGGGGCGAGCACGACCGCCGCGACCGGCGCCAGCAAGAGCGCCCACGCCCCCACCTCCGCGGCCGTGGGCCGGACGCTCGCGGGCGCGCGCGCCGCCACGAGATGGAGGAGCGCGGCCGCTCCGAGCAGCACCGCGCCGGCGACCGCGACCCATTGTGTGCGGGGGCCCAGGTAGCGGGCCACCTGGCCGCCCCACCACAACCACGCGAGGAACGTCGCCCATGCGCCGAGGACCGCGGCGCGTCCGGCGCGGCGAGCATCGAGCGTCATTGGACGAGCACCTCGAACCACAGGGAGCCGGCGAGCACGACGGGGACCGCGACCCCGAGCAGCCGCAATACGAACCGTCGCCGGAACGTACCGCCGTAGAGAAGCGCGAGCTTGGCATCGAGCGCGGGGCCGAAGACGAGGAACGCGAGCTGAGCTCCCAGGGGGAAGGCGGAGAACGAGACGGCGACGAAAGCGTCCGCCTCCGAGCACAGCGACAGGACGAACGCAAGCGCCATCATGCCCAAGGCCCCGACGATCGGCGTGCGCGCCACGCCCGCAACGACGCCCTGCGGGATCAGCGTCTGCAACAGGGCGGCGAGCGCCGCGCCCACGACGAGGAACCGCCCCATCAGGAAGAGATCCGACCCGAGATGGTCGGCGAGCGCGGCGACGCGGGGGCGCCCGCGCTCCCCGTGGTCCTCCGCCGGCTGGACCTCTCGCAGAGCGACCTCGTCGCGCGCGCCGAGCGCCCACCCGGCCGCGCCCGCGAGCAGCAGGCCCACCCCGGCGCGCCCCAGCACCATCTCGAGGGCCACGCCGCGTCCGCGGTACGCGATCGCGGTCGAGGCGAGGACGACGGGGTTCAGGATGGGGGCCGCGAGCATGAACACGATGCCGGCCGAGGGGTGCAGCCCGCGCGCGATCAGGCGGCGGGCGACCGGTATCGACCCGCACTCGCACACGGGGAAGGCGAGGCCGCCGAGCGCCGCGGCCGGGATCTGCGCGAGGGGCGGGAGCCGGGCGACGCGGCCGAACGCGGCCGCCGGGACGCAGAACTCGATCAGGGCGGACACCGCCGCTCCGAGCGCGACGAAGGGCAGGGCCTCGACGACTATCGAGGTGAAGATGAGCGTGAAGGTCTGCACCTCGGGGAGGTCGTGGAGCCCGACGGTGCGCGCCGCCACGAGCGCGGCGGCGAGCGCGAGCGCGGCCGCGGCGCGTGCGCGGGGCCAGTCCGGCCGGGCGG
>DATADD010000192.1:0-23777 GCA_036258675.1 Actinomycetota bacterium | reverse complement strand
CCGGTACCGGATCGAGTGGCGCGGGCCCTCGGCCGCGCGCGGGCCCGAGCGGTCCTCGGAGCACGGGCTGGCGGAGGCGCGGTGAGCGGCGAGCTCCTGCTGACGGTGTTCGTCGCCGGCGTGGCCGCCGGAACGACGCTGCTGTTCGCCTCGGTCGGAGAGATCGTCGCCGAGCGGGCCGGTGTGCTCAACCTCGGGGTCGAGGGCATGATGCTCGTGGGCGCGGTCACCGGCTTCGTCGTCAACGAACAGGTGCGGAGCCCCTGGTTGGGCGCGCTCGCGGGGATCCTCGCCGGGGGCGCCCTCGGGCTGCTGCACGCGACCCTCGTCGTCTCGTTCGCCACGAACCAGGTCGTGACCGGCCTCGCGCTCGTCATCTTCGCAAGCGGCCTGTCGAGCTACGTGGGCGAGGACGTCGTCGGCGTGGCGCCGCCCGAGACCTTCGAGCGGATCGCGATCCCGGGCCTGTCTTCGATCCCCGTTCTCGGGCGCATCCTGTTCGACCAGAACGCGCTCGTGTACCTGTCGTTCGTGCTCGTGCCGCTGACGTGGTGGTTCCTCTTCCGCACGCGCCCCGGCCTCAACCTGCGCAGCGTCGGAGAGTCTCCCGAGACGGCCGACGCGGTCGGCCTCTCGGTGACGAGGACGCGCTACGTCGCGGTCGTCGTGGGAGGTGCGTTCGCCGGCCTCGGCGGCGCCTACCTCTCGCTCGCTCAGGCGCCGAGCTGGACGCCCAACATGACCGCGGGCCGGGGATGGATCGCGATCGCGCTCGTCATCTTCGCGACGTGGTCGCCGATCCGGGCCGCGCTCGGCGCGTACCTGTTCGGATGCGTCGAGGCGCTCGCGTTCCGCCTGCAGACGGTCGGCATCGAGATACCCAGCTTCTTCGTCAACATGATGCCGTACCTGTTCACGATCGTCGTGCTCGTGGTCATCTCGCGGGAGACGATCGGGCGGCGGCTGGCGGCGCCCGGCGCGCTCGGCAACGCCTACGTGCGAGAGGAGCGCTGACCCGGCGCGCCGACCGCGAGGGCGTCGCGCTCGCCTACCAACACCCTAGGGAGCCGGGGTTCTGCGCGTCCGTTGAGGCACTTCGGGGCGGCGAGACAGCTCAGCCGATCTTGTAGACGCGATGGTCTTCTTCGTCTCTGTCGAAGGCGAAACCGACCTTCTCGAGGACGCGCATCGATCCGGCATTGTGTCGCGCGACCCAAGCCACAAGCGGTCGCTCAGTGACTAGATGTAGGAAGTCACGCAGCGCGGCTGTCGCGATGCCTCGCCCCCAGTATCGCTTCCCGATCCAGTACCCGACTTCGCGCTGGCCGTCCTGGACCCAGCTGCCAATGTTTCCGGCGACCTCGTCGGCGACGGTAATCGTCCTTGTAACGCAGGTTTCGTCTCGAAGGATCCTGTTCCAGTGAGCGAAGTGGGCGTCGCGATCACGTGCAGGGAAGGCCGCCATCGCGGTTGCGTCTGGGTCCAACTGTTGGTTGTAGAAGATCTCGATGTCGCCGGGTTCGACATCGCGGAGTCGGACGTCGCTTGCGGCCGATGTCGTATCCACCTCGTCTCCTAACACGTTTGGTCGCGTCGGGAGCACTCCTTGGCCGGAGGATCTTCGGCCCCTGCCGGGGATGCCGGGTAACCCCTCCCGCGACCCGGCAACGCCGCCCGCCCCTCCCTCAGACGCCAACACGCTTCCTCAGCGGGCCTCGGTGGCGACCCTCAGCTCGACGGAGATCCTGTGCGCGCCGGCTTCGATCGCGGCGTCCACGACCCTCGTAAGCGCGTCGAGCACCTCGGCCCGCGATCCCGCCAGCCCGGTGCCGGAGGGGCCGACGTCGATCGCCAGGCCCGTTGCGCGCGCGGCGTCCACGCCCGCCTCGACGTGGGCCTCCGTCCCCCCCTCGGCTGAGGGCTGGATCGTGAACTCGGCGACGACCTCGGAGGGTCCCTGGGGCATGTCGGCTCCTCTCTCTACCGCGATCGATCCGGTGACTCAACCGGCATCGCCGACCTCGAGGGGCACGAGCGAGAAGGCGTCGACGTCGACGAGGCCCCGGTCGGTGATCTTGAGCGCCGGGATCACCGACAGAGCCAGGAAGCTCAGCGTCATCAGCGGCGCGTCGGTCGCCACTCCCATGTCGGCGAGAGCGGCGTGGATGCGGTCCATGCGCTCGAGCACGTCTTCGACGGGGAGATCGGACAGCAGGCCGGCCACCGGGAGGGGGAGCTCGGCGCGAACGGCGCCGTCATCGGCCACCACGATGCCGCCCCCGATGTCCTCGAGCTGCTTCACGCACGCCACCATGTCGTCGTCATCGACACCCACGACAACGACGTTGTGCGCGTCGTGTGCGACCGTCGACGCGAACGCGCCCCGGCGGAGGCCGAACCCGCGCACGAACCCCTTTCCGACCCTGCCGGTGGCGTGATGGCGTTCGACGACCGCGATCTTGGCGAGGTCGCGCGCCGGATCGGCGACCGCCCGGCCGCCGTGCACGGTGGGCGCTTCCACGAGCGCCCTCGTCAACAGCTGGCCGGCGACGATCTCGATGACTCGCACGGCTGTGCCCGAGCTCTCGATGACGAGGTCGTCCGCGGACAGCGGCGCGATCCGCACGGAGCGCCTCACCCACACCGGCGCGGGCCGCCGCTCGACGTCGAGCGCGCGACCGCCGTCCACTACGAGACGGCCCCGCGCGAACACCTTCGTGGGACGGAACCCGACGAGGTCGGGCATGAGCGAGAAGTCGGCCCGGTATCCCGGCGCGATGACGCCCATGTCGACGAGCCCGTGGTAGCGGGCGGGGTGCAGCGTCGCCAGCAGGATCGCGTCCTCGGGCGCGATGCCGTGCCCGACCGCGAGCCTGCACATGTGGTTGATATGGCCCTCGCGCGCGAGGAAGTCGGGCTCTCGATCGTCGGTGCAGAAAGCGCAGTTCTCGGGCCCATAGGCACGCACCAGCGGCAGGAGGTCGACGAGGTTGCGCGCGTTCGATGCGTCGCGGATCAGCACCCACATACCCTTGCGCCGCTTCTCGAGCGCCTCCTCGAAGGTCGTCGCCTCGTGATCGGAGCGGATCCCGGCCGCCAGGTACGCGTCGAGCTGCCGGCCCGAGAGCCCGGGCGCGTGCCCGTCCACGTGGGTCGCGCCTCGCACCTCGAGCTTGTCGAGCTCAGAGCGCTCGCCTGAGACGACCGCGGGGAAGTTCATCATCTCCGCGATCCCGAGGGCGCGGGAGCGGCGCAGGATGGACTCCATGTCGCCGCTCGTGAGGGGTCGGCGGGGGGACTCGAAGCCGCTCGCGGGGACGCACGAGGGCGCCATGACGAAGACCTCGAGCGGGAGTCCGTGGCAGACGTCGAGCAACCAGTGGATCCCGTCCGTGCCGAGGACGTTGGCGATCTCGTGCGGGTCCGTCACGACCGCGGTCGTGCCGTGCGCCAAGACCGTGCGGGCGAACTCGTCGACCATGAGCTTGGACGATTCGATATGCACGTGCGCGTCGATGAATCCGGGCACGAGGTACTGTCCCGCTCCGTCCACGACCTCGCCGCCGTCGAAGCTGCCGAAGCCAGCGATGTGGCCGTCGGCGACCGCGACGTCGTCCTCGAGCCACTCCTTCGTGAATGAAGCGAAGACCTTGGCGCCGGCAACCACGAGGTCGGGAGGAGCGTCCCCGCGCGCGACCGCGATCAAGCGGGCGCGATCCCTCATCCGGTCAGCTCCCGACTTCCTCGAGCGCCACGATGTCGTCGGGCCGCACGGGCACGCGTCGCAGCGGTCTCCCCGTGGCGGCGCGCAGGGCGGCGACCACCGCGGGGGTCGAGGAGATGGTGGGCGGCTCGCCGACCCCCTTCACTCCGTAGGGGGACTCGGGGTCGCCGAGCTCGAGCACACGCATGTTCACGGGGGGCATGTCGAGGATCGTCGGGATGAGGTAATCGGTGAACGACGGGTTGCGGATCCTGCCGTCGACGACCTGGATCTCCTCCATCACGGCGAGCCCGAGGCCCTGTGCGATGCCGCCCTCGATCTGGCCTTCGACCGCCTGTGGGTTGAGCGCCTTGCCGACGTCCTGGGCCGTGGCGATCTCCACCACGCGCACGAGGCCCAGCGCGGCGTCAACGTCCACCACGGCGCGATGGGCGGCGAAGGCGAAGGCGACGTGGGCGTCGGCCTGTCCGGTGTCCGGGTCGAGGGGGAAGGTGGCGCGGTGGTGGTACTCGCGCGTCTCGTCGATGACGTCGTCACCGATCAGGTCGGCGACGTCCGCCACCGGCCCGCGCGCGTCGGATACCACACGGCCGTCCTCCAAGCGCAGGTCGCCGGGGTCGCCGCCGAGCCGCTCGAGCGCTCTCGTCAGGAGCTGCTCCCGCGCCGCCCGGCATGCGCGCATCACCGCCCCGCCGGTCATCCACGTCTGGCGCGAGGCCGACGAGGACCCCGCCGAGCCGACCCCCGTGTCGGCGGGCAGGACGACGACCCGCTCGATACCGAGCTCGGTCCGCGCGATCTGCATCTGGATCGTCGTCACGCCCTGCCCCACCTCGGAGGCGGCGCAGTGGACCTCGACGATCGGCTCGCCGGCCGCGATCGACAGGCGCACGCGCGCCGTCGAGTAGTCGTCGAAGCCCTCCGAGTAGCAGATGTTCTTGAACCCGACCGCGTAGCCCACGCCGCGCCTGACGCCCTCCCCGTGGGTCGTGTTCGACACGCCGCCGGGCAGCAGGCGCAGGTCGCCACCGTCCCTAGATGCGCTCGGAAGCGGCATGTCGTGCACGGCGCGCAGGAGCTCTGCGACCGGCGCCGGTCCCCTCACCGACTGTCCCGTCGGAAGGGTGGAGCCCTCGCCCATCGCGTTGCGCACCCGCAGCTCGACGGGGTCGACCCCGAGCTCCGCGGCGAGCAGGTCCATCTGCGACTCGTACGCGAAGCAGCTCTGGACCGCGCCGAAGCCGCGCATCGCACCGCAGGGCGGGTTGTCGGTGTAGACGACATGGGCGTCGACGCTCACGTTGGGGACCTCGTACGGGCCGCAGGAGAAGCACGCCGCATTGGACACGACGGCGGTGGAGCTCGACGCGTACGCGCCTCCGTCCAGCACGATGCGCGCCCTGACGTAGACGAGCTTGCCGTTGCGCGCGGCGCCGTGCTCGTAGCTCAAGCGCGCGGGGTGGCGGTGAACGTGGCCGAAGAACGACTCCTCGCGCGTGTACATCATCTTCACCGGCCTGCCGGTCGCGAGGGCGAGCATGCAGCAGTGGATCTGGATCGAGAGGTCCTCGCGCGCCCCGAACGCGCCCCCCACGCCCGAGAGCGTCAACCTCACCTTCTCCGGCGTGAGCCCGAGGCTCGCGGCGAGCTGGTCGCGGTCGACGTGCAGCCACTGCGTCGAGATGTAGAGGTCGACGCCTCCCTCGCCGTCGGGCACGGCGAGCCCCGACTCGGGCCCGAGGAAGGCCTGGTCCTGCATCCCGACCTCGTAGTCGCCGCGCACGACGACGTCGGCCGTCGCGTCCTCGTCGCCCCTGCGGATGCGCACGGACCGAATGAGGTTGCCCGAGGGGTGGAGCCGGGGCGCCCCCTCCTCGAGCGCGGCCTCTGCGTCCGTGACGGGCGGGAGGACCTCGAAGTCGATCTCGACCCGTTCCGCGGCGCGGCGCGCGGTCTCGGGATGATCGGCCGCCACGATCACGATCGGCTCTCCCTGGTAGCGGACGTCGCTCCACGCCAGCACGGGCTGGTCGGGGATCTCGAGCCCATACGTCTTTCGTCCGGGGACGTCCTCGTGTGTCAGGACCGCGTGCACCCCGGGCACCTGCAGCGCGCGCGTGATGTCTATGCCGCGGATGCGGGCGCGCGGGTGAGGGCTGCGCACGGTCGCGCCCCACAGCATGTCCTCGGCCCACAGGTCCGACGAGTACGCGAACTGGCCCTTGACCTTGGACACCCCGTCGGGGCGGCGCGCGCTCTCGCCGATGCCGCCCGCGATGCGGTCGCGCGTCGGGGTGTCGGGCGCCCGCGTCGTCGTCACGAGGCCTCCCCGGCGTCCACGAGGCGGCGGCTCGCCTTGTCGAGGTCGCGCGCGACGCCGTCCTCGTCGATCCTGGCGGCGTGTCCGCCCTCCACGACGGTGCGGCCGTCCACGATGAGCGTGTCGGCTCGCTGCGCCGGCCCCAGGACGAGGGCGGCCACGGGATCGGCGATGCCGGCGCGCCCGAGGTCGTCGAGGCGCCACAGCGCGATGTCGGCGCACTTGCCCTCTTCGAGCGAGCCGATCTCGTCGCTGCGCCCGAGGCAGCGCGCCCCCTCGCGCGTGGCAAGCGCGAGAGCGGTGCGGGCGGTCATGGCGCGCGGTCCCCCGCGCAGGCGAGCGAGCAGCAGCGCCGCGCGCATCTCCGGCCCCAGCTCCCCGGCCTCGTTGGACGCGGCCCCGTCGACGCCGAGGCCGACCGCCGCACCGGACCGCAGGAGGTCGGCCGCGGGGGCGATCCCGGCTCCCAGGCGCGCGTTGGAGCTGGGACAGTGCGCCACGCCGGTGCGCGTCGCGCCGAAGCGGCCCACCTCCGCGTCGTCGAGGTGGATGCAGTGCGCCAGCCACACGTCGTCGCCGAGCCACTCGAGGCCGTCGAGGTACTCGACCGGGCGCACCCCGAACCGCTCGACGCAGAAGTCCTCCTCCTCCTTCGTTTCGGCGAGGTGCGTGTGCAGCCGCACGCCTCGGGCGCGCGCGAGGCGCGCCGACTCCCGCATGAGATCGGCGGTTACGGAGAAGGGGGAGCAGGGCGCGACCGCGATCCGCACCATGGCGCCGAACGCCGGATCGTGGAAGCGGTCGATGGCGGCCTCGATCGCCGCCATGACGGCATCGGTGGGCTCGGTGATCTCGTCAGGCGGGAGCCCGCCCCCGGAGCGGCCCAGATCCATGGCCCCGCGACAGGGGTGGAAGCGAAGCCCGACCTCGCCGACCGCCTCGATCGAGGGCTCGAGGAGGTCGTCGACGCCACGGGGGAAGACGTAGTGGTGGTCTGTGGTCGTCGAGCACCCGGAGAGAGCCAGGGCCACGGCCCCCGCGCGCGCGGCGGCGGCCTCGAGGTCGGGGTCGAGGTGGGCCCACACCGGATAGAGCGCGGTGAGCCACTCGAACAGGTTCGTCTGCTGTGCGAGCCCGCGCGTCAGCCACTGGTAGAGGTGGTGGTGGCAGTTGACCAGACCGGGGGTGGCGAGACATCCCGAGGCGTCGATGCGCGCCCCGCCCGCGTCGGGCGCGTCGCCCTCGCCGATCGCGGCGATCCGACCGCCCTCGATAACGATGTGCCCCGACGCGAGCTCGCGGTCGGCCGCGTCCATGGTCGCGATCGCGCATCCCCCTATCACCACGCGGCCGGCCGTCACGCGCCCGCTCTCTCGGCCGCGAGCCGGACGGCGTCGATGATCTTGGCGTAGCCCGTGCAGCGGCACAGGTTGCCCGCCAGCGCCTCCCTGATCTCCTCCTCGCGCGGCGTCGGGTCGCGCCTGAGCAGATCGTGCGTCGCCATGATCAGCCCGGGCGTGCAGAAGCCGCACTGGACCGCGCCGGCCGCGACGAAGGCCTCCTGGATCGGATGGAGATCGTCGCCGTCGACGAGGCCCTCGACGGTCACGACCTCGCGTCCCTGCGCCTGGGCCGCGAGCACGAGGCAGGCGCACACGAGCTCGCCGTCGAGGTAGACGGAACACGAGCCGCACTCGCCCTGCTCGCAGGCGTTCTTGGACCCGGGGAGGCCGAGCCGCTCTCGCAGCACGTAGAGGAGGCTCTCGCCCGCCCAGGCGCCGTCGACCTCCCGGTCTTCGCCGTTGACGCGCAAGTGGAGCTGCACCTCAGAGCGCGCCCCGCGGCTCGTCCCATGCCCAGCGCAGCGCGCGCGCGGCGATCACAGCCAGCGCGTGGCGCCGGTAGCGAGCCGTCCCGCGCACATCGTCGATGGGACGGGCGGCGCGGCCGACGAGCTCCCCGAAGCGCGCCGCGGTCGCGTCGTCGAGCTCCCCGCGTGCATCCCACCCACCGCGGTCGGCGAGCTCCGCCGCGACGAAGGCCTCGGCCTCCTCGGCCCGCAGCACGACGGGCCCCGCGGAGCCGATCCCCGTCCCGACGGTCCCCCCCTCGGCGTCGACCGCGAGCGCGAACGCGGCGACCGCGATCACCATCGCGTTGCGCGTCCCGATCTTCGAGAACTGCTGCGGGCCGCGCGCCCGGGGCACCTCGATCGCGACGATGAGCTCGTCTGGCCGGAGCGCGTTGCTCTTCGGCCCGACGAGGAAGTCTCCGAGCGGCATCGACCGTTCTCCCGCGCGCTCGGACGCGCACAGGACGCGGGCTCCCGCTGCCATCAGCGGCGGCAGAGCGTCGCCCGCGGGGGACGCGGTCCCGAGGTTGCCGCCGACCGTTCCCCGGTTGCGTATCTGCGGGGAGCCGACCGTGCGAGACGCAAGCGCGAGGCCTGGGAGGTCGCGCGCCAGGTCGCGCACGAGGCTCGTATAGGTGACGCCGGCGCGGAGCCGGATCGTGCCGTCGACGCGCCCCCATCCCCTCAGCTCGTCGACACGCCCCAGGTCGATCATCGCGGGGGGCCTGCGGCGATCGAAGTTGAGCTCGACCATCAGGTCGGTCCCGCCCGCTATCGGGACCGCGGTCGGAACCTCCCTCTTGAGGGCGAGGGCCTCCGACAGGCTCGAGGGACGAAACACGTCCATCTACGCGACCACCGCGAGCGGCCTTGCCACCGGCACTAGGACGCAGCCGCCTCGGCGTGGGCGGTGACGTGCGTCCCGGCGCGCCCGTCGAGCGCGTCGGCGAGGCGCTCGGGCGACGTGATGATCGCCCGCCGTCCTCCGCGCTCGACGAAGCCGACCACGGCCTCGACCTTCGGTCCCATCGAGCCGGACGGAAAGTGCCCTTGCTCGTGCAGGCGCTTGAGGGTCGCGGCGTCGACCTCGTCGAGCGGCCGCTCGTTCCGACCGCCGTAGTCGAGGTAGACCCTGTCGACGTCGGTGAGGATGGCGAGCGCCGATGCTCGCACCTGCGTCGCCAGCAACGAGGATGCGAGGTCCTTGTCGATCACGGCCTCCACGCCCGTCAGCGCGCCCGCCTCGTCGGAGCGGACGGGGACGCCTCCGCCGCCACACGCGATCACGATGATGCCCGAGTCGAGAAGCGCCCGGATGATCGGCTCCTCGACGATCTCGATCGGCGCGGGGGAGGCGACGACGCGGCGGAAGCCCCGCCCCTGGGGGTCCTCCTTCATCGCCCAGCCGTGACGGCGCAGCTCGTCGACCTCGGACGCAGGGTAGAAGCGGCCGACGGGCTTGGTGGGATCGAGGAACGCGGGGTCGTCCTCGTCGACGATCACCTGGGTGACGATCGTGGCGACGGGCGCCTGGAGCCCCGACTCCCACAGCTCGTTGGCGAGGCACTGGCCGATCATGTACCCCATCGCGCCCTGGGTGTCGGCGACGGCGGCGTCGATCGGGAGCCGGGGAAGCTCGCCGGCCTCGGCGGCGAGATCTGAACGCAGGAGGATGTTGCCCACCTGGGGCCCGTTGCCGTGCGTCACGACGACTCGCCAGTCGCCCGACGCGATCACCGGCATGAGCGCGTCCATGGTCGCGCGGGTGCGGGCGAACTGGGCCTGCACGGAGGGCTCGTCCTCGGCGCGGGAGATGGCGTTGCCACCCAGGGCCACGACGAGGACCGGCGCCGCGGACGCTCCCCGCTCGAGCCCCTCCTCCTTCACCGTCGAATCTTATGATTCGCGCTCCCACCCCTCAACATCCGCGAAGCCGGAGGCTGGCCCGTAACGACCAAGACGTTGATCACCGGAGGCGATGTGGTCGGGCCGCAGGGCGTCCGGCGCGCCGACGTCCTCGTCGACGGCGAGCGCATCGCCGACGTTGCCGACCGCATCGAGCCGACGAGCGCCGACGCGGTGGTCGACGCGTCCCGCCGCCTCGTGGTGCCGGGGGCCGTCGACGTGCACACGCACCTGGACATGGAGGTCGGCGTCACCCGCTCGGCCGACGACTTCGCCACCGGCACGCAGGCGGCCGCCTGCGGAGGAACGACGACGGTGATCGACTTCGCCACCGCCTATCGCGGCGAGAAGGTGGCGGAGGGGCTCGCGCGCTGGCACGAGAAGGCCGCGGGGCGCGCCGCGGTCGACTACGCGTTCCACATGAGCATCACCGAGCTCGCCGCGCCGGCCGACGACATCGTGAGCGAGATGGTCGAGGCCGGCGTCACGAGCTTCAAGCTCTACATGACCTACCCCGAGCGCCTCATGGTCTCCGACGACGTCATCTTCGAGGTCCTGAAGGCGGCGGGCCGCCGCGGTGCGCTCGTGTGCCTCCATTGCGAGGACGACGCGACCGTGGCGAAGCTGCGCGCGACCGCGCTCGCGTCGGGGCGCAGGGAGCCGCGCTGGCACGCGTGGTCGCGTCCACCCGAAGCCGAGGCGAGCGCGGTCGCGCGCGCGGTTCGCATGGCGCAGGACGCGGAGGCGCCCTGCTACGTCGTGCACCTCTCGAGCGCGGGCGCGCTGGCGGAGGTGCGCGGCGCCCGCGAGCGCGGGCTACCTTTCTTCGCCGAGACCTGCCCTCAGTACCTCTATCTCTCGTCGGAGCGCTACGACGACGTTCCCGAGGAAGCGGCCCGCTTCGTGTGCGCGCCGCCGCTGCGCGACCCGTGGCACTCCGAGGAGCTGTGGGAGGGACTCGCGCGGGGCTCGCTCCAGGTCGTGTCGACGGATCACTGCCCGTTCTCGGACGACGACCGGCGCGCCGGGCTCGAGGGCGGGGGATGGCGGGACTTCACGCAGATCCCGGGAGGGCTTCCCGGGATCGAGACGCGCCTATCGCTCGTGTTCCAACAGGTGCTCGACGGGCGCCTCTCGCTCGGGCAGTGGATCGACCGCTGCTGCACGACACCGGCGAGGCTGTTCGGCCTCCACCCCGCGAAGGGGGAGATCGCCGCGGGAGCGGACGCCGACGTCGTCGTCTTCGACCCGCGCGCGGAGCGTCCGCTGTTGCCCGAGCGCCTCCACATGCGCGCCGATCACTCGCCGTACGAGGACGTCGTCGTGACGGGGTGGCCCGAGCTCGTGCTGGCGCGCGGCCGGCTCGTGGCGCGTGGAGGCGAGCCGTGTGGCACCCCGGGCTGGGGCCGCTATGTCGCCCGGGGCCCGAGCGGGTCCCCGTGACCGAGGTCGTGAGGGGCGCGCCGGGCAGCGGCCTCACGGCTCCGACGGGCGCCCCCCTCTCGTTCCACCGCGCGCTCCCGGGCTACGCCCCGACGCCGCTGCGGCGCGCCGACCGCCTCGCGCGCCGGCTCGGGGCCGGCACGGTGTGGGTCAAGGACGAATCCGCCCGGCTCGGACTGCCCTCGTTCAAGGTCCTGGGCGCATCGTGGGCGACCTTCCGGGCGCTCGATCGCCACGTCGGCGGCCTCGGAGAGTGGGAGACCCTCGACGACCTGCGCGCCCGCCTCGCCCGCCGCGGTCCGCTCTCCCTCGCCGCCGCGACCGACGGCAACCACGGGCGCGCGGTGGCGCGCATGGCCAAGCTGCTCGGGCTTCGGGCGCGCATCTTCGTGCCCGAGGGAACCGCGCCCGCCCGCATCGAGGCGATCGAGAGCGAGGGCGCCGCCTGTGAGGTAGTCGCCGGCACCTACGACGACGCGGTCGCGCGCTCGGCGGAGGAGGCGGGGGAGCGGTGCCTCGTCATCTCGGATACGTCGTGGCCGGGGTACGTCGACGTGCCGACGTGGGTGATCGAGGGCTACTCCACGATCTTCTGGGAGGCAGACGATCAGCTGGGCGGCGACGTGCCGGACGTCGTCGTGGTGCAGATGGGTGTCGGCGCGCTCGCGGCCGCGGCGGCGCGCCACTACCGTCGGCCCGAGCTGGAGCGGTCTCCGGTCATGGTCGGTGTCGAGCCGAGCCGAGCCGCGTGCGTGCTCGCCTCCGCGCGGGCGGGGAAGATCGTCACGATCCCGGGCCCACACGACTCGATCATGGCCGGGCTCAACTGCGGCACGCCGTCGTTGATCGCGTGGCCCGACGTACGCCGCGGCTACGACCTGTTCGTGGCGATCGACGACGACTCCGCCCGGGCCGCGATGCGGGTGTTGGCGGAGGAGGGGATCGTGGCGGGGGAAACCGGCGCCGCGGGTGCCGGCGCGCTGCTCGAGCTCGCGCCCGCCCGCGACGGCGTCCTCGAGATCGGCGCATCGACCACCCTCCTGCTCCTGTGCACGGAGGGGGCCACCGACCCCGGTGCCTACGCGCGCATCGTCGGGCGCGCGGCGGGGGAGGTATCGGCGCGCTAGAGGCCCGTGCCGCTGCTTCCGTCCTATCGGCCCGGGCCGGAGCGGGGGCCTCTAGACGCGGGCTGCCGGTGGCCTCTCGTCCGGCTCCAGGGGGTGGAAGAACACGTCGAGCGCGACCCACACGGTCTTGGACAGCGGATAGAACACGGTCGGGAACACGACGTTCGTTGCGGCCCCCACGAACAGGACGGGGCCCCACGCCACCTCCGGCAGCGTCGCGAACAGGACCGCGACGAAGAAGAGGCCGAAGAGGGTCTCGGTCGCGGCCATGTTCACGATGAGGGCCGAGACCCAGTAGCCGGTCTCGCGCTCGTAGAAGTAGCCGCAGTGGGGACACCGCTCCGTCATGCGGAACCAGCCCTTGAAAGGGACTCCCACACCGCACACGGGGCAGCGCCGGCGCAGGGCGCGCCCGAGCAGCGTTCCCAGCGAGGGCCTTTGCGGCCGAGCGGTCACGTCGCTTCCTCCTCAGCACGCGTCCCGAAGCGCCGCGCGGGCGCGCGGGGCCCGGAGGGATCGTGTCACACGGCCGTGCCTCGAGCGCGGGAACCATCGCCTGTGCCACGCGCGGGACGCTACCCGTGCGCCTGCCGCCGTCGTCGCTCTCAGCTCCTCAGCGACCGAGCCCACACCTTCGCGACGCTGCCGTAGCGGAGGTCGCGGGCGCCGAGCCAGCGGGCGAGGTCCTCGATCGCGCCGGCCAGCGGCGGGCCCGCGGAGGCCGGCGCGCCCGGCTCGGCGTGGACCGCGTTCACGCGCAGCGTCCCGGTCCTGCGGTCGTAGAGGGGATCGATGCGCCCCACGAGCCGGTCCCTGTGCAGCACGGGGAGGACGAAGTAGCCGTACCGGCGCTGCGCCTTCGGCACGTAGATCTCTAGCCGGAAGCGGAAGCCGAAGATCGCCTCCGTGCGCTCGCGGTCGCGTATGAGCGGATCGAAGGGGGACAGCAGCGTGGTGCGGTCGGACGGCGGCCCCGGCAGCGCGAGGTCGTCGGCGTGCGCCAGCCAGCGGCCCGAGACCCCGCTCACCTCGACCGGGACCGCGCGTCCCTTCCGGACGAGCGCCTCGATCGCCCCCGCCATCCCCGGGTAGGGGCCGCCGACGAAGTACTCGCGCGCTATCTGCTTCGGGGTCGCGACGCCGAGAGCCCGCAGCGAACGCTCGGCGACGCGCTCCTCCACCTGGGACATGCGCAGAGCGGGCGCGCCGCGCGCGGTCGCGGGCAGCACGCGCTCGGCGAGGTCCCACAGGCGCTGCTGGCCCCGCCGGCCGGCGACGAGGACCTTGCCCTGGGCGGCGAGGAAGTCGAGCATGCGGTTGACGTTGCGTCCCTCGGTCCAGCCGCTCGACCTCCACGACTGGGTCGAGAGGTCGGCAAGGTCGCGCGACAGCAGCGGCCCTCGGCGCCGCAGCTCCGCCAGGAGCGACCGCCTCAGCGACTCGTTGTCGCGCATCCACGACCGGACCCGCTCGGTCCACACCGATCCGGGCCAGTCCGGGTACCGACGCATGGTCGCCCGGTGCAGGGGGTGATCCTCGGTCGGCACGATCGCGGCCGAGTACTCGTAGAGCTTCCTCTCCTCCCACAGCAACCGGTCGAGATCCGCGACGTCGTAGCAGCCGAGCCGGCTCCACAGCACGAGCAGATGACTGCGCGCGACCGCGTTGGTCGGGTCGAGCTGGAGATAGCCGAGCTTGCGCGCCACCTCCATGATCGAGGTCGCGCGCCCGTCGAGGAGCTGCGCCGAGATCGCGGCGCGCCGGATGTCCGCGAGGCCCCGAGCGATCGGCTCCATGGGAGCGGGCGCTATCGCTCCTCGGGGTCGGTGTCCGGGGCTGGATAGGAAGCCTCGCCCGTCGCGGGCGCGGTCGCGAGATGCGTCAGGCGCCCGTCGCGGATCGCCCTTTCCTCGGCCTCCATCCACAGCTGCCGCGGGGGCGCGTCGCCCCACGGAGGGCGCGGCACGCCTTCGTACCGGTCCCACACGAGGGGAGGCTGCGCATGTTGGCGCGCCGCGGTGTGGAGGCCGCACTCGTCGGGCGCGCCCGGCCACACGATCGCATCGAACGCGTGCCACCCCTGATCCGTGTGCTGGTCGCGGCCGCCGTAGACGTCGGGGCGCCCGCCTCCCCACGCCATCTTGGGGCTGCGCAGCAGCGTCCATCGCCACGCGTCGTCCCGAAGGCTGAGGCTGTATGCATCGCCCGTCACCACGGCCAGGGCAACACCTCCGACCTCGAGGCGCGACCAGGCCTGCACCGGCCACTCCGTCGGGCCGGGCAGGCGCGTCACGTCTCCTCCGGCCAACCCGCACAGCCACCGGCGCGGCGATGAGGCGAGATCGATGTGCAGCTGCAGCAGCTTGAAGCGCTCCGAGAAGTTGACCTCGATCCCCATGCGCAGGCGCGGGTCGTCGCGCCCGAGCGACAGCGTCCAGCGCACCCAGGAGCGGCCGAGCTCTGCTTCGAGGCGCACGCTGGCGCGCAGTGGGCCACCTTCCTCCACCACCCAACGCCCGTCCTCGAGGCGCGCCGCCACCGGCTCCTCGAAGCGGTCCGCGTTGAACGTCCACGTGTCGGTGGAGTCGTGGCGCAGGTGCAGACCGATGCCGTCGCGCCCCAGGAGCTCGTTCCCACCAGCGCGCAGGGAGGCGATACCCGTGTCCGAGAGCCCGACCCTTACCGCCTCGTTGGAGAGCGCTTCCTCCGTGGCGGTCACCTCGGAGCCCGACGTCCTCCACTCGGGGCGGGGGTCGGTGCGCACGAGAACGCGCGTCGCCGAACGCGCGTCGATGCGAACGGGGAACAGAACGCGGCTCGTCACCATGTGAGCCTCCGGCTGCAGGCGCTGGAACTCGATCGGCCGCCCCTCGAGGTCGCTCAGCCAGCGCGCGCCCCACGCGTCGAAGTCGAGCCACGGCTCGAGCTCCACCTCGCCCGCGAATGGTTCGGGATCCGTGTTGACCACGAGGATCTCGTGGTCCTCGTGCGGGGGAAGGTCGCGGCGGGCCCATCTGCGCGACGCCTCGTAGAGGATCTCCTCGCCCGTCGCGCGCGCCCTGCCCTGCAACGCCTCGACCGACTCGTACGCCGACGGGATCGAGGTCCCCGCGAGGATGTCGTGGAACTGCGTGAACAACAGGTCTTCCCACGCCCGGTCGATGCGCTCGGCGTGACTCGCGGCCTCGTCTCGGTCTGTGACGAAGGCGTCGACGAATCTCTCGCAACGATCGAGCAGGTGCTCGTTGCGGTACTGGCGCTGCTTGACGACGTGCATCGCGCTGTAGCACCCGGGGAAGGTGTGCTGCAGCTCGTCCTCGACCTCGGGGAGGTCGTCGATCCGCTCCCGGACGGCCTCGAAGAAGGCCTGCGGTGTGCTGAAACGCAGGACCGCACCCTCGAACGCCTCTGCGTTCTCGAGGATGTATTCGATGTTGGCCCGGGTCGGCCCGCCGCCGTGGTTGCCCACGCCGTAGAAGCAGACGGCGTGCCCCACCCTCTCGTCGGCCGCCTCGATCGCGAGCTGGACCTGTCCGTAGAGATCGTGCGTGCGCGTCACGTAGCCGGGCACGATGCGGCAGCCGAGCACCTCGGCGCCGCCGGCCCCCCTCCAGCGGAAAGCCTGCGAGGGAAGCTCCATCTGGGCGCGCTTGGGACGATGGAAGATGTAGCCGACGTAGCCCTCCTCGGCGAGGATGTCGGGCAGGGTCGCGGGGTGGCCGAACGAGTCGACGTTGTAGGCGACGCTCGGCCGCACGCCGAAGCGGCTCTCGAAGTACCGCCGCCCGTGCAGGAGCTGGCGCCGCCATCCCATGACCGTGGGCAGGTTGGCGTCGGGCTGCACGTGCTGGCCGCCGGTGACGTGCCACTGCCCCTGGTCGACGAGCCTACGGATCCGCTCGAAGAGATCGGGATCGAGCTTCTCGACCTGCTGGTAGGGCCACGCCTCGCCGCGCGTGAACACGAACTCGGGGTACTCGTCACAGCGATCGGCTGCGGAGCGGAACGTCGCCAGGGCTTCGTCGGCGCCCGACTGCCAGTCCCACAGCCAGATCGGGTCGATGTGCGCGTTGCCGATCATGTGGACGACGATCACACTGCCTCCCCGCTCGTGCTCGACGATCTCACCGCGCCGGGGGCCTGCGGCTCACGCACGGGCGTCACGCGTGTCGGCGTAGCCGCCCATCAGCAGAGCCATGAGGGCCTTGCCCGTGTGGAGACGGTTCTCGGCCTCCTGGAAGACGACCGACTGGGGCCCGTCGATGACCTCGTCCGTGACCTCGTGGCCCCGGTCGGCGGGAAGACAGTGCATGTAGACGGCGTCATCGGCGGCCAGGGCCATCCGCCGCGAGTCGCAGATCCAGTCCCTGTAGCGGGCGTTGAGCGCGAGGGCCTCGCGCTCGTTGCCGAAGAGATGCTCCGCGCCCCAAGACTTGGGGTAGACGACGTGCGCGCCCTCGAAGCCCGCGTCCATGTCGTCCACCTCGGTGAGAGCGCCCCCTCCCTCGGCCGCGAGCGCGCGGGCTCTCTCCATGACGTGCGGCATCAGCCTGTACTCGGGCGGGCGGGCGATGACGACGTCGGCTCCGAACCGCGGAAGGAGCAGCGCGAGGCCTTGCGGCACGCTCATCGGCTTCGCGTACGAAGGCGCGTACGCCCACGACACGCACACCTTCATCCCGGAGAGGTCGCGGCTGCCGAAGACCTCCTCGATCGTCATGAGGTCGGCGAGCTGCTGTGTCGGGTGGTCCTCGTCGCACTGCAGGTTTATCACCGGGGCGTCGGCGTGGCGCGCCACCTCGCGCATGTACGCGTTGCCCTCGCCGGGCACCTTGTCGTGCCGGATCGCGATGCCATGGCCATACGACGAAAGGATGATCCCCATGTCGCGCGGGCTCTCGCCGTGGCTTATCTGCGACGTGTTGGCGTCGATGAAGTGGGCGTGGCCGCCGAGCTGCGTCATCCCCGCCTCGAACGCGTTGCGCGTCCTCGTGGACAGGTCGAGGAAGATCATGAACAGCGTCTTGTCCTCGAGCAGCCGGTGTCGGCCCCCCGCCTTGAAGGCGGCCTTGAGCTCGGCCGACACCTCGAGCCCGCACGCGAGCTCGGCGACCGACCAGTCGGCGGTCGAGATGTAGTCCTTGCCGGTCAGTTCACCTCTGTGCACGCTCGCTCCTTCACAGGTCTCGCATCCTGTCCCACAGGCGCGGGGCCGCGGCGCGGCAGCCGGCCGCCAGCTCGTCCTCGTCCACGAGCTGGTGGCGCCGCTCGCGCACGATCCAGCGTCCGCCGACCATCACGTCCCGAACGGCACCGGCCCCGAGGCCGAACAGGTAGTGGCCGGCGAGGTTGCCGTGCTCCAGGGGCGTCGGCGCAAGGTACTCGAGCACAGCGAGGTCCGCGGGCGCGCCCGGCTCGAGACGACCGAGCGAGGCGAGGCCGAAGACCGAGCCCACGAGCCCCGCGCCGGCGGCCAGCCACCCCAGCGCCCGCCCCGGATCGCTCCCTACGCGGGCGTCGCGCGCCTTCAGAAAGGCCGCGCGCGCCTCGGTGAACATGTCGCCGTCGAGTCCGTCGGTCCCGAGCACGACGCGCTCGCCGAGGGCGGCCACGGGGGCGTAGCCGACGCCGTTGTTCATGTTGGAGCGCGGGTTGTGGGCGACCCACGCCCCCGACGACCGCACGAGCGCGATCTCGTCGTCGTCAAGGCACACGCCGTGCGCGGCGAGGTCGCCGTGGTCGAGGGCGCCGGCGCGCCGCAGCCGGGCCGCGGTACGGACGCCGTAGTGGTCGAGCGAGTGCCTCTCGTCGAAGCCGTCCTCGGCGACGTGGACGTGGACGGGGATCCGGGCGCGCCGAGCTTCCTCGACGAGGTGGTCGAGCGTGCGCTCGCCGATCGTGAACGAGGCGTGCGCTCCCATCATCCCCCGCACCAGCGCGCGCCGGTTGTCGTGCACGAAGCGGACGTTCTCCTCGACGCCGCGCCGCCCCGAGGCCTCGCCGTGACGGTCGCTCACCTCGTAGCACACGACGCCCCGCACGCCTGCTTCGGCGATCCCGTCCGCAACCGCGTCGAGCGAGGAGCCGATCGCGTTCGGCGAGGCGTGGTGGTCGACGATCGCGGTCGTCCCGCAGCGCGCCGCCTCAGTCGCGCCGAGCAGGGCCGAGAGCCTGATCGTGTCGAGGTCGAGGGCGCGATCGAGGCGCCACCACACGAGCTCGAGGATCTCGACGAAGCTGCGCGGGGCGCGGCCCGGACCCGGCATGCCGCGCGCGAGCGCGGAGTAGAGGTGATGGTGGGCGCAGACGTGGCCCGGCACGACCAGGCAGCCGGACACGTCCACCCGCTGCGCTCCGCGGGCGTCGCTCCCGACGCGCTCGCCGTCGACCACGAGGTCGGTGCTCTCGACGGGGCCGCGCGCGGTGCGCGCGACGAGCCCCCCGGCCAAGACGACCCGCACTACGCGGGCTCGGCCGCGGCGCGCCTCGCCTTTCCGAGCTTTCCGACCGCCTTCGGGTGAGCGGCCCTCGCCGCGGCCGTGTCCTTCATGGGCAGGCGCGTGCGCCACACGCCGTCGTGGGCATGGGCCGCCGCGGCGATCGCCGCGGCGGTCGGGACGAGCCCTATCTCGCCGACGCCCTTGGCGCCGTAGGGCCCCTCGGGCTGCGCCTCCTCCACGAAGATGCACTCGACCTCGGGCATCCCCTTGGCGGGGATGATGCCCTGCGACTTGAGCGTCGGCGTCTGGATGCGGGCGTCCTCCACCACGAGCTCCTCGGTGAGGGAGTGCCCGAGCCCCATGTGTACCGAGCCCTCGAGCTGTCCCTCGAGGAGGTTGCGGTTCATCACCCGGCCCACGTCGTGTGCCGCGATGATCTTCGCGATCGCGCCGTTGTCGTCGAGGATGCACACCTGCGCGCCCCACCCGAAGCAGATGTGGGACCGCCGCAGATCGGAGTCGTCCATCGGCTGGGTCAGCTTGAACTCGACCTCGCCCGTGAACTCCCGCCCTGCGAGGTCGGCGAGCCGGTTGCCGTTCAGCTCCGCCCTGAGCTTCTCGCACGCGCGCTTGACCGCCAGCCCCCCGAGGAAGGTGCCGCGCGACGCGGTCGTCTGACCGGTCGCGAACTCGCGCTCGGTGTCGACGCGCACTCCGACGTGCTTGAGCTCGAGGCCCGCGCCGTGCAGCTCCTCCACCGCGACCTGCTGCAAGACGGTGTGCACGCCCTGGCCCATCTCGGTCCACGAGTGGCGCAGGGTTATCGAGCCGTCGTCGCCGACCTCCAGGGACGCGCGCCCGTACTCGGGCAGGCCGTTGCCCACGCCGACGTTCTTGACCGCGCACGCGACGCCCGCGTGGCGCGCTTGCTTGTAGGCATCCCTCACCGCCTCGAGGCACCTCTTGAGCCCGACCCCCTCCCCGAGGACCTGTCCCGTGGCGAAGGTCTTGCCCGTCTCGAGGGCGTTGAGCCAGCGGATGTCCCAACCGTCGATGCCGACCGCGTGTGCGAGGCGGTCGAGGCAGCCCTCCATGGCGAAGTTGGCCTGGTTCGAGCCGAAGCCCCGCATCGCCCCGCACGGCGGGTTGTTCGTGTACACGGCGTGGGACTCGA
Organism: Actinomycetota bacterium; assembly: GCA_036258675.1. Lineage (GTDB taxonomy): Bacteria > Actinomycetota > CADDZG01 > CADDZG01 > WHSQ01 > DATADD01. The sequence continues at coordinate 3,792 of DATADD010000192.1, read as the reverse complement.
CGTAGACGGCGGGGACCTCGTAGGCGCTGCAGGAGTGGCCGCAGGCGCGCTGCAGGACCTTGTCGCCCACGCTCGCGTAGGCACCGGTGTCGCCGACTATGCGCGCCTTGACGGCGGTCAGGACGCCGCGCTCGTCGCACCCCACGGTGTAGGTCATCCGCAGCGGGTGTCGCTTGGCGTGCATCCGGATCGACTCCTCCCGGCTCAGGGTCACCTTCACGGGGCGGCCCGTGAGGCGCGCGAGCAGGGCGGCGTGGCCGTTGACGCCGAGGTCCTCCTTGGCGCCGAAGGCGCCGCCGTTGGACACGAGCGTCACGCGCACCCTGTCCTCGGGCTCGCCGAGGATGCGGGCGATCTGCCTGCGGTCGTCCCAGATCCCCTGTCCTCCCGAGAGCACCCGCATGCCGTCCCCGGTGTCGAACGCGAGGGAGGATTCCGGCTCGAGGAAGGCGTGCTCGATGAACTGGGTCTGGAACGTCTCGGTGACGACGTGGGCCGATTGGGCGAGCGCCCGATCGACGTCGCCGCGCTCGATCCTGTAGGTCTTGAGCAGATTGCCTTTGGGGTGGACCCGGGGGGCGTCGGGCTCGAGAGCTCGTTCCGGGTCGGTGACCGGCTCGAGGACCTCGTAGTCGACCTCGATCGCGGCCGCGGCCCGGCGCGCCGCGACGCGCGTCTCGGCCACGACCGCGGCGAGCACGTCGCCCTCGCAGCGGGTCGTCTCGCCGGCCGCGACCAACACCGGCCAGTCGTTGACGATCGCGCCCACGTCCCGCTCGCCCGGGACGTCGCCCGCGAGCACGACCGCGACGACCCCGTCGAGCGCCTCGGCATGCGACGTGTCGATGCTCCTGACGATCGCGCGGGGATGGTCCGCGTAGCGCAGGGCGCCGTGGAGCATCCCGTCCATCGACATGTCGTTGATGAAGGGCTTCTTCCCGAGGGCAAGCTCGAATGCCTCGTACTTCGGCGCGCGCGTGCCGATCCGGCCCGAGAAGTCGAGACGGGGCTGCTCGTCGCCGGCGAGGATGCGCCCGGCCATCTGGATCGCATCGATGACCTTGACGTAGCCGGTGCAACGGCAGAGGTTGCCGGCGAGCGCCTTGGCGACGTCGTCGCGCGATGGCGCCGCGTTCTTGTCGAGCAGGCTGCGCGCTTTCACGACGATCCCCGGGGAGCAGAAGCCGCACTGCGACGCTCCCGTGGCGGCGAACGCGAGCGCGAACGCCTCGCGCTCCTCGTCGCCGAGGCCCTCGAGGGTGACGATGTCCTTGCCTGCGAACCGGGCCGCGGCCTGCGAGCACGCCACGCGCGCTTTGCCGTCGACGAGAACCGTGCAGCACCCGCAGTAGCCCTCCGGTTGGCACCCGTCCTTGGCCGCGAGAAGGCCGAGGTGGTCGCGCAGGACGTCGAGCAGCGTCTCCTCCTCGGCCGGACGCACGGTGACCGGCCGGCCGTTGATGGTGAGCGATACGTCCTGTGTCGCGTCGTTCTGTGTCATGTCGTTCCCTCCTGCGCCAGCGCGCGCGGCAGCGCGGCGTAATAAGCGATGGACGCCACCAGGTGGTCGATGGGGCATTGGTCGAGCACGGTGTGCGCCCACCTCTCCTCGCTCGGCCCGAACCCGATCGTGGGCACCCCCAGCCGCCCCGCCGAGGACACACCGTTGGTCGAGAAGGTCCATTTGCCCAGCGCGGGCGCGCTCCCGAGGGCGACCTCTCCGGCGGCGATCCCCGCGCGCACGAGCGGGGCATGCTCCTCGAGCACCCATGTGGGGTAGTACTTGTCGGTGGTGAGCACGAGGCCGGTGTAGGACGGCTCCCCGTACCGCAACACCTCGACGGTCGCCCCGCCCCCCGCCACCTCCTCGATCTCGGCGAGCGCGCTCTCCCGCGTCTCGCCCTCGGTGAGGCGGCGGTCGATGTAGATCGTGCACGCATCGGGGATCGCGTTCAGCGATGCGGTGGAGCACTCTATCTTCGTCACCGCCACGGTCCCCTTGCCGAGGAAATCGTGGTCGCGCAGGCGTGGGTTGAGCGCGTCGATGCCCTCGACGATCGGCGCCATCGCGGTGACTGCGTTGACGCCGCGCTCCGGCGCGCTCGCGTGCGCGGACGTCCCCTTCGTCGTCACCTTCATCTCCATGCGACCGCGATGGCCGCGGTACACGGCGAGGTCGGTGCACTCTCCCAGCACGACCGCGTCGACCCCTCCGAGCGTCTCCGAGATCGCGTAGCCGAGCGCGAGGCCGTCGCAGTCCTCCTCCATCACAGTGCCGATCACGTAGACCGTTGCGTCGGCGCCGTCCAGGCCGCGCTCGGCCATGAGCGCGCCGGCGTGCACCTCGGCCGCCACCGCCCCCTTGTTGTCCGAAGCCCCCCGTCCGAATACCACACCCCCCTCGACCTTGCCCTCGAACGGATCGTGATCCCACGCCCCCGCGTCCCCCACGCCGACCGTGTCCATGTGCGCGTCGAGCGCGATCTTCGTCGCCCCGTCGCCGACGCGGCCGATCGCGTTGCCCATGGGGTCGACCCAGGCCTCGTCGTAGCCGAGCGCCTCCATCTCGTCGACCACCCGGCGCGCCACCGCCTCCTCGCCGCACGAGGGAGAGGGGATCGCGACGATGTCGCGCAGGAAGGACGTGACCGCGTCGCGGCTCCGCTCCGCGGCCCGGAGGTAGTCGCTCACGAGGTCACCGCGAACGCTTCGATCATCGCCTCGACGTCGTCACCGAGGGGATACAGGATGGGGCACGTGGCGCCGTGCTCGACGTACTGTGCGACCTTGGCGCGGCACTCCTCCGGCGTGCCCGACGCGCTGACGAGCTGTACGACCTCGTCGGGCACGAGCGCCGCGGCCTTGGCGATGTCGTCGTGCGACGCGGGCCAGTCCACGATCGCATTGATCTCCTCGATCAACGACGGATCGACCCCGGACGCCCTCATGATGTGCGGCTGCTGACCGAGGTACTGGGTGAGCAGCAGGCGCGCCTCGTCGAGCGCCTTCGAGCGGTCCTCGTCGAGGGAGCACACGACGAGCTGGGGGCGGTCCACCTCGTCCAGGCCGCGCCCGGCGCGCCGGGCGCCCGCCTGGAGCCGCTCCATGGCGTCGTCGTTGTAGGCCGGGGACACCATGTAGTTGAGCACGACGCCGTCGGCGACCTCGCCGGACAGCTCGAGCATCTTGGGCCCGGTGGCCCCGATGTAGACGGGTATGCGGCGCGCCCCCGTGTCCCCGTGGACCACGTCGATGCGGACCCCGTCGAGATGCACGAACTCGCCGTGGAAGGTGACCTCCTCGAGCGAGAAGAGGCGGCGGCACGCCTCGACCGTCTCGCGCATGCACGCGAGGGGGCGCCTCCGGTCCACCCCGACCTTGCGGGCGAGCGGATCCCACCACGCGCCGAGGCCGAGGATCACGCGCCCCGGCGCGAGGTCGTCGAGGGTCACGAACGTGGCGGCGAGCAGCCCGACGTTGCGGGTCCAGGTGTTCACGACCCCGGAGCCCACCGCGATCCGCTCGGTGACGGCCGCGAACGCCGCCATGGGCACGGTCGCCTCACGCACGAGGCGGGATTCCGCCTGCCACACCGCTTCGAACCCCGCGGCCTCGGCCGCGCGCGCGTACCGCATGCCGTCGCGAAGAGGGTGCTTGTCCTGGAGGTACAGCGCCACGCGGGGCATCTCGACGGGCCGCCGGGGGGTTGCTTGTGCGCCCGTGGCTCCTCCCCTCGTCCGGCGGCGGGCGTGCGGGCCGATTATCGCACGCACCCCCCGGACCCCGCCGTTA
>DATADD010000191.1:0-13110 GCA_036258675.1 Actinomycetota bacterium | reverse complement strand
TTGCCCGCCGCCGCCCGCGAGGGCCTCGCGTCCGCGTGCGACGTCTACGTGGAGTCCATCGCCTTCGCCCTCGAGCACGCGGCGCGCCTCGCCGAGAGCGCGGGCGCGCTCGGTCTCCGGATGCGCATCCACGCGGATCAGCTGGAGGACGGCCAGGCGGGGGCGTTCGCTGCACGATGGGGGTTCGCGACCGCCGACCATCTCAACCACACGTCGTCCGAGGCGGCGGCCGACATCGCGGCGACGGGCACCGCCGCGGTCCTCCTGCCCGGCGCGACGTTCACCCTGCGTCAGGCGAAGAAGCCGCCCGCCCGGACATTGCTCGAGGCGGGAGCAGTGGTCGCGCTCGGAACCGACTTCAACCCCGGCACGTCACCGATCCACTCGATGCCGCTCGCGATGGCACTCGCGTGCCGCCTCTACGGGCTCCGCCCCCACGAGGCGCTCGCGGCGGGGACCGTGAACGCCGCCTACGCTCTCGGCCTGCACGAGGAGCGCGGCAGGATCGCGGTGGAGCAGGCGGCCGATCTCGTCGTGCTGGACGCGCCCTCGTTCGAGTGGCTCACGTACCGGCCGGACCACGACGCGATCGCGGCGGTCGTGTGCGGTGGCCGCCTGGTGCACGTCGCGCCGGGCTGGGAGTCGCGCGTGGAGCGGCGATGACCTCCGGCTTCTTCGAGGGCTTCGAGCCGACCACTCTCGATACGCGGGAGGCGACGATCCGCGCCCGACCTGCCCTGTGCCGGTCCTGTGGAGGCAGCGGTTAGTCGAGCCGCACCCCGCGCGCCTCGAGCCGATGCTCGATGGCGCCCCCGGCCACAAGCGACGCGACCGCCTCGATGTCGGGCGCCAGCGAGCGGTCGTCGTGCAGCGCGGACGACACCGACCTGACCTCGTCGGCCGCCGCCCGCGTGCCGGGCGCGGGCTCGAGAGGCGCGCGCAGCTCGAGGCCCTGGGTTGCCGCGAGCAGCTCGATCGCGACCACGCGGCGAGCGTTCTCGACCACGGCGGCGGCCCGGCGCGCCGACGTCGCCCCCATGCTGACGTGGTCCTCCTGGCCCGCCGAGGTCGGGATCGAATCCGACGACGCGGGCCAGCACAGCCCCCTGTTCTCCGACGCGATCGAGGCCGCGGTGTAGTGGGCGAGCATGAAGCCGGAGCGCCGCCCGGGGTCGGGCGTGAGGAACGCCGGCAGGCCGTTGTTGAGCTCGGGGTCCACGAGGCGGGCGACGCGCCGTTCGGCGATCGTCGCGAACCCGCTGGCGCACAAGCAGAGATGGTCGAGGGCGAGCCCGAGGGCCTCGCCGTGGAAGTTGCCGCCCGACAGCAGCTCGTCGCGGTCGGGGAACACGCTCGGGTTGTCGACCGCCGACGCGAGCTCCGCCTCGAGCGTCGTGCGCACGTAGGCGAGGCCGTCCCGATATGCGCCGTGGACCTGCGGCATGCAGCGAAGGGAGTAGGCGTCCTGGACGAGGTGGTCGGAGAAGCGGTGGGAGCGCACGATGGCGCTGCCCGCGAGCAGACGCCGGAGGTTGGCGGCGACCACCGGTGGGGCCGCGTGCTTGCGCAACCGCACGAGCTCGTCGTCGAAGGCCCTGTCCGTGCCGAGGCACGCCTCCAGCGACATCGCTCCGGCGACGTCCGCGACGCGCGCCAGCGACTCCGCCCGCACCTGACCGAGGATGCCCAGCGCCAGCATGCCCTCCGTCCCGTTCACGAGCGCGAGCCCCTCCTTGAACGACGGCTCGAGCGGCTCGATGCCGGCGGCCCTCAACGCGTCGGCGGCCGGCATCCGCCGGCCGTGCGTCTCGACCTCGCCCTCTCCCACCAGGGGCAGGGCGAGGTGGGCGAGCAGGGCGAGGTCCCCGGACGCGCCGAGCGAGCCCTGCGCCGGGACGACCGGGTGTATCCCCTCGTTGAGAAGGCGGACGAGGGCCTCGACGAGCTCCAGGCGCACGCCGGAGTGACCGAACGCGAACGTGCGCGCCTTGAGCAGCATCATCGCCCGCACGACGTCGGCGGGCAGGGGCGGTCCGACCGCGGTCGCGTGCGACCGCACGATGTCGTGCTGCAGACGCAGCGCCTCGTCCGGGTGTATGCGGATGTTCGAGAGACCGCCGAAGCCCGTGGTGATGCCGTAGATCGTCCGCCCCGACTGGACCGCGCCCTCGACGACCTTGCGGGCCGCGGACATGCGCGCGCCGACGTCGCGGGCGATCGCGACCGGCTCTCCGCGCACCGCCACGCCGACGACGTCGTCGAACGACAACGACGTCCCTACCTCGACCGTCACGGCCTCAGCCTAAGCCCGGCCGGCGCGCCGGCCGCGGGCGTCGGCTACCGTGGGAGACCCAGTGGCGCTCCCCGCCCGGAGGTGACGATGGCCTCTCCCGAGACCGAAACCAGCTCGTCCGGCCCGCTCTCCGAGGCGGAGCTCGATGCGCTCCACGCCTACTGGCGCGCCGCGAACTACCTGGGGGTCGGTCAGATCTACCTGCTCGACAACCCCCTGCTGCGCGACCGCTTGCAGAGAGACCACATCAAGCCGCGTCTCCTGGGGCACTGGGGAACGACACCCGGGCTCAACTTCATCTACGCCCACATGAGCCGAGTGATCAGGGCCCGCGACCTCGATGCCATATACGTCTTCGGCCCGGGTCACGGAGGGCCGGCGGCCGTGGCCAACGCGTGGCTCGAGGGCAGCTATTCGGAGCTGTACCCGGAGATAGAGCGCGACGAGGGTGGGATGCGCCACCTGTTCCGGCAGTTCTCCTTCCCCGGAGGGATCGGAAGCCACGTCACCGCGGAGATCCCGGGCTCGATCCACGAGGGAGGCGAGCTCGGCTACTCGCTGGCGCACGCCTACGGTGCCGCCTTCGACAACCCGGACCTGCTCGTGTGCTGCGTCGTGGGAGACGGCGAGGCCGAGACCGGGCCCCTCGCAACGAGCTGGCACTCCACGCGCTTCGTCGACCCGAAGCGGGACGGTGCCGTCCTCCCCATCCTGCACCTCAACGGGTACAAGATCGCCAACCCGACCGTGCTCGCGCGCGTGCCCGCGAAGGAGCTCGAGAGCCTCCTCCGCGGCTACGGCCACGCGCCGTTGTTCGTCGAGGGCGACGACCCCACGGTGATGCACCAAGCGATGGCGCGCGCTCTCGACGACGCCGTGGACGAGGTCGAGCGGATACAGAGAGCGGCGCGCGCCGGCACGCAGCGCTCCGCCGCCTGGCCCATGATCGTCTTGGGCACGCCGAAGGGCTGGACGGGGCCCCGCGAGGTCGGCGGCAAGCAGGTCGAGGGAACCCACCGGGCGCATCAGGTTCCCCTGGGCAACGTGCGCGAGGACCGCGCGGAGCTGGCCGCCCTGGAGGCGTGGATGCGCAGCTATCGTCCGGAGGAGCTCTTCGACGACAGGGGCCGCCCCGTCGAGCAGGTCGCACGCTGTGTGCCTCGTGGCGAGCGCCGCATGAGCGCAAACCCGCGTGCGAACGGAGGCGTTGCGCGCGACCTCGTGTTGCCCGACTTCCGTGGCTACGGCGTCGACGTCTCCAAGCCCGGCACGACGTTCGCGGAGCCGACGCGCGTCTTCGGCGAGTACCTCAGGGACGCCATGCGGCTGAACGAGCGGCATCGCAACTTCCGCATCTTCGGACCCGACGAGACGGCGTCGAACCGGCTTCAGGCCGTGTTCGAGGTCACGGGCAGAGCGTGGCCGGGCCGCAAGGAGGCGACCGACGAGCACCTCTCGACGGACGGACGCGTGATGGAGGTCCTGAGCGAGCATCTCTGCCAGGGCTGGCTCGAGGGATACCTCCTCACCGGCCGCCACGGCCTGTTCAACTCGTACGAGGCCTTCATCCACATCGTGGACTCCATGTTCAACCAGCACGCCAAGTGGCTCAAGGTCACGAGGGAGGTGCCGTGGCGCCGGCCCCTCGCCTCGCTGAACTACCTTCTGAGCTCGCACGTGTGGCGCCAGGACCACAATGGGTTCTCCCACCAGGATCCCGGCTTCATCGACCACGTCGTCAACAAGAAGGCAGAGATCATCCGGGTGTACCTGCCGCCCGACACGAACACGCTGCTATCCGTAGGGGACCACTGCCTCCGTAGCCGCCACTACGTCAACGTCATCGTCGCGGGCAAGCAGCCCTCACTCAGCTGGCTGTCGATGGACGACGCGATCGTGCACTGCACGCGCGGCCTGGGCATCTTCGGGTGGGCGAGCAACGACGAGGGCGAGGAGCCCGATGTCGTGCTCGGATGCGCCGGAGACGTCCCCACCCTGGAGACGCTCGCGGCCACGAGCCTCTTGCGGGAGCACTTCCCCGACCTGAAGGTGCGCGTGATCAACGTGGTCGACCTGATGAGGCTCCAGCCCGACACCCACCATCCCCACGGTCTGCCCGACGCGCAATTCGACGCGCTGTTCACGGAGACGAAGCCCGTCATCTTCGCCTACCACGGCTACCCCTGGTTGATCCACAGGCTGACCTATCGACGGACGAACCATCGCAACCTCCATGTGCGCGGCTACAAGGAGGAGGGCACGGTGACGACACCGTTCGACATGGTGATGCTCAACGACCTCGACAGATTCCACCTGGTGATAGACGTCATCGACCGTGTCCCGTCGCTCGGGTCCACGGCAGCGCACGTCCGACAGGAGATGGTCGACGCGCGCCTCAGGGCGCGCATGCACACGCGCGCGCACGGCGAGGATCCCCCCGATGTCGCGGCGTGGACGTGGCCCCACTGAATGCCGATCGCGTCCTCGTCGTCAACGCCGGCTCGAGCAGCCTGAAGCTGAGGGTCGTCGAACCGGACGACGAGGTGACCGTTTCCTTCGATCTCTCGCCCGATGCGTCCCGGTCCGGCGACGCGGATCTCGAGGACGCGCTCTCCGAGGCCGGCTGCATCGATGCCGTCGGCCACCGCGTGGTCCACGGAGGGCAGCGCTTCCGGAGCAGCGTCCGCATCGACGACGACGTGCACCGCGAGCTGCGCTCCGTGACCGACCTCGCTCCCCAGCATCAGCCGCTGTCGCTCGCCGGGATCGAAGCCGTGGCGGCGCGGTTGCCCCGCACCCCTGCTGTCGCGTGCTTCGACACCGCCTTCCACGCACGCCTTCCCCCCGAGGCCGCGACCTACGCGATCCCCGCGGACTGGCGGCAGCGCTACGGCATCGCGCGGTACGGCTTCCATGGTCTGTCCCACGCCCACGCGGCCCGGCGGGCCGCGGAGCTCCTGGGCCGGGCGCCGGCGGACGTCCGCATCGTCACCTGCCACCTCGGCGCGGGCGCCTCGCTGGCGGCCGTCCGCGGCGGGGTGGCCGTCGACACGACGATGGGGTTCACGCCCCTCGAAGGGCTCGTGATGGCGACCCGGTCGGGGACCGTCGACCCGGGGGCCGTCCTGTGGCTGCTGCGCCGCGCAGGGCTGTCGGCCGATGAAGTGGCGGGCGCGCTCGAGCACGGTTCCGGGCTGAAGGGGCTCGCGGGAACCGCAGACATGCGCGAGGTCCTCGACGCAGCCGATGCCGGCGACGCCGCCGCGGGACTGGCTCGCGACGTCTACGTCCACCGCCTCTCTGCTTCGGTGGCCGCCATGGCCGCGTCGACGAATGGTCTCGACGCGTTGGTGTTCACCGGGGGCGTGGGCGAGAACGCGCCGGCGATCCGCGCGCGCGCCGCGGATCGCCTCCGGTTCCTCGGGGTCGAGGTCGATCCGGACCGCAACTCCGCCGCGGCCCCCGACGCCGACGTGGGGGCCTCGGGGGCGGCCGTTCGCACACTCGTCGTGCGCGCGCGCGAGGACCTCGAGATCGCCCGCCAGGTGCGCGCGGTGCTGTCGGGGGCGACGCAGCCCGACGTCGCCTAGGACGCCTCGGGGCCGTCCGTAGACTCTCGCCGTGCGAGCGTTGCAGGCAGAGCTGATATGGGCGGGCAACTCCTTTGCGCGGGGCCGGGCCCTGCTCGTCGAGGGCGACCGCATCCAGGGTCTCGTGGCGGCCGGGGACGTTCCGTCCGGCGCGCCGGTCGAGGACTGGGGTCGGGTCGCGCTCGTCCCGGGGACCGTCAACGCACACGGACACGCGTTTCAGAGCCTGCTCAAGGGGTTGGGCGACGATATGCCGTTCGACCGCTGGCGGGACGACGTCCTCTACCCCTTCTCGGAACGCCTCGACGAGGACGGGATCTACGCCGGCGCCCTCTTCGCCTTCGCGGAGGCGCTCCTGGCCGGAACGACGACCACGGTCGACTTCTTCTATCTCCACGACGAGGGAAACGACAACGCGCTGGCGGTCATCCGGGCCGCGCGCGACGTCGGTATCCGCCTCGTGCTGGGCCGGGCCTTCTACGATCTCGATGCGCCCACGAAGGCTCCGCGACGCTACCGAGAGAGCGCGCACGAAGCGGCCCGCCGTTGCCGCGATCTCGCGGCGGGCGTCGCCGCCGATCCGCTCGTATACGTCCAGCCCGCTCCGCACTCCCTGCACGCGGCGTCCCCTGAAACGGTCGCGATCGCGCTCGAGACCGCGCGCGCCCTGAACGCTCCGTGTCACCTTCACCTCGCGGAGGCTCGCTACGAGCGGGAGCAGGTGCGACGCCGCCACGGGACGACGCCGGTCCGGCTCCTGCAGCGCGAGGGGCTGCTCGACCCCCGGTTGCTGACGGTGCACACGGTATGGGTGGACGAGGAGGAGGTCGAGATGCTGGCGGCTGCCGGCGCGGGCGTCGTCCACTGCCCCGGCGCCAATGCGTTCCTGGGCGACGGCATCGCCCCGATACCGGAGATGCTCGGGCGCGGCGTGCGCGTCGCGCTCGGCCCCGATGGAGGGTGCGCCAACAACCGGCAGAGCGTCTTCGACGAGATGCGCACCGCGTCGCTGGTCGCCAAGGCGAGGCTGCGCGACGGGGGAGCCCTCGACGCGCTCACGGCGTTCGAGCTCGGCACGCGCGCCGGAGGAGAGCTCCTGAAGGTCCCCGTCGGCGCGTTCGAGGAGGGCCTCCTCGCCGACCTCGTCGCTCTCGACCTCACCGATCTGTCGCTTCAGCCGCTCGCCACCGTCGAGCGCCACCTCGTCCACGCGATGCAGCCGAGCGCGATCGCGCGCGTCGTGGTCGGAGGGAGGACCGTCGTGGAGCGCGGGCGGTTGACGCGCCTCGACCACTCCGAGATCCGTCGCCGGGTGGAGGGCGCCACCGCGGGCTGGCGCAGGCCCTGATATACCCGCCGGGAGGGTGTGCCGCCCGAGGAGCCTTTGCGGCTGCGAAAGGGCGCCTGCCCGCCGCGACGAGAGGAAGGGGAGGGCCATGCCTCGCATCGTCCACTTCGAGCTGCCCGTGAGCGACGCACAGCGAGCCGCCGGCTTCTACGAGGACGTCTTCGGGTGGAAGGTCCAGTCGTGGGAGGGGGGCGACGGCTACTGGCTCGTCACGACGGGGACCGACGAGCCCGGCATAGACGGCGCCTTCATCAGCCGGGACTTCGCTCCCCAGCTCGTCAACATCATCGGGGTCGACTCCCTCGACGCCTACCTCGAGCGGGCGGAGAGGGCTGGGGCGACCGTCGTGCGCAGCAAGGAGGAGATCCCCACCGTCGGCTACGCCGCCTACATCCGGGACCTCGACGGCAACACCGTGGGGCTGTTCGAGCCGATGGGACAGCCGCCGGGCTAGCGCGGGGCTCGCGGGAGATGGAGGCGATCGTCGCGAGGCTGGTGTAGAGGAGCCGGTGCCGGGGATCCGTCGGCGCGGGTTTCACGCGCGGTCGCGCGCCCGCGGCCCCATCGGCAGCCGCACCCCGCCCTCCTCCGCCACCTCGATCGCGCGCGCGTAGCCGGCGTCGGCGTGGCGGGCGACGCCGAGGCCGGGGTCGGTGTCGAGGACGCGTTCGAGGCGCGCCGCGGCGTCGTCCGTCCCGTCTGCGACGACGACCATGCCGGCGTGGAGCGAGAGCCCGATGCCGACCCCTCCGCCGTGGTGCACGGACACCCAGTGCGCGCCCGCGGACGCGTTCAGGAGCGCATTCAAGATCGGCCAATCGGCGATCGCGTCGGAGCCGTCGACCATGCCCTCGGTCTCCCGGTAGGGGGATGCGACGGAGCCCGTGTCGAGGTGGTCGCGCCCGATGACGATGGGGGCGGAGACCCGTCCGGACGCCACGAGCTCGTTGAAGGCGAGCCCCGCCCGCGCCCGCTCCCCGTAGCCCAGCCAGCAGATGCGCGCGGGGAGCCCCTGGAACGCCACCCGCTGCGAGGCGAGCTCCAGCCACCGCCGCAACCGCTCGTCGGAGGGGAAGAGGTCGAGGATCGCCTCGTCGGTGGCGGCGATGTCGCCGGGGTCGCCGGACAGCGCGGCCCAGCGGAACGGGCCCTTGCCGGCGCAGAACAGCGGCCGCACGTACTCCTGTACGAACCCCGGGATGTCGAACGCGTCGTCCACGCCCGCGTCGCGGGCCTGCGCCCGGATGTTGTTGCCGTACTCGAAGCAGACCGCGCCCCGGCGGCCGAGCTCGAGCCACGCGAGGACGTGCCGGGCGACCGCCTCGCGGGCCCGTTTGACGTAGGTCTCGGGGTCCTCCGCGCGCAGAGACACGGCCTCGTCGATGCTCAAGCCCGTCGGCACGTAGCCGTCGCGAAGGTCGTGGGCCGACGTCTGGTCGGTGACGACGTCTGCCTCGAACCCGAGCTCGACGAGCGCCGGAAGCACGTCGGCGGCGTTGCCGACCACCCCGATCGACTCGGCGCGCCCAGCTGCGCGCGCCTCGTCCGCCCATGTCAGCGCCTCGTCGAGGCGCTCGGTGGCGCGGTCGAGGTAGCGGGTCCGAAGCCGCCGCTCGATGCGCGCCGGATCGACCTCCACGCAGAGCGCGACGCCGCCGTTCATCGCGACGGCCAGCGGCTGGGCCCCGCCCATCCCCCCGAGACCGGCGGTCACCACGACGCGGCCGGAGAGCGAGCCGCCGAACCGGCGCGCCGCCATCTCCGCGAGCGTCTCGTACGTGCCCTGCAGGATCCCCTGCGTGCCGATGTAGATCCACGAGCCCGCGGTCATCTGGCCGTACATCGTGAGCCCGAGTGCCTCGAGGCGGTGGAACTCGTCCCACGTGGCCCACGCCGGCACGAGCATCGCGTTCGAGATCAGCGCGCGCGGCGCGCGCTCGTGGGTGCGGAACACCCCCACGGGCTTTCCCGACTGGACGAGAAGGGTCTCGTCGCCCTCGAGGGCGCGCAGCGACGACACGATCGCGTCGAAGGCTTCCCAGCTGCGCGCGGCGCGCCCGGAGCCGCCGTAAACCACGAGGTCCTCGGGCCGCTCGGCGACCTCGGGGTCGAGGTTGTTCATCAGCATGCGAAGGGCGGCCTCCTGGGGCCATCCCCTGCAGCTCAACGAAGTGCCCCGGGGCGCCGCCACGCTTCTTCTTTGCTGTGTCACCGTCTCCCTATACTGCCGCGTCATGCCCGACCAGCGCGGCGAGCCCGCCCTCGACGAGCGGCCCGACATCCGCCCCGGCGACCTCCCCGACGAGCTCAGGGTCTTCGACCACGGCTTCGTGCGCCTCGACGCGAGCATGGCCGACGACCTCTCCGTGGTCAACGGCGCGCGCGTGAGCTTCGCCGTCCGGGTCGAGGAGATGGGGGAGCGCGACAGGGGGCTGATCCGATTCCTCATGCGCGAGCGCCACGGTTCCCCCTTCGAGCACAACGCGTTCCGTTTCCACGTCCGCACTCCCATCTTCGTCGCGCGGGAATGGTTCCGTCATCGCATCGGCTCCTTCAACGAGGAGTCGGCCCGCTACCATCAGCTCGAGGCCGACTTCTACGTCCCCGGGCGCGCCGCGGTGCGCAAGCAGGTGGGCAAGCCCGGCGCCTACCGCTTCGAGCCGACCGAGGAAGACGTCACCGAGGAGACGATCGCGACCCTCGAGCGCGTCTACGGCGACGCCTACCGCGAGTACCAGCGGCTGATCGATCGCGGGGTCGCCAAGGAGCTCGCCCGTGCGGTTCTTCCCTTCGGCGTCTACACGCAGTTCTACTGGACGGTCAATGCTCGCTCGCTGATGAACTTCCTGTCGTTGCGCAACGCGGCGGGAGCGCAGTTCGAGATCCGCACGTACGCGGAGGCCGTGGAGCGTCTGTTCGCCGAGAAGATGCCCGTGACCCACGAGTGCTTCTTGGAGTTCGGCCGCACCGTGCCGTGACGCTGACGGCGTCCGTGTTCCGCTTCGGCGCCGACCCGCTCGCGTGGGCCATCCTTCCCCGCATCCAGCTCGGGCCCGTGGCGGTCTCGCCCCACGGCATCGGCATCGCGGTCGGCTATCTCGCGGGAGCGCAGTTCCTGGTCCGGCGGGCCCGCGCCCGGGGCGGGCCGGCCGAGTCGGATCTGTGGAACGGACTCTTCTACGCGCTCGTCGGCGCCCTCGTCGGCGCCCGCGTCGGATACGTCCTCGGCCACCTCTCCGAGGTGACCGACCGCGGGTCGAACCCTCTCGGCGTCCTCGAGGTGTGGGAGGGCGGCATCTCGCTCCTGGGCGGGATCACGGGGGGAATCCTCGGCGCGCTGCCCTACATGCTCCGCCGCCGGATGGGTTTCTGGCGCACGCTCGATCTCGGCGTGCCCGGGCTCGCCCTCGGCATCGTGATCGGCCGCATCGGCGACCTCGTGATCGGCGACCACCTCGGCAAGCCCACCGGCATGCCGTGGGGCTGGCTCTGCCTCGGGGAGGCGGGCTCGCCGCCGGCCGCGGCGCAGGTCTACCGCGACGCGCTCGCGCGCGGGCAGCCCCCGTCGCTCGGCTGCTTCGACCTCCGCCTCCACCAGACCGCGCTCTACGACTTCGTCTCGACCCTGGTCCTGCTCGGCGTGCTGCTGTGGCTCGCGCGCCGGCCTCGTCCGACGGGGTTCCTCACGCTCGTGTTCGCCGCCTGGTACGGGACCATGCGCGTCGTCACTGACTTCCTCCGGGTCGACAAGCGTTACTTCGGGCTCACGGGGAGCCAGCTTCTGGCGGGCGGCGTCGTGCTCGCCGCCCTCTTCCTTCTCGCCCGCTACCGGGGCGCCCCGCCGGGAAGGGTCCTCCATCCCCCGCCGACTGCGGAGAGTGGTCGGTCCGGGTCCGAGGGACCGGGGGAGGGGGGCGGCGGCTACGCTACGTAGCGGAATCCGCCTCAGGAGAGGGGAAGGTGGGACGATGTACCCGCCGGCCCGGGGGCCGGCCCGAACGAATACGAGCGCAACGCCGAAAGGAGTGCAACGGTGGCCGACAAGTACAACGGTTACTGCGTCAAGTGCCGCGAGAAGAGGGACTTCGAGGGCGAGGTCAAGACGCTCGAGAACGGTTCGAAGGCGGCCCAGGGCTCCTGCCCCGTGTGCGGGACGAAGATGACGCGCATGCTGCCCAAGAACGCCTGAGCTCACTCCCGGACGCCACCGCCCGGGAGACGCTCAGCGCGGAGCGCCGTCCGTGGGCGCCCCCGTGGCCGAGCGCGCCCATGCCGGGCAGATCGCCTGGTGCGGGCACGAGAGGCAGAACGGCGACGGACGCGGGCGCCAGTCGTCTCGCTCCATGGCCCGCGTGATGGCGGCGCCGAGGGCCCTCATCTGGCGCTCGAACGCCACGAGCATCCGCTCGTGGGGGGTGAGCGTGAGCACCGCGGGGTCGGAGAGGTACACGAGCCGGATGGCGCGCGCCATGACCCCGAACGCCCGCCAGCACACGAGCGCGTAGAAGCGGAGCCCGAAGAAGGCCGACTGCTCGCGCGCCTCGCCCGGGACCCGGCCGGTCTTGTAGTCGGTGAGCGTCCACGTCCCGTCGGCGTGGACCTCGAGGCGGTCGATGACCCCCCGGAGGTGGACGTCGGGGAGCTCGTACTCCACCCACCATTCGAGGCGGCTCGCCTGCAGCACGCGGGGGTCCTCGAGCTTGAAGTAGTTGGCCAACAGCCGGCGCCCCTCGTCGAGCCACCTGTCGGGGTGCACGCCCTCGGGGCGCGCCTCGGGGACGTCCTTGAGGTCTCTCCAGACGTCGACGAGGAGCCGCTCGGCGCCCTCCGGCGTCCGGGCAGAGGGCTCCTGCTCGAAGAGCCGCTCGAGCACGAGGTGGACGATCGAGCCCTTGGCGGCGGCGGCGGAGACCGGCTCCGGGAGCCGGTCGACGGCGCGGAACCGGAAGAGCTGGGGGCAGCTCTTGAAGTCGCTGGCCGCGCTGGGTGACAGCTTGAGGACGCCCTCGTGCACCCTGCAACCCTAGAGGCGGCCCTCGCGGCGGCCCGGGATTTGGTGCGGCCGGCCGGACCGGGAGTCAGAGGCTCTGAAGGAACCCCCCGAGCACGTCGGTGAACGCATCCGGCGCCTCGAGGCTCGAGAGGTGGCCGGCTCCCGGCAGCACCGCGAGGCGGGAGCCTGCTATGCCGTCGTGGAGACGGCGGGCCGCGTCGACCGGCGTGACCGCGTCGTCCTCCCCGACGACGACCAAGGTCGGCACGTCGATCGCGGCCAGGTCCGCGGTCGAGTCGGGTCGACGCTTCAATGCCTCGAGCGCGCCGACGTAGCCGGGCGGGGGCCCGTCCATGAGGGCCCGGGCGCGCGCCGCGACCTCGGGGCGGAGCTCGAGCGTGCGGGGCGACAGCAGCGCCTTCACGAGGTCGTCCGCGAGCCCCGCGACGTCTCCCCCGAGGACCCGCCTCTGTTGATCGCTCCTCTTGTGCGCGCCCTCGGGGGTGTCCGCCTCCGCGCGCGTGTCCGCGAGGACGAGCGCGGCTGTGCCCGCGCGCCCCCTGCGGAGCAGCTCGAAGGCGATGTATCCGCCCATCGACAGCCCCACGACGACGGCGCGGGGGATCGAGAGGTGCGCGAGCAGCGCCTCCAGGTGGGCCGCGTAGGCCGCCATGGAGTAGGCGCCGGGATCCCGGGGGGCCGACGAGCTCCCGAAGCCCATGAGGTCGGGCGCGACGAGCCGGAAGCGGTCGCGCAGGGCGTCGATCTGGGGGCGCCACATCGCGCCCGAGAGCGGGAAGGCGTGGACGAGCAGCACCGGCGCACCCGAGCCGCCGCTGTCCTCGTAGTGGATCTCGACGTCGTCGAGTGGGAGCACGGCCATCCG
>DATADD010000190.1:0-4267 GCA_036258675.1 Actinomycetota bacterium | reverse complement strand
GGACGTCGTCCTCGCCTACTTCCCGCTCCTCATCCCGCTGCTCGTGCTCGCGCCGCACGATCGCGAAGAGGGTGTCGAGCAGCGGCAGCGCGAGCACGAGCAGCGGGATGAGGAGCGGGAAGTAGGCGAGGACGACGTCCGACGTGGACACGTCGCCGACCTGGAGCGGGTTCTTGCCCACGCCCACGACCGTGGTGGCTCCGAGGAGCAGGCCGAGGAGGGTGCTGCCCGAGTCGCCCATGAAGATGCTCGCGGGGTGGAAGTTGTAGCGGAGGAACCCCAGCGTCGCGCCCACGATGAGGATCGCCGCGACCGGGGCCGTCGGCGCCGGCCCGAGAAGGTTCTCGCTCTTGAGCTCGAGAGTGAACACGAAGAACGACGCCGCGCCGATCGCGACGATCCCGGCCGCCAGTCCATCGAGCCCGTCGACGAGGTTGACGGCGTTGACCATCGCCACGAGCCACAGGACCGTCACGAGCACGGAGACGTCGTCGCCGAGCACGATGGCCTCGTTCGGGAGGAGGATGAACTGCATCTTCACGCCCAGGAGGAACAGGATGCCGGCCGCGAACACCTGGCCCGCCAGCTTCACGGGCGCGGGCAGCGTGCGCAGGTCGTCGACCGCGCCGAGGGCGAAGATGACGAGCCCTCCGGCTGCCATCCCCAGGGCCTCGGACGAGAGCTCGAAGACGGGGCGGAACTCGGGGAGGAGGTAGGCCGCGGCTCCGCCGGCGAGCAGTCCCACGAGGATCGCGGCGCCCCCGAGGGTCGGCGTGGCGACCGCGTGCACCTTGCGATCGCCGGGAACCGCGAGGGCGCCCGCTCTGCGTGTCAGCCACCTCACGCAGGGGGTCGCAACGAACGTGGCCCCGAACGCGACCAGCCCGACGAGCAAGTAGGCGACCGTCATGCCGCGTCGGGATACGGCCGGAACCGACGCGTCAGGTCCCGCACCCGCTCCCGCACTTCGGCGCGCGCCGCGTTCGTGTCGTCCTTGAGGGTGCGGGCGATGAGGCGGGCGACCTCGGCCGCGTCCTCCTCGCGCATCCCGCAGGTCGTGATCGCGGGCGTGCCGATCCTGATGCCCGACGCCACGAACGGCTTCTCGGGATCGTAGGGGATCGCGTTCTTGTTCACCGTGATGCCGACGTCGTCGAGGCGCGCCTCTGCATCACGGCCGCTGATGCCGATCGGGCGCAGGTCCACGAGCATGAGGTGGTTGTCGGTGCCCCCCGACACGATGCGCATGCCCTCGGCGTCGAGGGTGTCCGCCACCGCGCGCGCGTTGCGGACGGTCTGCTCGCTGTAGGCACGGAACTCGTCCGTGAGAGCCTCGGCGAACGCGACCGCCTTGGCGGCGATCGAGTGCATGAGGGGACCTCCCTGCCACCCCGGGAAGACGCTCTTGTCGATCGCCTGGGCGTGCTCCTGCTTGCACATGATCATCGCCCCCCGCGGCCCCCGCAGGGTCTTGTGCGTGGTGCAGGTGACGACGTCTGCGTGCGGCACGGGGTTGGGGTGCGCGCCGCCCGCCACGAGACCGATGAAGTGGGCGGCATCGACCAGGAACAGCGCGCCGACCTCGTCCGCGATCGATCGGAAAGCCTCGAAGTCCCACAGACGCGAGTAGGCCGACGCTCCCGCGATCAGCAGCTTCGGCCGCTCCCGGAGTGCGATGGCACGGACCTCGTCGAGGTCGATGAGCTCGTCCTTCTCGCCCACCCCGTACTGGACCGCGCGGAACAGCTTGCCCGAGAAGCTGACGGGCCAGCCGTGGGTGAGGTGGCCTCCGTGGGCCAGTGACAGCCCCATGATCGTGTCTCCCGGCTCGAGGAAGGCGAAGTAGGCGGCCGCGTTCGCCTGCGCGCCGGCATGCGGCTGGACGTTGACGTGCTCGGCCCCGAAGATCTGCTTGGCGCGCGCGATCGCCAGCTCCTCGACGACGTCGACGTGCTCGCAGCCTCCGTAATAGCGCCGGCCCGGGTAGCCCTCGGCGTACTTGTTGGTCAGCGGCGTCCCGAGCGCGGCCAGAACCGCCGGCGAGGAGAAGTTCTCGGACGCGATCAGCTCGATCTTGCTGTTCTCGCGCGCGACCTCGGCGAGTATCGCTTCGGCCGTGTCCGGATCGATCTTCTCGACGGCCGCCCAGTCCGCCCATCCCGGGTTGGTCATGGTCGCGCCCCCTCCGCTCGCCTGGCTTCCTCCGCCTCGATGTCGGCTATCTGCCTCACCCTGCGCTCGTGCCTGCCTCCCGCGAAGCCGGTGTCCAAGAACGTGTCGACTATGGAGCAGGCGAGAGGGGACGCGAGCAGGCGCCCTCCCATCGAAAGCACGTTGGCGTCGTTGTGCTCGCGCGCGAGGCGCGCGGTGCGGTTGTCGAGACACAGGGCGGCGCGCACTCCCCGCACCTTGTTGGCAGCCATCTGCTCGCCCTGGCCGCTTCCTCCCATGACGATCCCGAAGTCTGCCCTCTGGTGGACGACGGCGCGGCCCACCGCGGCGCAGACGGGCGGATAGTCGACGGGCTCGTCCGAGTCCGTGCCGAGATCGATCACCTCGTGACCGCGGGTATAGAGGTGTCGAGCGACGTCACGCTTGAGGTGGAAACCCGCGTGGTCGGCGCCGAGAGCGATCCTCACGGCCGCGATTGTACGAGTCCCCCTCGCCCCCGACCGGGCGTTGACACGTCCAGGGCGGTGCCCGACGATGCAGCCGGCGTGGCAAGGCCGAGGAAGGCGCCCGGCATGAGCAAGGCATGGAACGAGCTGGCCGCGCGCGTGAGCGAGATGCACGACCTCCACAGCGCGCTCAGGCTGCTCCACTGGGACCAGGCGGTCATGATGCCCCCGGAAGGCGGGCCGGGGCGCGCGCGGGCGATCGCGACGGTCGAGGGGGAGGCGCATCGGCGGCTGACCGACCCGCGCGTCGCGGAGCTCCTGGAGGCCGTGGCCGACGACCCCGACCTCGACGAGCCCCGCTCCGCCAGCGTGCGTGTGCTTCGGCGCGACCACGAGCAGGCGACGAAGCTCCCGGTGGACCTCGTGAAGGCCCTCGCCGAGGCGCGCGGCCTCGCCTATCAGGCATGGACGCGGGCGCGCCCCGCGTCGGACTTCTCCATGCTGCGGCCCCACCTCGAGAGGCTTCTGTCGCTCAAGATCCAGGAGGCCGACGCGCTCGGTTGGGAGGAGGCACGCTACGACGCGCTCCTCGACACGTGGGAGCCGGGCCTGCGGGCGCGCGAGGCGGAGACGCTGTTCTCCGACCTCGTCGACGGCCTTCGCCCTCTGCTCGAGCGCGCCCTCGAGGCGCGCCGCGACCCTCCCGGCTTCCTGTCGGGAACGTACGACGAGGACAAGCAGCAGGAGGTGTGCCGCGCCCTCGCCGAGCGGATCGGCTTCGAGCCCGGCTCCGGACGGCTCGACCGGTCGCCGCACCCGTTCACCTCGCGCATCGGGCCCGGAGACGTGCGCCAGACGACGAGGACGCACCCCCGCAACCTCCTCGGGGCCGTCTATGCCGCCCTGCACGAGACCGGGCACGCTCTCTACGAGCAGGGGCTGCCCCCGGAGATGGTGGACCTCCCCGCCGGGCGCGTCCCGTCCCTCGGCATGCACGAGTCGCAGTCGCGCCTGTGGGAGAACCAGGTCGGACGCAGCCGGCCCTTCACCGACTTCCTGCTCCCCCGGCTCAAGGACGCGTTCCCCGAGGAGCTCGGCATGACGACGCCGGAGGAGTTCTTCTGGGGCGTGAACCGCGTCGACAGGTCGCTCATCAGGGTCGAGGCCGATGAGGTCACCTACAACCTCCACATCGCGCTGCGCTTCGAGCTGGAGGCGGCGATGCTGCGAGACGAGCTCGGCGTCGAGGACCTTCCCGGCGCGTGGAACGACGCCATGGAGCGCTACGTGGGCGTTCGTCCCCCGGACGACTCCGACGGAGTGTTGCAGGACATGCACTGGAGCATCGGTGCATGGGGCTACTTCCCCACCTACACGATCGGCAACCTCTACGCAGCAGCGATCTTCGACAGAGCTCGGTCCGAGCTCGGCGACCTCGACGCCGAGCTGCGCGCGGGCGAGACAGGCCGGCTGCTGGAGTGGCTGCGGGCGCGCATCCACGCGCGCGCGTACACCCTCGAGGCGAAAGACCTGGTGCAGGAGGTCGTCGGCGCGCCGCCGACCGCGGCTCCGCTGCTGTCCTACCTCGAGGAGAAGTTCGCGCCCGCGTCCATGCCTGATAGGCGAGGCCGCGCGCCTCGGCGAGGGCC
>DATADD010000189.1:0-2133 GCA_036258675.1 Actinomycetota bacterium | reverse complement strand
GCCCCTCCGGTAGCCGCCGTCCGCGGTGACGAGCACCTTGGCCTTGCAGTCGTTGATCCGGTCGCGCAGCGACTCCGCCGAGAAGCCGCCGAACACAACGGAGTGCGGGGCTCCGATGCGGGCGCAGGCGAGCATGGCGGCGGGCAGCTCCGGCACCATCGGCATGTAGATCGCGACGGGGTCGCCGGGTGCGATGCCGAGGTCCTTGAGCACGTTCGCGAGCCGGCACACCTCCTCGTGCAGCTGCGCGTACGTCACCGTGCGGGTCTCCCCGGGCTCGCCGACCCAGTGGTACGCGACTCGGTCGCCGGCCTCCTCGAGATGCCTGTCGAGGCAGTTGTACGAGGCGTTGATCCTGCCTCCGACGAACCAGCGGTGGTGGGGAGGGTCCCACTCGAACACGTTGTCCCACTCCCGGTCCCAATGGAGTCGGCGGGCCTGTGTCTCCCACCAGCCGTCGGGGTCGTCGCGGGCGCGGTCGTAGATCGACGGGTCGCGCGCGTTGGCCCGTTCGGCGAACTCGGAGGGTGGCTCGAAGGTGCGGCGCTCCTGCAAGAGCGCCTCGATGGTCTTCGCTACCTCTTTCTCGACCATGGCCTCCCCGCTCTCGCGCTGGATCCTGAGAAGGAGCGTAACGCTACGCAGGCGCGCCGTGCTCCGGCGCGTGTCTCGTCCGTCCCGCCAGCAGCTCCAGGGCGTGCGGGACGACGGGGACGATCGCCTCGAGGCTCTCTCGCACCCCCTTGGGACTCCCCGGGAGGTTCACGACGAGCGTCGCGCCCCGCGTTCCGGCGACCGCGCGCGACAGCGCCGCGTGCGGGGTGTGCGCGATCCCCGCTGCGCGCATGAGCTCGCCGAGTCCGGGGGCGTCGCGCTCGAGGACCGCCTTGGTCGCCTCTGGAGTGACGTCGCGGGGCCCGAAGCCGGTTCCCCCCGTGGTGACCACGAGAGAGACCTCCGCGCACAGGGCCACGAGGCGGCGTGTGATGGCCCCGAGATCGTCGGGAACGACCGCGCGGGCCGAGACGTCGAGGCCCGCGGCGGCGAGGATCTCGGCCGCGGCGTCGCCCGAGTCGTCGGCGCGCGCCCCCGAAGAGACGCCGTCGCTGACGGTCAGAACGGCGGCTTTCATCGTGCCCCCGACGAGAGAAGGGGACGGGTTGCCCCGTCCCCTTCGTGGCTTGAGCCGGTTTGTCTAACGGACGTTGATGCGCCCCTGCATCCAGGGGTGGATGGCGCAGAGGTAGTACAGGCTCGCCCCCGCCGGCGCGCTCACCTGGCGCTTGATCGACTCGCCGGGGAAGATCAGCAGGGAGTCGCCGCGTCCATCGAGCCCGACCTCGCCGTCGCCCTCGTCGTCCTCGATCCTCGGATCGGGCGGGTCGGACGCGAAGTGCCTCTGGCCGAGCGCGCAGGCCTGGCAGTTGAACACCTCGTCGACGGTCTCGGGAAGATCGGTCTCGCGCACGACCGTGAGGGTGTGGGGCTCGCCGCTCGTGTCCGCGTGAACGAGCGTGATGCGGTCGCCCGATTGGACGCCGACACGTTCCGGAGCGAAGCGAAGCGTGCTGAAGATGAGTTCGTTGATGCGGACGCCGTTCTTGCCCCGCGTCTTGATGGTGGCGCCGTCGTCGGGGGCAGCCTGTCCCACGGAGACGCTGGACGCCGCCGCGAGCGCGGCCACCCCCAGTACGATCGCAAGCTTCCTCACGCACGCCCTCCCTTCGTCCTGAGCCTCAGCGCCCCTATCTTGCACGTCGAGCGACGCGGGCACAAGCGGCTTGTCGCCGGCCCCACCCGCCTTGTGACGTTCGCGGGGATTCACGACCACAGTCCGTTCAGGAGACCCCCGTCGATCACGACCGAGATCCCCGTGATGTAGGCCGCGCGCTCGGACGCGAGGAAGGCGACGACGTCTCCGACCTCCTCGGGGCGTCCGTAGCGGAGAAGCGGGATGCCCGACTCGTTGTCCCGCCGGATCTCGTCGGACGTGCGGCCCGCGCGCGCCGCGGCCGCCTCGTCGAGCGCGCGGGAGCGGGCCGTGTCGATCTTGCCGGGAGCCACGCACGCCACCCTGATGCCTCGGGGCCCGAGCTCCTTGGACAGGGTCTTCGCGAAACCCACCACGGCGGC
>DATADD010000188.1:0-10512 GCA_036258675.1 Actinomycetota bacterium | reverse complement strand
GACCTCGTAGGAGCGCCCCGACTCCGAGCGAACCATCGCCCCCCCGAGGAACAGCTTGTAGGTCTTGCGCACGCCGAGCCGGGAGGCCCCCTCCGTCTCGGGCCGCCTCCTCGGCGCCCCGGTCCTTCTGCGGGGCCTCCCTCGCGGGGACGCGCCCGGCGGCGACGATAGCCGGACGTAGGGCTCGAGGCCCTGGCGTCCGCCCTCGCGCCCGAAGCCCGACTCCTTGAAGCCGCCGAACGGGCTCGTGGGATCGAAGCGGTTGAACGTGTTGGCCCACACCACGCCCGCGCGCAGGCGGTCGGCGAGCCACAGGATGCGCGACCCCTTGTCGGTCCACACCCCCGCCGAGAGGCCGTAGGTCGTGTTGTTGGCCTTCTCGACCGCCTCGTCGGGGGTCCGGAAAGTCATCACCGAGAGAACGGGCCCGAAGATCTCTTCCTGCGCGATGCGGTGGCTTTGCGACACGCCCGTGAACACCGTCGGCGGGAACCAGAACCCGCGCTCGGGCAGCTCGCACGCAGCCTGGTAGAGCTCGGCGCCCTCGTCGACGCCCACCCCGACGAGCCGCTTGATCTTGTCGAGCTGGTCGCGCGAGTTGATCGCGCCGATGTCGGTGTTCTTGTCGAGGGGGTCGCCGAGCCGCAGATAGGCGAGCCTCCGCTTGAGCTTGTCGAGCAGCCGCTCCACGACCGACTCCTGCACGAGCAGGCGGGAGCCGGCGCAGCAGACGTGGCCCTGGTTGAAGAAGATCCCGTTGACGATCCCCTCGATCGCCTGGTCGAGGGGCGCGTCGTCGAAGACGACGTTGGCCGCCTTGCCGCCGAGCTCGAGCGTGAGCCGCTTCCCGGAGCCGGCGATCGCGCGCTGGATCTCCTTTCCGACCTCGGTCGACCCCGTGAACGCGACCTTGTCGACGCCGGGGTGGCGAACGAGCGCGGCCCCCGTCGCGCCCGCGCCGGTGACGATGTTGACGACGCCCGGGGGGAGGCCGACCTGCGTGCAGATCGACGCGAACGCGAGCGCGGTCAGCGGCGTCGTCTCCGCCGGCTTCAGCACGACCGTGTTGCCGGTCGCGAGCGCGGGGGCGATCTTCCACGCCAGCATGAGCAGCGGGAAGTTCCACGGGATCACCTGCGCGCACACGCCGACCGGCTCGACGCGCCGTCCCGCGAACGCGTGGTCGAGCTTGTCGGCCCACCCCGCGTAGTAGAAGAAGTGCGCGGCCGCCAACGGGACGTCGACGTCGCGGCTCTCCCTGATCGGCTTGCCGCCGTTCATCGTCTCGACGACCGCGAGCTCTCGGCTGCGCTCCTGGATGGCGCGCGCGATGCGAAACAGGTACTTGCCTCGGTCGGCCCCCGGGAGGCGCGCCCAGTCCTCTCCCGCACGGCGCGCCGCCTCCACGGCGCGGTCGACGTCCTCCTCGCCGGCCTCGGCGACCGCGGCCAGGACCTCCTCGGTCGCGGGGTTGATCGTCTTGAAGTAGTTGCCGGACTTCGGGTCGACGAGCTCGCCGTCGATGAACAAGCCGTAGGTGGCGTCGAGCGACACGATGTCGGCCGACTCGGGAGCGGCGGCGTACTCCCACACGCTCATCGGTCAGTCGAGCGTGTAACGGTCGGGGTCCGAATAGACGCCGGTGAGCTGCTTGTCGCGCTGCATGAGGAGGTCGTTGAGCAGCGACGACGCCCCGATGCGGAAGCGCTCCGGCGTCAGCCACTCGTCGCCGAGGGTCTCGTGCACGACCACGAGGTAGCGGATCGCCTCCTTGGCCGTGCGGATCCCCCCCGCGACCTTGAGGCCCACGGCCCGCCCCGTGGCGTCGGCGAAGTCGCGTATCGCCTCGGCCATGACGACCGCGACGGGGTGGGTGGAGGCGGGGCTCACCTTGCCCGTGGAGGTCTTGACCGTGTCCCCGCCCGCGGCCATCGCGATGAGGGCCGCGCGCCTGACCGCGCCCAGGGAGCCGAGCTCGCCGGTCTCGAGGATCACCTTGAGGTGCGCCTCGCCGCACGCACGCTTGGCGGCCACGACCTCGTCGAAGACGGCGCCCTCGTCGCCGGCGAGGAACGCCCCCCGGCTGATCACCATGTCGATCTCCTGCGCTCCGTCGGCGACCGCCTGCTCGATCTCGGCGAGGCGGAGCTCCGGCGAGGCCTGTCCCGAGGGGAAGGCCGTCGCCACCGACGCCACCCTCACGGCCGAGCCGGACAGCGCCCTCGCCGCGCTCGGCACAAGGCGGGGATAGACGCACAGGGCGGCCACGGGGGGGACGGAGGGATCGTGGGGAGCGGGGCGCATCGCCTTGGCCGCGAGGTGGCGGATCTTGCCGGGCGAGTCCGCACCCTCGAGCGTGGTGAGGTCGCAGCAGCGGATCGCGAGGTCGAGCGCCCACAGCTTGGCCTCGCGCTTGATCGACCTCGTCGCCAGCATCCCGGCGCGCTCGTGCGCTCCGACCGCGTCCACGGTCCCGCCGATGCGGTCGGCGACCTCGAGGCCCAGCGGGGCGGTCGTCGTCACGCCGCGGCCCGTCGCCTCAGCGGCCGCGCCCGCCCGCGGTCATCCCGATGAGCGGCAGCGAGATCCGCCTCGTCGCCTTGGGCTTGGGCGGAAGCAGGTTGACGATCTCCTTGGCGGTGGTCTCGAGGGCCTGGGCGATCTCGGAGTCGGGGGCCTGCAGGACCACCGGCGCGCCCGCGTCGGCCATCTCGGTCGCGCGCGGGTCCATCGGGATGCATCCCAGCAGCGGGACCCCGAGCCGCTCGGCCAGCGATCTGCCGCCGCCCTCGCCGAAGAGCCGGTACTGCTTGCCGTCGTCGCCGCGGAAATACGACATGTTCTCGATGACCCCGGCGACCCGGAGCCCGGTCTTCTCGGCCATGAACCCGGCCCGCTGCGCGACCTTCTCGGCCACCGCCTGCGGCGTCGTGACGATCGCCATGGCGGCGCCGGGCAGGAACTGGGCTATGGAGATGGCGACGTCGCCGGTGCCCGGGGGGAGGTCGACGAGGAGGTAGTCCGGGTCGTCCCAGTGCACGTCGGAGAGGAACTGCTGCAGGGCCTTGTGCAGCATCGGGCCCCGCCACACCACGGGGTTGTCCTCGGACGTGAACAGCCCGATCGAGACGACCTTCACGCCGCCGATCTCGGGCGGCATGATCATGTCGCCGACCACGGTGGGGCGCTCGTGGACACCGAGCATGCGCGGGATCGAGAAGCCCCACACGTCCGCGTCCAGAAGACCCACGGAGTGGCCGAGGCGCGCCAGCGAGGCGGCGAGGTTCACGGTCGTGGTCGACTTGCCCACCCCGCCCTTTCCGGAGCCGATCGCGATCACCTGGGTCGACGACTCGGTGCGCGCGAACGGCGTCGGGGTCTCCTTGCGAAGGTTGCCGACCAGCGCCTGGCGCTCTTCCTCGGTCATCGACGTGAGCTCGACGTCGACGTGGGCGACCGCCGGGAAGCGGTCCCTGATCTTGGCCGGCACGACGTCGGTGAAGTAGGACTTGAGCGGACAGCCGGGGATCGTGAGGGCGATGAGCACGGAGACGCGGTCGCCCTCGATCCCGATGCCGCGCACCATGTTGAGCTCGTTGAGCCCGCGGTGGAGCTCGGGGTCCTGGATCTCGCCGAGGACCTCTGAGATCTGCTCTCTCGTCGGCATCGCCATGGGTGCGCTCCTTGTGTCTCTCCCCCTCGTCCAGGGTAAGCGATGCGGCCGCATCGCCGGGGTGCCCCCCCTTATCCTGCGCGGGTGGGAGCCGGCAGGTGCTGATCGCGCTCGCGCTGGGCGCTGGGGCCGCCGTCCTCGCGCTCGCGCGCGGTGGCTCGCTCGACGCCCTCGGGGCCACCCGTCTGAGGTGGACGCCGTTGCTCGGCGCCGGGCTCGCGGCCCAGGTCGGAGCCCAGCTGTGGTCGCCGCCGTGGCTGCGGGGGTCGTGGGCGCTGTTCGTGGTCGTCGTCTCGAACCTCGCGATCGTCGTGTTCATCGCCGTCAATCGCCACCTCCCCGGTCTGCTGCTGGCCGACCTGGGGTTGGTCCTCAACCTCGCCGTGATCGTGGCGAACGGGGCGATGCCGGTCTCCCCGGAGGCGGCGCGGAGCGCGGGGCTCCGGATCCCCGGCCCGGACGACCCCTACCACGAGGTCCTCGGCGAGGGCACCGCCTGGCCGTGGCTCGCCGACGTCGTCCCCGAGCCGGGACTGCGGGAGGTGCTGAGCGTTGGTGACCTGCTGCTCGCGGCCGGGATCGCCCGCCTCGTCTACGTCCGCACTAGCGAGCTGGACGGCGGCCGCCCGGGGCGCGTCAGGGAGAGCCGAGCTTCCGGTTGACGGCCTGGAGCAGCGCCAGCACGGCCGCGGTCGCGACGTCGTCGTACACGAGCGCCGACCCCACGAGCTGCACCGGGCCGCCGGTCGCGTGGTAGATCGCGCGCACGAGCACGGAGTCGCCCGCGCCCACCTTGTGGATCAGCACGTGGTCGACATCGATGCGGGCGCCGCGCGCGGCGAGCGCCGGCTCCAGCGCCTGGAGGGTCGCCACGGTCGCGCCCCGAGCGCGCGTCTCGCGGGTCGCGCCGGCCGCCCCCGCCCCCTCCGTGGTGGCGCCGTCGGGCCATCTCAGCGCCACCTTCACCCAGCCCGCGTCGGCCTTGCTCGCGAGCACGACGCGCTCGAGCAGCGGCCTCCGCCCCTCGGACGGCGCGACGCCCTCCTCGAGCGATTCCCGCCCGTCGCGCTCGTCGAGCTGGACGACGGACACGATGCGATGGTCGATCGGCATGCCGAAGCGGGCGGCCGCGAGCGACTGAACGTCGCGCACGACCTGCTTGGGTGAACGCTGCAGGGTCGCGACGATGTGGATCTCCGCCGGCTCCTCCTCGCCCACGACGCGGGCGCTCTTGACTCCCTGCACCTTCCGCAGGTCCTGCTCGAGCTGGACGAGCCTCTCTTGCACTGCGGCGGGGACCCCCGAGAGCGGCGACGTTTCCATAACCTGGCATCCGGCCAGTCGAGAAGTCAAGGACCCCAGAGCGGCCGGACATATGGCCGAATCATCCGCCTTGCGACATTTCGCGAGCGACGTTAAGGTCGCAATCTCCCGCGGAGGCGACTACCTGACCTGGACTTCCGGTCATGCAGCTGCCCCGGCGGGCAGCGGAGACGAGCGGGGAGAGGTTACAGCCAGGAAACGAACCAACTAGCGGAGCGGCGGTCTCGCACGAGGCCGGTCTGTCATGGACGCCTTTCTAGACCTTGAGGGGAGGTCCGCTTTGAAGGTCCGCTTGATCGCGCTGGCGAGTGCGCTCATGGCGCTGTTTCACGTCGCCGGCGCCAACTGGAAGGGCTAGACTCTCGCCCGGGAACTGCTGAGGGAGGGGCATCGAACGCGCCCCTCCCTCTACGCGTCGGGGGAGTGCCGCTGCGGTACGGGGCGGCGACGGGAGCTTCTCCTACGATATGAACATGCAGCGAGCCAAGGTGTTCGCGTGGGCGGTGGTCGCCGCCGCCGCGGGCGCCACCGCCGCGCTCTTCCTTTCCAAAGAGCAGTCGGCGAGCCCGATCGATGTCGTGTTCTGGATCGCGCTGTTGTTGGGAGCCGAGCTGCTGCCCGTATCGCTCGGTTTCCAGACACAGGTGACGATGTCTTTTCCGATCACGCTTGCGGCCGCGATCGTGTTCCGCCGCGACCCCGGGATAGCGATGCTTATCGGTGGCCTCGGCGCCTTCGACATCCGCGAGGTGCGCCACGAGATACCCGTGTGGCATGCGCTGTTCAACCGCGCACAGCTCATGCTCGCGGTCGGCGCGGCCGCGGTCACGGTCGGGACGCTCGGACTCGGGCTCGCGGGGGTGCTCGCGGCCGCGGCGGTTCACTTCCTCGTCAACCTCGGCCTCGTCGCGGTGTGGGTCAACCGCCTGCGCGGGGTCTCGGTCGAGACCGCGCTCAGGAGCCTCTTCCCGCGCCCCGTCGGCGGCTTTCTCGTCGCGCAGGTCATCCTCGGGGGCCTCGGTGCCGCGACCGCGATCGCGTACGGCGAGATCGGATTCTTCGTCGCCGTGTTCCTGCTGCCCCTGCTGTTCGCGCGGCTCAGCATCCTGGGGGCGCGCGCGCAGCAGGAGCTCGGCGAGCGGGTGCGCATGCAGCAGAGGGCGCTGCTGGAGGCGACTGAGAAGGTTTTCCAGGAGCGAGAGAACGAGCGCAAGCGCGTGGCCGAGGACATCCACGACTCGAGCCTGCAGATGCTTGCGGCAGCTGCCTACGGGTGCGGCAACGCGGGCGCGTTCATCGACGCCGGTCGCATCGACGCCGCGCGCGACGCGATCGATGCCGCGCGCGAGGCGATCGACGATGCGATCAAGGGGTTGCGCGAGTCCCTCGTGGATCTACGCAAGTCCTCGGTCGAGGAGGGTGGCCTCGTCGAGACGATCCGCAACTACGCGCACCAGCTTTCGACGCTGTGGGGGGCCGAGGTGCAGATCGAAGGGGCCGTACGACGGGAACCGCCGATCCCGGTGGCACTCGCTGCATTCCAGATACTTCAAGAGGGGCTCGTCAACGCGCTCAAGCACTCTGACGGAAGCGCGGTCATTGTAAAGATCGACGATGTCGATAACATGGTGCACATCGTCGTCGAAGACGACGGGCCTGGCTTCGACCCCAACTCAGAGGTAGGGAAGGATCACGTGGGGATGCGTCTTATGAAGGAGCGCGCCGCGCGCGTGGGGGGACGGATCGACATCGACTCGCGACCGGGGCGCGGCACGCGCCTCGAGGCCGTCCTTCCGGGAGGTCTGGCATGAGCCTCAAGGTTCTGATCGCCGAGGACCACACGCTCGTGTCACAGGGCCTCGAGACGATGCTCTCCATGACCGACGACCTCGAGCTCACGGGGATCGTCGACTCCGGCGACGTCGCCGTGGAGAAGGTGAAAGAGGTCACGATCGACGTCGTGCTCATGGACGTCAACCTGGGCCAGACGATGAACGGGATCCAGGCGACGCGAGAGATAAAGAAGGAGTCCCCGGACACCAAGATCCTCATCCTGTCGATGTTCACCGACCCCGCCACCGTGGCCGAAGCCGTGAAGGCCGGCGCCGACGGATACCTCTCCAAGGGCGCTTCGAGGGAGTCCGTCGTGCGCGCGATCCGCGATGTGTTCCACGGCCGCTCGGTCCTCGACCCCAACGTCACGGACGGGATCTTCGGTCGCATCGGGGGGCGCGACCCGCACGCCCTCACGGACAGGGAGCTGACCGTGCTGCAGCAGCTGACGCACGGCAAGTCGACGCGCGCCGTCGCCGAGCACATCCACGTCTCCGAGGAGACGGTCAAGACCTACCTCAAGCAGATCTTCCGCAAGCTCGAGGTGCGCGACCGCACGGAGGCCGTAGCCGAGGCCTTCCGGCGGGGCCTCGTCCACTGACCCGGGCGGCTAGCGCAGCACCCGGTTGAGCGCGTGCAGCGTCGCGCGCGCGATCGCGTCGTAGTCGTCGGAGCGGACGAGCGCCGACGCGATCAGCGGGCGGCTGCCGCGCTCCAGGGTAACGACGGCCAGGCGCGCCTCTCCCATCGAGATCATCTCGACCTCGTCGAGCATGATCCTGTCCTGCACGAGCTCGCGGACCCCCTCGAGCACCGCGGTCGCGACCGAGCGGCACTCGAATCGGTGGACCGACGGGACCTCGCTGACCCCCACGAGCCGGTCGCCCGCGAGGTCGAGCGCGACGCGCGCGACGAAGCGGCCGTTGGAGCGCTCGACCGCGAGAGAGGCGAGCTTTCGTCGATGAACCGCCCGGCGGGGGCCGGTCGCATCCCCGACGGAGAGAACGTCGATGCGCGCCGGATCGATGTCGACCCGGAGGCGGCCCAGGGCCATACCCCGCACGTCGCGGACCGTCTCGGCAACGTCCCGCTCGGGGACGACGAGCACCCGCACGCGCGCCTTGCCCGCCGCGTCGAACTGCACCCTCGCTCCGCGCACGCCGGGGAGCGAGGTAAGGGCGCGCTGGAGCTCCCTGATGCGCGCGCCGCCGTTGCGCTTCACAACGGAACAGCGTATGCGTGCCGGGTTCACGCGGCCCGGATATGCACCGGCCCGTGCGGCGCGCCGTTACGTGCTCTTAACACGTCCGAAACCAAGGGGAAACGCCGCGTCCTTAGGCTGCCGGCAGCCGACGAGTTTCAGGAGGTCACATGGCAGCGACGCCCTCGGACGCTCTCAAGACCGGCAAGGACGCCGGGGCACTGTTCCTCGACATCCGCTTCTCCGACCTCCCCGGGCTCATGCAGCACTTCACGATGCCCTTCGAGGAGGCCTCGGAAGAGGGCTTCGAGGAGGGCTTCGGGTTCGACGGCTCGTCGATCAGAGGCTTCCAGGAGATCCAGGAATCCGACATGATCCTCGTGCCCGACCCGGGCACCGCGATCATGGACCCGTTCACCAAGCACCCCACGCTCGTCGTGCACGCGTACGTGAAGGACCCCATCACGAGCGAGTTCTACACGCGCGACCCCCGCTACGTGGCTCGCAAGGCGGAGGACTACCTCAAGGGCTCCGGCGTCGCCGACACGGCGTACTTCGGCCCCGAAGCGGAGTTCTACATCTTCGACTCGATCCGCTTCGACCAGGACCAGCATTCGGCCTTCTACTTCATCGACGCGGTCGAGGGTGTGTGGAACTCGGGCGCCGAGGAGGGAGGCCGCAACCTCGGCTACAAGCCTCGTTACAAGGAGGGCTACTTCCCCGTCCCCCCCATGGACCACTACCAAGACCTCCGGTCGGACATGGTCCTCGTCCTGCGCGAGCTCGGCATCCCGGTCGAGGTCCATCACCACGAGGTGGGCACCGCGGGGCAGGCCGAGATCGACATGGGCTTTGCGCCGCTGCTCGAGATGGCCGACCGGCTCATGCTCTACAAGTACATCGTCAAGCAGATGGCCCGCCGCTACGGCAAGACGGTCACGTTCATGCCCAAGCCGATCTATCAGGACAACGGCTCCGGCATGCACGTTCACCAGTCGCTGTGGAAGGAAGAGGAGCCGATGTTCTGGGACGAGCTGGGCTACGCGCAGCTGTCCGACACGGCCCGCTACTACATCGGCGGGATCCTCGAGCACGCCCCCGCGCTTCTCGCCCTCTGCGCCCCCACGACGAACTCGTTCAAGCGGCTCGTGCCCGGCTACGAGGCCCCCGTCAACCTCGTCTACTCGCAGAGGAACCGCTCGGCCGCGGTGCGCATACCGCTTTACTCCAAGTCGCCCAGGTCGAAGCGGATCGAGTTTCGGTGCCCCGACGCGTCGTGCAACCCCTACCTGGCGTTCGCGGCGATGCTGATGGCCGGCGTCGACGGGATCGTCAACAAGATCGAGCCGCCTCAGCCCGTCGACAAGGACCTCTACGAGCTGCCGCCCGAGGAGCTCGCCGAGGTTCCGCAGGTGCCGGGCTCGCTCGAGGCCGCCCTCCTCGCCCTCGAGGACGACCACGACTTCCTGCTCGAGGGAGGCGTGTTCACCGAGGACGTGATCGAGCACTGGATCGACTTCAAGCGGGCGCGCGAGGTCGACGAGCTGCGCCTCCGCCCGCACCCGTGGGAGTTCTACCTCTACTACGACGTCTAGCCGCGGCTGACTCGGTCGAGCCGAGGACCAGCCCTCGGTCCGGCCGGGTCGCCGCCTCCGTCCTGCGGCCGGCTCGGTGCTGCGGGAAGATAAACGGATGAATCGGCCGATCCGGACGGGGACGGCTGCCGGGCCGCCGCCACCTCCACCTCCACCTCCGCCGCCGCGGGACGGCAGGAGCGGCGGGGAACAGGAGGCCGCCGAAGGCCACCGGACACAGAGCGCGCGCCGCCGACGGTGGGGCGCGGCCGTGGTCGCCTTCCTCGTGGGCGCGGCGGTCGCCGCCGTGGCCGTCGCGGTCGTCACCGAGCGGGCGCGCCGATCGCAGGACGACCGAGCGAGCCGTCTCGTCGCCGAGCGGGACGAGCTCGCGGCCCGCAACGCCATCCTGGCGAGCCGGGTGGACGGCCTCGACCGCAGGGTCGAGGGGCTGGAACGGGCCCTCGCGCGATCGCGCCGGCGGGCGCGGCTGGCGGCCCGGGTCGCGGCCCCGGACGAGGCGCGGCCCGGTGACGTCACCGTGGATCTAGGGGGGTGGGACGGGCTCTTCAGAGTCGACGGGACGGCCGTCGGCTTCCGCGACGGCGTGGCCGAGGTCGGAGGGGTCATCGAGTTCCTCGGCGGCGCGCCCTGCCCGCTGGGACGCGTCGAGCTCACCGCTTCCTTCCTCGCGGGAGGCAACTCGATCGCCTCGGGCGTGTGGCAAGCCCCCACCCTTGCCGAGGGCGAACCCGCGCCGTTCTTCATCGAGGCGCCCGCGAGCGCCGTGGCCGACGAGGCAGAGATCACGATGACCGACGCCCGCTGCGCGAGCTGACCCTCGTGGCGGCGAGCGTCGATGGACCCCGCCGTCGGTCGCCTAGAGGGGCGGATGCCTGAGTCACTTC
>DATADD010000187.1:0-7240 GCA_036258675.1 Actinomycetota bacterium | reverse complement strand
CCCCCCCGCGCCCGGGGTCGACGCGGCGCTGTGTCCACAGGTGCCGGAGGACCTCCTCTTCCGCGACCGGGTCGTGGAGGAGATCGAGGTCTCGCTCGCGGCACGCGGCCGGACCCCGGACGCGCTCGAGGTGCTCGCGCGCGCGGGGATAGACGGCCTCGCCGAACGCCATCCCCGCGACCTCTCCGCGGGCGAGCGCATGCTCGTCGCCGTGGCCGCGACCGCGGCGGGAGGGGCGCCGGTGCTCCTGCTCGACGAGCCGACGCGCGGCCTCGACGCCGATGCGAAGGACCGTCTCGTGGAGCTGCTGCGGGGCCACGTCGCCGGCGGGGGCGCCGCAGTGGTCGCGACCCACGACGTCGAGCTCGCCGGCCGACTCGCCACGCGCGTCGTGATGCTCGGCGGCGGCGAGGTCGTTGCCGCGGGCGCGCCGGCGAGGGTGCTCGGCGACTCGCCCGTCTTCGCCCCCCAGACCGCGCGCGTCTTCGGTCCCGACTGGCTCACCCCCGAGGACGTCGCCCGGGCCGGCCGCGGGGCGCTCCGGTGAGCGCCCGCCGCGCCGCGTTCCTGGTCCTGCTCAACGCGGTCGGGCTCGGCGCGTTCGCGTGGCCGTTCCTGCTCCCCGCGCTCGCGCGGGGACGCAGCGCGCACGGCGCCGACGCGGCGTGGATCCTCGCCCTCCTCCTCGCGTGCCTCGGCGCGCTCCTGTTCGCCGAGCTCGGGCGAGGAGGCATGGGCCCCAAGACGGTCGCGCTCGTCGGCGTCCTGGGAGCGGCGATGGTGGCGCTGCGTCTGCCGGGGTTCGTCGCGGGCTTCTCGGCGATGTTCATCGTCGTGCTCGTCGCCGGCAACAGCTTCGGCCCCGGGTTCGGCTTCCTTCTCGGCGCCGTCGGCACGTTCGCCTCCGGGATCTTCGTGGGGGGCCTGGGGCCGTGGCTTCCGTTCCAGATGGTCGCGGTGGGATGGGTCGGCGCCGGCGCGGGCCTGGTTCCCCGTCCGGAGCGATGGCTCGCGCGCCTCGCGATCCTCGCCGCGTTCGGCGCGGTGGCGGCGTTCGCGTTCGGGGCGGTCATGAACCTGTGGTTCTGGCCCTTCCAGGCCGGCAGCTCGGCCCTCGGCTGGGCGCCGGAGGCCGGCGCGCTCGAGAACCTGCGCCGCTACGCGGGGTTCTACGCGGCGACCTCGGCGGGCTGGGACCTCTTCGGAGCGATCGGCAACACCGTTCTGGTCGCGTTCCTCGGGCGGCCCCTGCTCGGCGCGCTCGACCGGGCGGCGCGCCGCATGCACCTCGACACGGAGCCGCTCGTCTAGGCATTGCCGGCAGTGTCCCCGGGGCGACGTAACGGCGCGCACCCGCGTCCCGTTGAAGGGAGCGGCGGCGTCGGCACGCGACGGGGGTCGAACGGGCGGCGCGCGCCGAGGGGGACGACATGCACCGGCCGACACGGGGGATGGCACGCGCGCTGCCCGCGCGCGGGCTCGGTATCGCGGTGGCGCTCGTCGCGGCGCTGGCCTCCCCGACGCACGGCGCGCAGGGCGACGGGCTCTCGGTGGTCTCCGACGAGTGCGAGACCCAACGGGCGGGCTCGAGCAACCCCACCTTCTACCCGAGCAACAACCGCATGGTGGTGACCCAAGACGGACGCCAGATCGTCGTCTACGACGCGCACGGGAGCGCGCAGCAGATCGCGTGGCGCGACCCCGGCAGCGCGTGGCAGACGCGCACGACCGGTGCCGTCGCGGACGGCTATCTCCCCGAGCCCGTGGCCAACGACCGCCCCGCCACCCTCGCGCTCGCACGCGACCCGGCCGGGCGCGAGCACGCATGGATCGCGTGGGGAGGTTACGAGGACGCGTACGTGTCCGCGGTCGAGATGCGCCGGCTGAGCGACCTGGACTCGTCTTCGGGCCCCCGGGTCGGGCCCGAGGTGGAGGTCGAGTCGGCCGGCCTCGGCAACGTGCGCGTGGACCTCGCCTTCGAGGGGGAGCGCGGCGTTCTCGTGTGGCTGCAGCGGACCGGGAGCGGCTACGACCTCGTGACGAAGTGGTTCACCGACCTCGACACCGACACCCCTTCGTTCGGGGACCGCCGCGTCCTCTTCAGCAGCGGCAGCGCGGCCCCTACCGCGACGCTCGTCCCCACCCCGGCCGGCATGAGGGTCGTGGCCCGCACCGACCGGCTCGAGGTCTTCGGCCACGACGAGGGCGCCCCGCTGTCGTCGTGGTGGCGGGGATCGGCCGGGGTCTCGGTATCGGCCGACGCGCGCCCCAGCGCGATCCCGCTGGACGACGGTGGTCTGCTCGCGGCGGTGGAGAGCGACACGGCGCGCCATGCCGTGAAGGTCGTGCGGTTCTCCTCCAACGGCGCCGCGGCCGACGTCGACCTCGGTCCCGTGAGCGGGTACGAGCAGCCCGCCCTCGCGGGCGACGGGGACCGGGCCTGGCTCGTCATGGTGCGCCGCTCGGACGGCGCCGTCGTCTCGCGCACGCGAGCGGGCTCGGGCTGGGGTCCCGACCGCGTGGAGGTGGGATCTGCCGGCGGGGGCGACCTCGCGTGGCCGAGCCCGCTGCGCGCCGCCGACGGTCGCCTGCGCCTGCTGGTCGACGGGCCGCGCTGCGCGTCGCACCGCTTCCGCAACCACGTCCTCGCGTACCAGCGCGCGCTGGAGGAACCCGCTCCGCCGGCGCTGTCGATCGACGACGTACGCGTGAAGGAGAGGGATGCGCGCGCGTCCCAGGCCGTGTTCCGAGTGTCGCTGTCGGGTTCCTCGGACACGGCGGTCTCCGCCGGCTACGCGACCGTCCGGGGGACGGCCCGCGCGCCGTCCGACTACCGCGCGCGCGAGGGCCGGGTGGAGCTCGCGCCGGGAGAGGGCAGCGCCACCGTGACCGTGCCCGTGGTGGGGGATCGGCGCGACGAGCCGGACGAGACCCTCCACGTGGCTCTCTCGAGCCCGCAGGGAGCGACCCTCGGGGCGCGCCGGGGGACGGCGACGATCCTCGACGACGACCCCACGCCCACGGACGTGTCCCTGACGGTCCGCGTCGGAAAGCGCATCGGGGCGAGCGGCACCGTGGCGCCGGACAGGTCCGGCGAGCGCGTCGCCGTGACCCTGCTGCGCAGGAGGCAAGGCAGCTTCGAGGTGTGGGCGAGAGAGCGCCCACGGCTCGGCCGCCGCAGCCGCTACTCGACCTCGTTCGCGATCCCTCGGGCGCGCCGGTGCCGGGTGGTCGTGGTGGTGCCGCCGGCGCCGGGGCTCGCGGGGAGCCGGGCGCGGCGCACCTTTTCCTGCTGAGGCACAGCGTCCTGCTGAGGCACAGCGTTCCTGCTGAGGCACAGCGACCTGCTGAGGCAGCGTTCCTGCCGAGGCACAGCGCTGCTCCCGAGGCGCAGCTCTTTCCCGCGGGGGCGCCGCGTCGGATAATGGAGGGCGAGGAGCCGGTCGGGCGGCCGCGGCCCGCGTGGGTCGAGGAAAGTCCGGACTCCACAGGGCAGGACGCTGGGGAGAATCCCAGGCGGGGTGACCCGCGGACAGCGCAACAGAGAGCAGACCGCCCGGGCGCCGCCCGGGTAAGGGTGAAAGGGTGAGGTAAGAGCTCACCAGCGCGCCGGGCGACCGGCGCGGCTAGGCAAGCCCCGTCCGGAGCAAGGCCAAGCAGGAGGCATGGGTGGCCCGCCCGCCCCTCGGGGCGACCTCCGGGTAGGCCGCACGAGGCGGACGGCAACGTCCGTCCCAGATGGATGGCCGCCGCGCCCGGCGCCTGCGCCGGGCGGCACAGAATCCGGCTTACAGACCGGCTCCTCTTCCCTCGCCCTCGCGCGGGCCCGCGCCGGGGGGTGTCTCGATCCGTGGACGAGAGAGGATGGCCGCGCCCTCGCGCCACGGTCGCGTCGGAGGGGCCGGGGACGGGCCCCGGACGTGGAGGGCACTATGTTGCGCACGGTATCCGCGCCCGGCGGGAGCGACGAGGGAGGAGGCCCCATGTCGAGGTCCGTGGTCACCACGAACGACGCCCCCGAGGCGATCGGCCCCTATTCGCAGGCCGTCACGGCCAACGGCGTCGTCTACTGCTCGGGCCAGGTGCCCCTGGAGCCCGCCTCCGGCGAGCTCGTCGGGGGCTCGGTGGGCGACCAGACCCGACGCTGCCTCAGCAACCTCGCCGCCGTCCTGACGGCAGCGGGGAGCGGCCTGGAGCGCGTCGTGAAGGTGACCGCCTACCTCACCGACATGGAGGACTTCCCCGTTTTCAACGAGGTGTACGGGGAGTTCTTCTCCTCGGACCCGCCCGCGCGCGCCACCGTGGGGGTGGCCGCGCTCCCCAAGGGCGCTCGGGTGGAGGTCGAGTGCGTCGCCCTCGCCTGACTCTCTCTCGGCGAGCTCGCGCCCGTCTAACCCTCGGGGCGGCCGACGACCTTGTCGCCGAACACGATCGTGACCTCGCGCTCCGGCGGCGCCCCCCGCACCGGCTCGAGGCCCGCCTCCTCGGGCGTCGGCGCGTCGACGCGCCGCTCGTATCGCTCGAGTGCGCTCATGAGGAACAGGAGGCCGAGGATCACGAAGGGCCACGCCACCAGGACGCACACGAGGAAGACCTGATAGGCGGTCACGTCCCCCAGTCTCGCAGGCGAGGGCGCGGGATGCGCGGCGGGAACGCCGGCTGATGTCCCTGTCGGCCGGGCGCGCCGCGGAGCTCCTGGACGCCGACCGCCTCGTCGGACTCCTGCGGGACCTCGTGCGCATCGACTCTCAGAACCCCCCCGGGAGGGAGGCCGACGCGGCCGACGCCGCGGACGGCGTCTGTCGCGCCCTCGGACTCGAGACGGCTCGCTTCGAGGCGGCTCCCGGCCGCCCCAACCTCGTTGCCCGTCTCGAGCGCGGCGAGGGCCCGGTGATCTCGTTCTGCTCGCACCTCGACACCGTCCCCGTGGGCGACCGCTCGATCTGGCGCCACGACCCGCTCGCCGCCGACGTCGAGGCCGGGAGGATGTGGGGCCGGGGGACGTGCGACGCCAAGGGCGCGATCGCAGCGGCGCTCGAGGCGGTCGCGATCCTGGGGGAGGCGGGGGCGGAGCTGCGCGGGACGCTCGAGCTCGAGCTCGTGAGCGACGAGGAGACGATGGGCGCGCTGGGGGCCGCGTTCCTCATCGAGCAGGGGCACGTCGCTCCCGACGCGGTCGTCGTCGGGGAGCCCACGTCGCTGCGGCTCGTGCGCGCGCAGCGGGGCGCATGCTGGGTCGAGGTCGTGACGAGAGGCGTCGCCGCCCACGGGTCCGCTCCCGAGCGCGGCGTGAACGCGATCCTCCACATGGTCGAGGTGCTCCGCCGGCTCGAGAGCTCCCTCCCGGGCGTGAGCCACGACGTCCTCGGCGGCCCGAGCATCAACGTGGGCACGGTGCTCGGGGGCGAGAAGGTCAACATGGTCCCCGGACTCTGCCGCGCGCAGATCGACCGCCGCACCGTCCCCGGGGAGACCGGCGAGGAGGTTCTCGCCCAGATCCGGCGCGCCATCGACGACGCCCGCGCCGAGGTCCCGGACCTCGATGCCGACGTCCGGGTCCTCTTCGACGCGCGGCCGTTCGAGGTCGACGAGGACGCGCGCGTCGTGCGAGAGGTATCCGGGGCCCTCGCGGACGCCACAGGGAGGCCGGCGGAGCTCGTGGGATTCCGCGGCGCGTCGGACGCGCGCTTCTTCGCCGAGGCCGGCAGCGAGGTGGTCGTTTGCGGGCCCGGCGACATCGCCGTGGCCCACACGATCGAGGAGAGCATCGACCTCGCGGAGCTGGAGCGCGCCGCGATCGTCTACGCGCTCGCGTTCGCTCGGCTCTTGGCGTGAGCGGGGAGGCGGCGGGCGCACCACCCTTCTCGTGGCCGCGCGTGCTCTCGCTCTTGCTCGAGGGCCGCTCGCTGTCGGAGCAGGACAGCGCCGGGGCGATGACCGAGATCATGGCCGGGGCCGCGGCCCCGTCGCAGATCGCGGGCTTCGTGGTCGCGCTGCGCGCCAAGGGGGAGACCGTCGACGAGCTCGTGGGGCTCGTTCGCACGATGCGCGCATATGCGCATCGCGTCCCGGGAACGGGCGCCGTCCTCGACACCTGCGGGACGGGCGGCGACCGAGCGGGCACGTTCAACGTCTCGACCGCGGCCGCCCTCGTGTGCGCCGGCGCGGGGGTGATGGTCGCGAAGCACGGGAACCGGGCGGCTTCGTCGAGGTGCGGGTCCGCCGACGTCCTCGAGGCCCTCGACGTGCGCATCGATCTTCCGCCGGAGGGGGTGGCCGCCTGCATCGAGCGGGCGGGGATCGGCTTCTGCTTCGCGCCGCTGTTCCACCCCGCGATGCGCCACGCCGCGGCCCCGAGGCGCGAGCTGGGCATACCCACGATCTTCAACTTCCTCGGGCCATTGACGAACCCGGCGGGCGTCACGCGCCAGGCGCTCGGCGTGTCCGACCGTCGCATGCTCGACGTCATGGTCGGAGCGCTCGGACGACTGGGAAGCGAGCGCGTGGTGGGCTTCCACGGCCACGAGGGGCTCGACGAGCTCGCCACGTCGGGCCCCTCCGAGGTCGTCGAGCTGCGCGCCGGCCGGATCGAACGCTGGACCCTCGACCCGCGCTCGTTGGGTCTTCGTCTCGCCCCGCTCTCCGACGTCGCCGGTGGGACGGCCGACGACAACGCCCGCGCGATCACCGCGGTGCTCGACGGGGCTGGGGGCCCGCGCCGCGACATCACACTTCTCAACGCGGCCGCGGGGCTCCTCGCCGCCGGGCGCGCGGAGACCATGCAGGAAGGCCTCGAGGAGGCGGCGGCGGCGGTCGACTCGGGCGCGGCGCGCGCGGCCCTCGAAGCACTCGTGCACGCGTCGCAAGCCGCGGGGAGCGATGGCTCGGCGGAGCCCGCCTGACTCGGGCGCGACCCCGAGAGCAACGACCGGCGCGCCGGCATCTCCACCGGCGTCACGGCTCGGGCGGCTCGCTCCTCGCCCCGTTACCGTCGGCCCGGTTGCGCGCGCCTCCCGCCGGTCCCAGCCTGCCCGCGGCCCGGTCGCGCGCCGTCTTGTCCCGGTGACATGTCCAACAGAGCGGATCGATGTTCGTCGTCGACACGGGACCCCCTGCGGCGTGCGGCTCATGGTGGTCGAACTCGGTCCGGAAACGGTTGCCGCAGGTCGCGCAGGCGACCCCGTCGAACTCGGGAGGGTCTCCCAGCTCGAGGGCGAGCGCGACCTCGACCGGTATGCCC